>JAHJXZ010000027.1 GCA_018827205.1 Gammaproteobacteria bacterium | reverse complement strand
CAGGCGGAGAGGGTGGCGTCGAGGTCGCCACGGGCTACGCCTTGCCACATGATGGCCGGTTCTACGGCCTTCAGCTCGACGGTGTAACCGAGTTTGCTCTGGAGGATTTCACCCGCTACGTGGGTGGCGGCGACGCTGTCGTCCCAGCCGTTTACGTAGCCGATTTTCAGGGTGGCTTTGTCCGCCGCCATGGCGCTGCTCATGCCGAGTGCCAGGGCGGCGACGCCGAGGCTTTGCAGGCAGAGGTTCTTCAGGTTTCGCATAGGGTGTGCTCCGTCAGTGAGAGTGGCAGTTCAGTGAGTTACTGGCGCGTTCTTCTTGCGGGCCTAGCTGGGTCGTACGGTGTTGCGTGTTAAATCCGGGGTGCAGCAAACCCGGCGATGGCCGTGTGGCCTCGCGGGTGTGGTGCTGATTCAGGTGCTTGAACTAACCGCGCCGCCCGCAGGTAAAGGAGGCGGCGCGTTGTGGCTTACAGGCCG
Source organism: Gammaproteobacteria bacterium (assembly GCA_018827205.1). Classification (GTDB taxonomy): domain Bacteria; phylum Pseudomonadota; class Gammaproteobacteria; order Pseudomonadales; family Pseudomonadaceae; genus Aquipseudomonas. The sequence continues at coordinate 20,490 of JAHJXZ010000027.1, read as the reverse complement.
AGGTGTTTTTTCACCGCTGCAACGCCGTCCTGGCCGTCGTAGGTGGTAACGCCGGCCAGCCACTGGTCGAGGATCGCCGGGTTGGCTTTGATCCACTCTTTGGCGACTTCGGTCGGGTTCTGTTTATCCAGGACCTTTTCCATCAGCTGGCTTTCGATTTCCACGGTGAACTGCAGGTTGTTCAGCAGTTTGCCGACGTTTGCGCAGCGTGCTTCGTAATCTGGCGGCACGACGGTGTAGACCTTGGCCGCGCCGAAGTCTGGGCCGAAGACGTCATCGCCACCTTCCAGGTAGGTGATGTCGAACTGGGTGTTCATTGGGTGTGGTGCCCAGCCGAGGAATACTGCGGGTTCTTTCTTTTTCACGGCGCGTTGCAGCTGGACCAGCATGCCGGCTTCGCTGGACTCGATCATCTTGAATTCGCCGAGGCCGAACTGGTTGCTCTTGATCATGCCGTCGATCAGCAGGTTGCCGTCGTTGCCTGGCTCGATGCCGAAGATTTTGCCGTCCAGCTGGTCTTTGAACTTGGCAATGTCGGCAAAGCTCTTCAGGCCCGCTTCAGCGGCATAGGTCGGTACGGCGAGGGTGTATTTGGCGCCTTCGAGGTTGGCTTTGGGCAGTACTTTGACGCCGCCATCCTTGGTGAAGGGTTCGATCACGGCGTCCATCGAGGGCGCCCAGTAACCGAGGAATACGTCGATCTGGCCTTTTTGTACGCCGGTAAAGGCGATCGGTACCGAGGCCATGATCTTGCGGGTCTGGTAGCCCAGGCCTTCGCTGAGGGTCATGGCGACGCCGGTGGTGGCGGCAATGTCGGCCCAGCCGATTTCGGCGAAGCGCACCATCTTGCAACTTTCCGGCTCTTGCGCCCAGGCGCTTTGCAGCATGGCCACGGAGAGCAGGCCAACGCCTGCGAGCTGTTTAATCGTCTTCATCTGCGATTCCCTGTGATGGTTAAATTTAGATTACTGGCGTTGAAGCTTGCCGCTGAACCAACTGAATAGACTGCTGCGTTTGGCGGTTTGCGGCGTACCGAAGCTTTCGGTGATGCGGTCGAGAATAATCGCCAGCAGCACCACGGCCATGCCGCTTTCGAAACCGAGGCCGATGTCCAGGCGCTGAATACTCGCCAGTACGTCGTTACCCAAACCACCTGCGCCGACCATCGAGGCGATGATCACCATCGACAGGGCCATCATGATGGTCTGGTTAACCCCGGCCATGATCGACGGCATGGCGTTGGGCAGCTGGACCTTGAACAGTAGCTGACGCGGGGTGCAACCGAAGGATTGGCCGGCTTCGATGATCTCTTTATTCACCTGGCGGATGCCCAGGTTGGTCAGACGCACGGCCGGCGGCATGGCGAAGATCACCGTGGCAATGATCCCCGGTACGCGGCCGAGGCCGAACAGCATGGCGGCGGGAATCAGGTAAACGAACGCCGGCATGGTCTGCATGAAATCGAGAATCGGCCGGATGATGGTCGCCACTCGCTCACTGCGCGCTGCCCAGATACCCAGCGGTATGCCGAGTAGCAGGCTGATCAGCGTGGCGGAGAAGGTCAGGCCGAGCGTCACCACGGTCTGTTCCCAGAAGCCGGTAAGCACGATCAGCACAAAGGAGATGGCGGTGAAAATGGCGAACTTGTAGCCGATGCGCCATAGCCCGAGGCCGATAAAGATGGCGATCAGTAGCCAGGCCGGCGGCAGCATCAGCAGCCATTCGATGCCTTCGGAGAAGCCGTTGACTACGGCGCCAACGCTGTCGAAGCCGTCGCTGTAGTTGTCCAGCAGGTGCTGGACGATGTCATTAACCCAGCTACCCAGGTCGAGTTTTTTCTCACTCATGGGACTCTCCCTGCAGGCGAGTCAGCAGGCGACCCTTGCTGATGGCGCCGCTGTAGTGGCCATGTTCATCAATCACCGGAATCGGCCCTTCGTTGTCCACCAGGCGTTCGATCACCTGATCCAGCGGGGTGTTTTCGGCGATAGGATTTATCTGCTTGAGGACATCGCCGTCGAGGCCGCAGCTGGTGCCGCCTTCGACCAGGAGGGCGATTTTTTCCAGGCTGATGGAACCCTGGAAGTTGTTCTGCTCGTCGACGATAAAGGCGTAGTGCTTGTCCAGCGCCTGCAGCTCCTGGCAAACCGTCTGCGCGTCTGGGGCTTTGCCGTTGTGCACGTAGATCGGCACGCTGTTGGCCATCAACTGGCCGGCGGTGAGGTAGCGATTGGTGTCGACGGTGTTGAAGAAGTTGCGCACGTAATCGTTGGCGGGGTTGTCGATCAGCTCCTGCGGGGTGCCGACCTGAACCAGTTTGCCGCCTTCCATGATGCCGATGCGGGTGCCGATGCGCATGGCTTCTTCGATGTCGTGGGAGACAAAGATGATGGTGCGGCGGTCGGTCTTCTGCAGCTCGAGCAGCACGTCCTGCATCTCACGGCGCTTGAGCGGGTCGAGGGCGGAAAACGCCTCGTCCATGATGATCATTGACGGGTCAACCGCCAGGGCGCGGGCCAGGCCGACGCGCTGTTGCATGCCGCCGGACAGTTCATGCGGCATCTTGTGCGCAAAGGTGTCCAGGCCGACTTGCTCGAGTACACGCATGGCGCGCTCTTCGCGGACCTTCTTGCTCTTACCGGCCACTTCCAGGCCGAAGGCGGCGTTGTCCAGCACACTGCGCGAAGGCATCAGGGCAAAGGACTGGAAGACCATGCTCATGTCGCGGCGGCGCAAATCGATGAGTTCCGATTTGGGCATCTTGGCGACGTTCTGACCGTCGATATAGACGTTGCCTGCACTAGGCTCAACCAGGCGGTTGATCAGGCGGATCAGGGTGGATTTGCCAGAGCCGGAGAGGCCCATTAGCACGAATATTTCACCTTCCTCGACGCTGAAGGACACGTCGCTGACGCCGATTACTGCGCCTTTCTCCGCAAGAATTCGCTCCTTGCTCCAGCCCTGCTTGAGCAGGTCGATCGCTTCTTGTGGCTCTGCGCCGAACACCTTGTAGAGGTTTTCGACGACGATTTTTCCAGACTGCATGGGATGATTCCCCTTCAGTAGACATCCAGATCAGTGCTGCGGAACCGCGCCTACGCCAGCTGGCGTACTTACGGTGATGCCGACTGTTCTTGCCTGTGTGGGTTTACTGGGTTCCGGGGTAGGGGCCGTGCCTTGCCGCGCAACATATTCAGGGCACTCAGGCACAACCGCTGCAACGCTCCAGTTGCCTTGTGGGCAATGGACGCTATAGGGGCGTACTGTCGAGTCAACCTTGCTATGCCGTGCTGCAAACCGCGTTCCAAACCCTCTGGCAGTGTTACGAAGTCCCATCCTTGGGTTTTACACACCTCGACCCGAGGTGCGCGTACATCCGAAATTTCTTGTTGGGCTGGCACCCATTAAGTGGTGAGCCAGCTCTTATATATTCTTCGGTCCGGGGCTGTGGGCTCCCGGTCTGTCGACCCTGCTTAGGCGACAGCGACGAAATCGGCTGACTCAACGATATAGTCTTCAAGTTGTCGCAATTGTCGGTTTACGACTCTGACGTGTTGCGCGACGACATACCCGTTGGCTAAAAAAACCATAACAGACTTTTTACCCCCAGCGCCAAGGCTGCAAGCCACGCCGGGCGTGGTTTGCAGCTTTTCAAATGGCCGCAGGCGAGATGAGTAGGGGGCTGCGCGCTGTTCGAAAAAAATGACAAATTAATTTTCGCTGGCCAGGTTTTCGGCGGTTTTTATTGATTGACCGTTCAGTCTTGTTACGCCCTGCAACCAGGACTCGCGTATTTGTGGGTTGGCTTTTAACCAGGCTTTTGCCTCCCGACGTGGATTGGTGTTTTTGTTGAGGATGGCCTCCATCAGGTCGTTTTCCATCTCCAGGCTGAAGCGTATGTTCTTGAGCAGCCGGCCGACATTTGGGCACTGGCTGACGAAGTCCTTGCGCACGGTTGTATAGACCGTTGCGCCGCCCAAGTTGGGACCGAAGTAGTCATCGCCGCCGCTCAGGTAGCGCATGTTCAGCTGGTTGTTCATCGGGTGCGGTTCCCAGCCGAGGAACACCGCCCATTTGTTTAGGTGATCCGCGCGTTTGACGTGCAGGATCATCTCCGTCTCGCTGGATTCCACCAGTTTGAAGTTGGCAAGGCCGAAGGCGTTCTTATCGATTATCTGCTGGATCAGTTGGTTGCCGCCGTTACCAGGCTCAATCCCGTAGATCTTGCTGTCGAGCTGTTTGCTGAACTTGGCGATATCGGCGAAATCCTTGAGGCCGGCATCGTAGGCGGCCTGGTTGACCGCCAGGGTGTACTTGGCGCCTTCCAGATTGACCGTCAGCAGTTCCACCGAGCCGTCGTCCAGGTAGGGGCGGATGTCCTGTTCTGAGCTGGGTAGCCAGGTGTCGAGAAACACGTCGACCTCACGGTCGTGCAGCGCCTTGAAGGTCTCCGGCAGTGACAGACTCTTGACCTGCGAGCGATAGCCCAGCTCGCTGAGTAGCAGGCGGGTCACGGCGTTGGTCGTGATCAGGTCTGTCCAGCCAACGTCGGCGAAGCGGACCAGCTTGCAACTTGGCGGGTCGGCAGCCTGGGCCAGCAGGGGGGTAAACATGGCGGCGGCCAGCAGCCAGCGTCTATACGGTTTCATCAAGCCTCTCCCGGTTGCGGTGTCAGGGTGCGCCTGGGGCAGGCGCTTCATTGAGCACCAGGACGGGCAGAGCAAATGATGACTGGCCGATCCGTGGGCGTCGCGATCATGCCGACAGATTTCCTTGGCTGCCTATGCGTGGCGTCGCAACCAGAATGCTGCTGTCGTGATTCGCTGCCGGGGCAGCTAAAACTGCGCGCTGGCGCACAGGCTTGCTGAGTCAGGCGCTGACGGATTTAGGCATGGGCGGGTCGGTGTGGGGCGACGGCGGCATGAGTAAATCCTGATCATGGTTTGCCTATAGCAACCGTGCAGGAGAGTGTCGTGGCTATCAGCGTGTTTGACTTGTTCAAGATCGGCATTGGCCCGTCCAGTTCGCATACCGTCGGGCCGATGCGCGCGGCAGCGCTGTTCAGCGGCGCATTGACCGAGCGGCGTTTGCTGGAGCGCACGGCGCGGTTGCAGGTGCGCCTCTATGGCTCACTGTCGGCCACCGGTGTTGGTCATGGCAGCGACCGTGCGGTGATCATGGGATTAATGGGTGAGTGGCCAGATCAGATCGACCCGAGCAGCATCGAGCCGCGTATCGCCGAACTGTTGGCCAGCGGTCAGTTGCAGCTCGGCGGTCGCGTAGGTATCGCTTTCGACTGGCAGCGCGACATGCTCCTGCTCGAAGAAAATCTGCCGTATCACCCCAATGCCATGACGCTTAGCGCCTTTGCTGCTGATGGCAGCCTGTTGCACGAGAACACCTACTACTCGGTGGGCGGCGGTTTTGTGGTGGATGCCGAACAGGCCGCCAGCGGCCAGCTGGATCAGGATCACACCGTATTGCCGTACGACTTCAACAGCGCCGAGCAGCTGTTGCAGCTCTGTCAGAGCAGCGGTCTGCGCGTTTCCGAACTGATGATGGCCAACGAAAAAGCCTGGCGCAGTGAGGCGGAAATCCGCAGCGGACTGATGCGCCTGTGGCAGGCCATGCGTGAGTGCGTGGAGCAGGGCCTCAAACATGAGGGCATCCTGCCGGGCGGGCTGAGTGTGAAACGTCGCGCCGCCAAGTTGCACCGCAGCTTGCAGGAAATGAGTAAGCCTAATGTGATCGGCTCCACCCTCAGCGGCATGGAGTGGGTCAATCTGTTTGCCCTGGCGGTCAACGAGGAAAACGCTGCCGGTGGGCGCATGGTTACCGCGCCCACCAATGGTGCGGCGGGGATTATCCCGGCGGTGCTGCATTACTTTGTGCGGTTCAGTCCGGCGGTCAGTGAAGCCAATGTGGTGGACTACCTGCTGGCCGCAGCGGCCATTGGCATTTTGTGCAAAAAAAACGCCTCCATCTCTGGGGCCGAAGTCGGCTGTCAGGGCGAGGTCGGTTCGGCCTGCGCCATGGCCGCGGCCGGGCTGGCGGAGATTCTTGGCGCAACGCCCGAACAGGTGGAAAACGCCGCGGAAATCGGCCTGGAACATAACCTTGGCCTGACCTGCGACCCGGTCGGCGGCCTGGTGCAGGTGCCGTGTATCGAGCGCAACGCGATTGCGGCGGTAAAGGCGATCAACGCCGCACAGATGGCCTTGCGTGGCGATGGCCAGCACTTTATCTCCCTGGACCGGGTGATCCGCACCATGCGCGATACCGGTGCCGATATGCACGACAAGTACAAAGAAACCTCGCGCGGTGGGCTGGCGGTTAGCGCTGTCGAGTGCTGAGTCGGTTTACGGCCGGTTGTGTCGCAATCCTGCTGGGTTGGACGCAGGCTTGTGTGGCCAATGTGGGTGCGTAGCGAGTGCTGTGCACGATTGCGGTGCAGCTGTGTTCGGTGCGCTGAAAAGGGCGGTGCAGTGGCGCTGAGCAAGGCCTGACCGTTGGTCCGTTACCGCTGCATTTTTACCCTGCGTAGCGGGGTGACAAAGCACCGGTTAGGCAGTGCTACCGAAATGCTCAAGCACCCGTCAAACGGGCGTTTGCGGTCGTAATCAGAATGCTTCTGTCGCTCCTGCCAACGCCTAGTGGCACTAGCCTTGGACTAACGGTGCTATTTTTAATTGAACGCCCAATCAATTTAGGCACGACCTTTGCGTTGTGCCGGTTGTCGATCTGGTGTTGTGCAGTCCCAGACCCATAAGAAGAGCCACCCTATAGAGGGGCTCACTACCGTGCTTTGCTTCGCGTGAGGGTTTACCTGATGTCACAGTTCACTCAAGGGGCACAACCCCAGAGCCGTGCGCCGCAGTCCATCGGCTTTCTCCTGCTCGACAACTTCACGCTGATTTCCCTGGCGTCTGCCGTCGAGCCGCTGCGGATGGCCAACCAGCTGTCCGGCAAGGAGTTGTATCGCTGGCACACCCTCAGCCAGAGCGGCTTGCCGGTATGCGCCAGCGATGGTTTGCAGATCACCCCGGACGCCAGTCTGCTGACTGCACCGCGCTTGGATGCGGTGGTCGTCTGTGGCGGCGTAGACATTCAGCACAGCGTTACTCGCGAGCACGTGCAGTGGCTGCAAAGCCAGGCCCGCCATGGCGCGCAACTGGGCGCGGTATGCACCGGTAGTTGGGCGCTGGCCAAGGCCGGGCTGCTCGACGGCTTTGATTGCAGCGTGCACTGGGAATGCCTGGCCTCAATGCAGGAAGCCTTCCCGCGCGCAGGCGTCAGCACCCGCCTGTTCTCGATTGATCGCAATCGCCACACCAGCTCCGGCGGCACCGCGCCGATGGACATGATGCTGCACGTGATTGGCCGTGAGCATGGCCGCGAACTGGCGGCAGCGATTTCCGAGATGTTTATCTACGAGCGCATTCGCAACGAGCAGGATCACCAACGCGTGCCGCTCAAGCACATGCTCGGCACCAACCAGCCAAAGCTGCAGGAAATCGTCGCGCTGATGGAAGCCAACCTGGAAGAGCCGATCGACCTCGACCAACTGGCGTTGTATGTCGACGTTTCGCGGCGTCAGCTGGAGCGCTTGTTCCAGAAATACCTGCACTGCTCGCCGTCGCGCTACTACCTCAAGTTGCGCCTGATTCGCGCACGCCAACTGCTCAAGCAGACCAGCATGTCGATCATCGAAGTGGCCTCGGTGTGTGGTTTTGTCTCCACGCCGCACTTCTCCAAGTGCTACCGCGAATACTTCGGTATTCCGCCGCGTGACGAGCGCGCCGGCCAGCAGGGTGGCAATGTGGTGGCGCTGCTGCCTATGCCGGAAGACTTGATGCGCCCATCGCCATCCTCGGCCATGGCAGCATTGACCCGCGCGCAGGGTGAGTCGACGTACGCCAGCGTCAGGCTCTAAGCCGCGCTGAATTACCTGTAGGAGCGGGCTTGCCCGCGATAGCGTGCGCAGGGTTGGTGGATGGACAAAGCGTCAGCTAGGCGCCCCCATCCACCCTACAACAGCCCAGCGCAGCGGATTGCGCGCAAACAAAAACGCCGCACCGGCCTTGACGGCGAGTGCGGCGTTTTGCTGTGTGCGCTGTGGTCCTTAGTACTCGATCGCCACATCACCCTGCGGCACGCTGCAGCAGGACAGGATATAGCCCTCGGCCACGTCTTCGTCGGTGATGCCGCCGTTGTGTTCCATGGCCACTTCACCCGAAGTTTTCATGACCTTGCAGGTGCCGCAAATGCCCATGCCGCAGGCTTTGGGGATATGCAGGCCAAGTTTGGCAGCGGCGGCGTGCACGGTTTCGCCCGGGTCGACGCGGATGCTCTTGCCGGTGCTGGTAAAGGCCACCTGGTGCTGGTCGGCGGCTGGCACTGGATCGGCATCGGCGGCTTCGGCGGCCAGTTCCTTGACCTCGGCGCGTACTTCCGGCGGCGTCGCGCCGAAGGACTCCTCGTGGTAACGCTGCATATCAAAGCCATTGCTTTCGAGCAGGCGTTTGACCGCATTCATATAAGGCGTTGGGCCGCAGCAGAAGATTTCCCGCTCCAGGTAATCCGGGGCAATCAGCTCCAGCATCTTCTGGTTGAGGTAGCCGCGATAACCGGCCCAGGCCTCGCCCAGGCCGTGTTTTTCACAGATCACGTGCAGGCTGAAGTTGTTGATCCGCGCGGCCATATGTTCCAGCTCGCGGTGGTAAATGATGTCTTTCGGCGAGCGCGCGCTGTGCACGAAGACCATGTCGACGTTGGCGTTGGTGTCGTAAAACCAGCGAGCCATCGACATCACCGGGGTAATGCCGACACCGCCGCTGAGGTAGAGCACCTTGTCGGCAGGGAAGTCGATTGCGTTGAACAGCCCGACCGGGCCGTGCACGGGCAGCTCGTCGCCGTCATTGAGGTTGTCATGCAGCCAGTTGGAAACCTTGCCGCCAGGCACCCGCTTGATGGTGATCGAGAAGCTGTAGGGTACCGATGGCGAGCTGGAGATGGTGTAGGAGCGCATCACTGGCTGCCCGTCGATCTCCAGTTCCAGGGTGACGAACTGCCCGGGCTTGAAGAAGTACAGCACGGGCTGATCGGCCATAAAGCAGAAGGTGCGCACATCCCAGGTTTCCTGGATGACCTTGACGCACCGCACCATATGCCGACCGTTGCTCCAGGTCTGGGTGGTAACCGGGTTGAGGAAGTCGTTCGTCGTCATGGACGTCTCCGCACGGCCGGACATCGGCCTTGTATGGAGCGGATTGTGCGTACTGGCTGGCGGACTCATTTATCTGCCAGCGACATTTACATGCTTATCGCGACCTGCCGCATAGGCCGTGGTTTGCCGCGTCGGAAACGGATGCAGGCATGTCGCCCGTAGATAAGGTTTCGCCTACGCTCAGCGCCACACTCGCAGCCAGCCGAAGCAAAAGGTCACGAGCGAATTCCCCTTTCATCCAGTCGCCATCGGCAGGCGCAGAATGGGGCAACGACGCCACCTTGCGTGAGGGTCAGCAGACCCATACTGAATTAGCCACTTTTACGGCCGTTGTCTTAGACGACAGCCATTGAGGAGTTACCGATGGACGTCACTTCCACCCTGAGCCTGGGCGATCCGCTGGAGCCCGCACGCAAGGCCACCGCCGAGATGCTGCAGAATCGCGAGCGCACCTTTTCGCTGCCGCAGCCGTTCTACAACGATGAGCGACTGTTCAAGATCGACATGCAGGAGATTTTCCACAAGGAATGGCTGATCGCCGGTATGACCTGCGAGATCCCGGCCAAGGGCAATTACCTGACATTACAAATTGGCGATAACCCGATCATCGTTATTCGCGGTGCTGAAGGCGTGGTGCACGCCTTTCATAACGTCTGCCGTCACCGTGGCTCGCGTTTGTGCACCAGCGACAAGGGCAAAGTGGCCAAGCTGGTCTGTCATTACCACCAGTGGACCTATGAGCTAGACGGGCGCTTGCTGTTCGCCGGCAGCGAAATGGGCGCCGACTTCGACCTCAATGACTACAACCTCAAGCCGGTGAGTTGCAAGGTGGCGGGCGGCTATATCTTTATCTCGCTGGCAGAAACCCCGCCGGCCATCGACGACTTTCTCAGCACCCTGGCTCACTACATGGAGCCCTATGACATGGAAAATACCAAGGTGGCGGTGCAAACCACCTTGATGGAAAAGGCCAACTGGAAGCTGGTGCTGGAGAACAACCGCGAGTGCTACCACTGCAACGGTTCGCACCCGGAGCTGCTGAATACCCTGCTGGAGTGGGACGACGTCACTGACCCGCGCGCCAACCAGTCATTCAAGGACCACGTTGCCGAGTCATCCGCCAAGTGGGAGGCCGAGAAGATTCCATACGCCCACGCCAGCTTTGGCCTGCGTAACCGTATTGTGCGCATGCCGCTGCTCAAGGGCACCGTGTCGATGACCATGGACGGCAAGCAGGGCTGCAACAAACTGATGGGGCGCATCCAGAACCCGGATCTCGGCTCAATGCGCATCCTGCATCTGCCGCATTCGTGGAACCACTGCATGGGCGATCACCTGATCGTTTTCACCGTCTGGCCGATCAGTGCCCAGGAAACCATGGTTACTACCAAATGGCTGGTGCACAAAGATGCGGTGGAAGGCGTCGATTACGACGTGGCCCGTCTGCGCCAGGTGTGGGATGCCACCAATGACCAGGACCGTCGTCTGGCTGAAGAGAACCAGCGCGGCATCAACTCCACCGCCTACCAGCCTGGCCCGTACTCGAAGACCTACGAGTTCGGCGTGGTCAATTTTGTCGACTGGTACAGCGAGCGCATGCTTAACAACCTTGGTGCTGCGCCCGCGCCCTATTTGAAGGGGGTCGCGGCCAAGTAACGTGGCAGGCGGGTTGGTCGCCCGTCGTAACGGCTACACGCTCAGGCCCACGTGGCCACCTTGCTGCCCGCGGCCTGCCGCGGGCATTTTTTTCAGTCCTACCCATGTGCGCAACTTACTGCACAAAGTGTTACCGCTCAGCCGGGAACGGGAACACAAACGAGTAGCAGCGCCCCAGAATTGTGTCTTCTTGCGTCATGAAATTTGAATGTTATTTATATGCCATTGATTTATAAGTAATTTTTAAAATTGGCACGCGAAATGCTTTGTCTAATGCACAAAAACAATAACAAGCATCTGCAGAAATATCGTACCGACTCAAGGCACAACAAAAATAAGATTACCCACGAGTCGCAAACAGATTTTTTTGGAAAGGGTATGCGATCCGGGTTTTCCCGCAACCAGGCCGATAAGAATAAAACTACCTTGAGGTAGCTCGGTGTGCCGGTTGGATCATTGCAGTTGTTTAAGCAGTGGCGATGGCTGTATCAGCAACCAAAAAAATACGTTTGCCCTTGATCCCATCTGGGGTCGTCGAGCGCGATGACAGCAACAGAAAGCGATTAAAACAACAATAAAAGTCGCCCAATAATAAAAATAAAGCACACACCCAATTAGAGGGGAGCCTAGGCTCCCCTTTGTGCTTTCTGCGCTCCCGTCACCGCCTCCCCTTGTTGACCGCTCTACTTTCTCAGTCATGCAGTCGGTTGGCCGCACATTCGGCGGCTTATCCATAGGCGACTTGGCTTTGACGCTTTCGGCAATCCCCCGGTCGTTTTTGCACCGGGTCGCCCAGCCCCTCGGGGATATGCTCACCCCAAAGCGCCGGCAGAAGATTCGGCGCGCCGAGCTAAGGGGACTGCCTGATGAGCCCAGCCGAATTGCACGCTGACAGCATCGTTATTGACGGGCTGATCATCGCCAAGTGGAACCGCGAACTGTTTGAAGACATGCGTAAAGGCGGCCTGACTGCGGCCAACTGCACCGTGTCGGTATGGGAAGGCTTCCAGGCCACGGTGAATAACATTGCCGCCAGCCAGAAGCTGATCCGCGAGAACAGCGACCTGGTGATGCCGGTGCGCACCACTGCCGACATCCGCAAGGCTAAGGAGCAGGGCAAGACCGGCATTCTCTTCGGCTTCCAGAACGCCCATGCGTTTGAGGATCAGATCGGCTATGTCGAGGTGTTCAAGCAGCTCGGCGTGGGCATTGTGCAGATGTGCTACAACACCCAGAACCTGGTCGGTACCGGCTGCTACGAGCGTGATGGCGGGCTGTCGGGTTTTGGTCGCGAGATCGTCGCCGAAATGAACCGTGTCGGCATCATGTGCGACCTGTCCCACGTTGGCTCCAAGACCTCGGAAGAGGTCATCCTCGAATCGAAAAAACCGGTCACCTATTCCCACTGCCTGCCGTCGGGCCTGAAAGAACACCCGCGCAACAAGTCCGACGCCGAGCTGAAATTTATCGCCGATCACGGCGGTTTTGTCGGCGTGACCATGTTTGCGCCGTTCCTGGCGAAGGGCATCGACTCGACCATCGACGATTACGCCGAAGCCATCGAATACGTGATGAACATCGTTGGCGAAGACGCCATCGGCATCGGCACCGATTTCACCCAAGGCCACGGCCAGGACTTCTTCGAGTACCTGACCCACGACAAGGGCTATGCCCGCCGCCTGACCAGCTTCGGCAAGATCATCAACCCGCTGGGCATCCGCACCGTGGGCGAGTTCCCCAACCTCACCGAGACCCTGCTCAAACGCGGCCATTCCGAGCGCGTGGTGCGCAAGATCATGGGCGAGAACTGGGTGCGCGTACTGGCAGACGTCTGGGGCGAGTGATGAATACCTCTGGAGCCTACTGCGCCCACCGATAGCTGCGTCGCGTCCTCGCGACAAGCTCGCCGTACATGCGTACTGCTCTCGCTTGTCGCTGCGGGTCTCCTTGCTCTCGGCATGCTCGCTACGGCTCCACAGGCATCCATCGGTACTTTTCAAATACGCAAGACAACGAATTCTGGAGCACTGAACACATGGCCACCCACGCACCCGAAATGCCTATCCAGGTCGACGACGAAACCGGCGTCTGGACCACCGACGCGCTGCCGATGCTTTATGTGCCGCGGCATTTCTTCGTCAACAACCATATCGGTATCGAGGACGTGCTGGGCGCCGAGGCCTATGCCGAGATCCTCTATAAGGCCGGCTACAAGTCCGCCTGGCACTGGTGTGAGAAAGAAGCCGAGTGTCATGGCATGTCGGGCGTTGCGGTATTCGAACATTACATGAAGCGCCTGTCGCAGCGCGGCTGGGGGCTGTTCGAGATTGAGGCCATTGACCTGGCTGCTGGCACCGCGTCGGTGCGGCTGAAGCATTCGGCCTTCGTTTACGTCTATGGCAAGTGCGGGCGCAAGGTCGATTACATGTTTACCGGCTGGTTTGCCGGTGCCATGGACCAGATTCTCCAAGCCCAAGGCAGTGCCGTGCGTACCGTGGCCGAACAGGTTTATGGCGGTTCGGAAGAAGGCCACGACGATGGCCTGTTTGTGGTCAAACCACTCTAAAAACATCTGTATGTGGGAAGGGTTTTAGCCGCGATAGCTTCAGCGTCGTCGCTAACGACCCTCCACAAGCCTTAGTTTCATGAGGATGCCGCCATGGCCTTCGAAGCAATGTTCCAGCCGATCCAGATCGGCAAGCTGACTATTCGTAACCGCATCGTGTCCACCGCCCATGCCGAGGTTATGGCCACCGATGGCGGCATGACCACTGAGCGTTACGTTAAGTATTACGAAGAGAAGGCCAAGGGCGGCGTCGGCCTGGCGATCTGCGGTGGCTCATCGGTGGTCTCCATCGACAGCCCGCATGGCTGGTGGAGTTCGGTGAACCTGTCGACCGACCGCATCATCCCGCACTTCCAGAACCTGGCGGATGCCATGCACAAGCATGGCGCCAAGATCATGATCCAGATTACCCACATGGGCCGTCGCTCACGCTGGGATGGTTTCGACTGGCCAACCCTGATGTCGCCGTCCGGCATCCGTGAGCCGGTGCACCGCGCCACCTGCAAGACCATCGAGCCAGAAGAGATGTGGCGTGTCATCGGTGACTTCGCCCAGGCCGCACGCCGTGCCAAAGCAGGTGGCCTCGACGGCGTTGAGCTGTCGGCCGTGCACCAGCACATGATCGACCAGTTCTGGTCGCCACGCGTCAACAAGCGTACTGACGAGTGGGGTGGCACCTTTGAAGGCCGGATGAAGTTTGGCCTGGAAGTGATCAAGGCGGTGCGCGCCGAGGTCGGTGCCGATTTCTGCGTGGGCCTGCGTATCTCCGGTGACGAGTTCCACCCGGACGGCCTGTCTCACGAGGACATGAAGCAGATCGCCGCCTATTACGATGCCACCGGCCTGATCGACTTTATCGGCGTGGTTGGCTCTGGCGCCGACACCCACAACACCCTGGCTAACGTTATCCCCAACATGAGTTACCCGCCGGAGCCCTTCTTGCATTTGGCTGCCGGGATCAAGGAAGTGGTTAAGGTGCCGGTGCTGCACGCGCAGAACATCAAGGACCCGAACCAGGCCACGCGCATTCTCGAAGGCGGTTACGTCGACATGGTCGGCATGACTCGCGCACATATCGCCGACCCGCACCTGATCGCCAAGATCAAGATGGGCCAGGTCGATCAGATCAAGCAGTGCGTCGGTGCCAACTATTGCATCGACCGCCAGTATCAAGGGCTGGATGTGCTGTGCATCCAGAACGCGGCCACCAGCCGTGAATACATGGGCTTGCCGCACATCATCGAGAAAACCACTGGGCCGAAGCGCAAAGTGGTGATCGTTGGTGGTGGGCCAGCCGGTATGGAAGCAGCGCGCGTCGCCGCCGAGCGTGGCCATGACGTGACCCTGTTCGAGAAGAAGGACCAACTCGGTGGGCAAATCACCCTGGCCGCCAAGGCGCCGCAGCGCGACCAGATGGCCGGCATCACCCGCTGGTTCCAGCTGGAGCTGGCGCGCCTGAATATCGACCTGCGCCTGGGTACTGGCGCTGATGAGGCGAGCATCCTCGACTTGCGTCCGGACATCGTGGTGCTGGCCAACGGCGGTCATCCATTCATCGAGCAAAACGAGCACTGGGGCGCCGCTGAGGGTCTGGTGGTGAGCAGCTGGGACGTCCTCGACGGCAAGGTTGCACCGGGCAATAACGTGCTGGTGTACGACACCATTTGCGAGTTCGGCGGTATGTCGGTGGCTGACTTTATCGCTGAAAAAGGCGCGAAAGTGGAGATCGTCACCGACGACATCAAACCGGGTGTGGCCATGGGCGGCACTAGCTTCCCAACCTACTACCGCAGCATGTACCCGAAAGAAGTGATCATGACCGGCGACATGATGCTGGAAAAGGTCTACCGCGAAGGCGACAAGCTGGTGGCGGTGCTGGAGAACGAATACACCGGCGCGAAAGAAGAGCGGGTGGTCGATCAGGTGGTGGTGGAAAACGGCGTGCGTCCGGATGAGCGCCTGTACTACGCGCTCAAGGAAGGCTCGCGCAACAAGGGCCAGGTCGATGTGGAGGCGCTGTTTGCGATCAAGCCGCAGCCCTGCCTGAGCGAGACCGGCGACGGCTACCTGCTGTTCCGTATCGGTGACTGCGTGGCCCAGCGCAACACCCATGCGGCGATCTACGACGCGCTGCGCTTGTGTAAGGATTTTTGATCCGGGCGCTGAATCGTTGTGGGAGGGGCTTTAGCCGCGACAAGGCGAAAAGCATCGCGGCTAAAGCCCCTCCCACTAGCCTCACCTTTTGGATTGAGGATGTCCTCGATGTTGAACACCCTGCTCCCTATTCTGCTGCTCGCTGCCCTGGCCCTTGCGGTCATCGGCGCGGGCAAGCGCTTTTTGATGTGGTGGCGTGGTCGGCCGAGCCAGGTTGATTGGCTCGGCGGCCTGCTGGCCATGCCGCGCCGCTATATGGTCGATCTGCACCATGTGGTCGCGCGCGACAAATACATCGCCAACACCCACGTGGCCACGGCTGGTGGTTTTGTCCTGGCGGCGGTGCTGGCGATTCTGGTGCATGGCTTTGGCCTGCACAGCCGTATTCTCGGCTTCGCCTTGTTGGCGGCTACGGCGTTGATGTTTGTAGGTGCACTGTTTGTCGCTAAACGCCGCCTTGATCCGCCTGCGCGGTTGTCGAAAGGCCCGTGGATGCGCCTGCCGAAAAGTCTGCTGATGTTCGCGGTGAGCTTCTTTATCGCCACCTTGCCGGTGGCCGGGATTCTGCCTGCGGACTTTGGCGGCTGGCTGCTGGCGCTGCTGCTGACGGTCGGCGTGGCCTGGGGTGTGTCCGAGCTGTTCTTCGGCATGACCTGGGGCGGGCCGATGAAACATGCCTTTGCCGGCGCGTTGCACCTGGCCTGGCACCGCCGCAGCGAACGCTTTGGCGGTGGTCGCTCGACCGGGCTGAAAGCACTGAATTTGGATGATCCGAAAGCTTCGTTGGGCGTGGAAAAACCTACGGATTTCACCTGGAACCAACTGCTCGGCTTCGATGCCTGCGTGCAGTGCGGCAAGTGCGAGGCTGCCTGTCCGGCCTTCGCCGCCGGCCAGCCGCTCAATCCGAAAAAGCTGATTCAGGACATGGTGGTCGGCCTGGCCGGCGGTACTGATGCCAAGTTTGCTGGTAGCCCTTACCCGGGTAAGCCGATCGGTGAACACGCTGGCGGCCCGCACTTGCCTATCGTCAACCTGGGCGGCAAGGCCCTGGTCGATGCCGAGACGCTGTGGTCGTGCACCACCTGCCGTGCTTGCGTTGAGGAATGCCCGATGATGATTGAGCACGTCGATGCCATCGTCGATATGCGCCGCCATCTCACGCTTGAAAAAGGCGCCACGCCAAACAAGGGCGCTGAAGTACTGGATAACCTGATCGCCACCGACAACCCAGGAGGCTTCAATCCCGGTGGCCGACTGAACTGGGCAGCGGATCTCAACCTGCCGCTGATGAGCGAAAAGCAGCAGGTCGACGTGCTGTTCTGGGTCGGCGACGGTGCCTTCGATATGCGTAACCAGCGCACCCTGCGCGCCTTTGTCAAAGTGCTGAAGGCGGCCAAGGTCGACTTCGCTGTGCTCGGGCTGGAGGAGCGCGACAGTGGCGACGTGGCCCGTCGTCTGGGCGATGAAGCGACCTTCCAGCTGCTGGCCAAACGCAATATCGCCACGCTGGCTAAGTATCAGTTCAAACGCATCGTCACTTGCGATCCGCACAGTTTCCATGTGCTGAAAAACGAATACGGCGAGCTGGGCGGCCACTATCAGTGGCTGCACCACAGCACCTATATGGATGAGTTGATCAGCGCCCAGAAACTCAACCTCGGCACCCACAAGGGTGGTTCGGTCACCTACCACGACCCGTGCTACTTGGGCCGCTACAACGGTGAGTATGAAGCCCCGCGCGCGGTGCTCAAGGCCATCGGTATCGAGGTCAGGGAGATGGAGCGCTCGGCATTCCGCTCCCGTTGCTGCGGCGGTGGCGGCGGTGCGCCAATCACTGATATCCCTGGGAAGCAGCGCATTCCCGATATGCGCATGGGCGACATCAAGGAGACCGGCGCCGAGCTGGTGGCCGTCGGTTGCCCGCAATGTACGGCCATGCTCGAAGGCGTGGTTGGCCAGCGGCCGGAGGTCAAAGACATTGCCGAGCTGGTGGCTGATGTATTGATCGAGGGTGCTGTCGAGGCCAAGAAGCCCATCGCGGCCCCGCGTGATATAGCCGAGGTAAGCCCATGAGCGAGATTATCCGCCGTGACCCGCGCGCTGAGTGGATCGCCCGTAACCGCCTGCATCCACTGCACGCTGCGTTGCAGCCAGCAGAGGTCAGTTGGCTGGGGCCCAATGGTGTCATCCGCAAAAATCCCCATGCGGTCGGTTTTATTGGCCCTAACGGTCTTAAACGGATCGACCGCTCGGGTACTCAGCAAGGTGGCAGCCAGAAGCGCAGCACGGCCAGCGTCGTGGTGCAGTTGCCGCTGCATGTGATCGAGCAACCGGCCTTCCATATCGTAGTGGTGCCGGATATGGTCGGTGGTCGTCTCAGCGCTCACGACAAGGACTTGCTCGGCCTGGCGCATAAGCTCGCCGGTCATGATGGTGCGGTTGTGGCCGTAGTCTTCGGTGAGCACAAGGAGAGCGCCTTTGATTGCAATGGCGTCGACCGCTTGCTGCAGTTCGGGGGTGACGGATACGACGGTTACTCGCCGGAAGCTAGGGTGCTGGCGCTGGGCGCACTGGAGCGGCAATTGTCGCCGCGTCACTGGTTGCTGCCAGACAGTCGCACTGGTGGCGGTGAGCTGGGTCGGCGACTGGCGGCCAAGCTGGGCGAGCGTCCGGCCACGCGGGTCTGGCAGGTGGCCGATGGCATGGCCAGTGGGCGTGCTGGTGCCGGTCGGGAAGATCTGGTGCAGGCCGCGCCGCGTCTGATCCTGGCGGCGGTTGAGTGTGCCGAGCCGGTCAGCGAGACCCGTCATGAAGTGCGGCCGCTGGTGCTGAGTGAAGCGCTGGTCAGCCACTTGCCACGTATTCAGGATTTGGGTGCCGTAGCAGTCGATCCGGCGCAGATCCCCATGGCCGAGGCCGAATTTATTCTCTCCGGCGGTAACGGCGTGAAGGACTGGGCGTTGTTTCATCAAACGGCCGCCGCGCTGGGGGCGACCGAAGGAGCCTCACGCGTCGCGGTGGACGATGGCTTTATGGGCCGCGAGCGCCAGGTCGGCGCGTCCGGTATCTGGGTCACCGCGCGGGTGTATGTGGCCGTGGGCATCAGCGGGGCGATCCAGCACCTGCAAGGCATCGGTGCCTGCGACAAGGTGGTGGCGATCAACCTCGACCCAACCTGCGACATGATCAAACGGGCCGATCTTTCGGTGATTGGCGAGTCCGCCGCCATCCTGCAGGCGCTGATCGAGCGCGTCGCCGCTTATCGGCAAGGAGGCGCACGTGATGCGGCCTAACCCATTCGTAGGGTGGATGACGCTTCACCCATCCACCATTACCCACACCGACATGGTGGGAGAACACAGCGTCTTCCACCCTACGGAGCTGCGCCATGACTGATTTGCAGGTAGTTACGCTGGTCTCAGTCGGCGCCCATCCAACCTCCGGGCGACCGCGCCGCGCCGAGCAGGATGCCCGAGCGGTCGAGCTGGGTTTGCGTCTGGCGGGGGAGCGTTTGCAGGTGTTGCATGCGGGCGATCCGCAGCAGGAAGCGCTGCGTGCCTACCTGGGCATGGGCCTTGATCAGATCAACGTTCTCGAACAGCCGGCGCACAGCGATGCGTTGCCGGTGCTGGTCGATTACCTGGCCGACTCCAGCGCGCAGCTGGTGCTGACGGGCAGCCAGGCGGAAACCGGCGAAGGTTCCGGCATGCTGCCGTACCTGTTGGCGGAGAAGCTTGGCTGGCCGTTGGTGGTCGGGCTTGCTGCCGTGGAAACCGTGGAAAACGGTGTGGCCCAGGTGCTGCAAGCGCTGCCGCGTGGCCAGCGTCGGCGCTTGCAGGTGCGTTTGCCGTTTGTCGCGAGTGTCGATAACGCGGCACCGACCGCGCGACAGAGTGCGTTCGGTCCTGCCCGGCGTGGCGTGTTGAGCGCTGAAGAAGTGGAGCGGGTCGCTGATCCACTGTTTGCCAGTGCGCAGTTGCAACCGGCCAAACCACGACCCAAGCGCCTCAAAGTGATCAAGGCCAAGACCGGAGCCGAGCGGATGAAGGCTGCGACCGCCAAAGCGTCCGGCGGTGGCGGGCAGGTACTCAAGGATGTCTCGCCAGAGGTTGGCGCCGAGGCTATCTTCAAGTTGTTATTGGACGAAGGCGTGTTGCGCTAAGAGCCGGCGCTAACGTTCCACCACCGGAGGAATTGACCATGATGCACGCCGACCTGATCGATCATGAAGATCTACGCGAACGCCTGGTAGCGCTGGGCCTGTCGATCCCTTCAGGCGTGACGGCGGAGCAGGCCTGCGAGCATGCCGTTAGCGGCCTCAGCCCAGAGCGGGCGGTGGCGCTGCGACGGTTGGTGGAAGAGTTGCTCGGAGGGAGTGCAACCTTGCTGCCGAACGTGCGCGAGGCTATCTCGCGGACGTTGCTACCGGCGCTGGTGCCACGCTAGAACCACCTCAAGGTCTGCTGCGCGTCGGCCCTGCTGCGTTAAAAGCAGGCTCGGAGCCGCTTGCGGCTAACGCGCTTCAGCGCGACCCCGAAGGGGCGAGTGAGACGAGTAATGCTCATGTACAAAAGTACACTCCGCTTCCTCGCCGCTTTGACCAGCCGGAGGCTGTTACTAACGTAGCGCCTTGCATGGCTCTAGCTCGCGAGCCCTTGAGCAGGTTCTAGTTCGTTGCCGTCATCGCCTGACGAATATCTGCAGCCAGCTGGCGCACGCGTGCTTCGTCGGTGTCCCAGGAGCACATAAAGCGTGCGCCACCGGCCCCGATAAAGGTGTAGAAGCGCCAGCCTTGGTTGCGCAGGGTTTCCAGCGCTGGTTCGGACATCTGTAAAAACACCCCGTTAGCCTCAACCGGGAACATCAGACTGACCCCTGGAATATCGCT
>JAHJXZ010000234.1 GCA_018827205.1 Gammaproteobacteria bacterium | reverse complement strand
TTGGCTCTTTTGCCGGTCACCGGCTTGATGCTGTTGCCGTTTCGCAGTTATCCCATCGCCTTGTTTCTAT
Organism: Gammaproteobacteria bacterium; assembly: GCA_018827205.1. Taxonomy (GTDB): domain Bacteria; phylum Pseudomonadota; class Gammaproteobacteria; order Pseudomonadales; family Pseudomonadaceae; genus Aquipseudomonas. The sequence goes on along the minus strand of JAHJXZ010000234.1, from coordinate 22,097 downwards.
TCGGCTTCACGTGGGCCTGTGTGTCGGCGCAGTGGGCGTTGGACGATCGTCTGGCGCCGCATTTGGATACACGCACCCTGTGGCTGCAAGGGCAAGTAGTCGGCCTGCCAGAAACAGGCGAGGGCGTGGTGCGCTTCGAGCTGGAGCAGGTTGTTTCCCGTCGCGATCAACTGCCCGCGCGTCTGCGCCTAGCCTGGTATGACGGGCCTGCAGTGCGCGCCGGTGAAACCTGGCGGTTGGCAGTCCGGCTCAAGCGCCCCCATGGGCTGGTCAATCCTCAGGCATTCGATTACGAGGCCTGGCTGCTGGCGCAGCGCATCGGTGCCACGGGTACGGTAAAAAGTGGCGAGCTAATTACCTCTGCCAGTGGAGCAGGCGCCTGGCGTGACCGTTTACGTCAGCAGCTCTTGGCAACACCCGCGCATGGTCGCGAGGGAGCATTGGCGGCCTTGGTGCTGGGTGACGATTCGGGGCTGTCGACGGCAGATTGGCAGGTACTGCAGAGCACCGGTACGGTGCACCTGATGGTGATTTCCGGTCAGCATATTGGCCTGCTGGCGACGCTTTTATATGGTCTGGTTGCGGGTTTGGCGCGCCTCGGATTCTGGTCGCGCAGATGGCCCTGGTTGCCCTGCGCTTGTGTGTTGGCCTTTGCCGGTGCGTTAGCTTATGGCTTGTTGGCTGGTTTCGAGGTCCCGGTGCAGCGCGCCTGTGTGATGGTCGGGCTGGTGTTGCTCTGGCGTTGGCGCTTTCGTCATCTGGGTGTGTGGCTGCCTTTGTTGCTAGCACTGCTTGTGGTGTTGCTGCGCGAGCCGCTGGCCAGCTTGCAGCCGGGCTTCTGGTTGTCTTTTGGTGCGGTAATGCTGTTGATCCTGATCTTCAGCGGCCGGCTGGGTGCCTGGCCCTGGTGGGGCACCTTGCTGCGAGCGCAATGGGCCATGGCTATTGGTTTGTTACCGTTGCTGCTGGCACTCGGCTTGCCGGTAAGTGCCAGCGGTCCCTTGGCCAATCTAGTGGCTGTGCCTGTGGTGGGTTTGCTGGTGGTGCCGTTGGCCTTAGTCGGTACGTTATTGCTGCCCATACCTGGGGTGGGCGCTGCGCTGCTTTGGGTGGCAGGTGGGGTGTTGGACCTGCTGTTCTCTCTGCTCACGCAATTGGCCCTTTGGCTGCCGGCCTGGTTGCCCAGTGCCTTGCCATTCTGGGCCTGGCTGCTGGTGGCGCTGGGCGCATTGGTCTGGCTGTTGCCGGCTGCCTTGCCGATGCGCAGCCTGGGTGCATTAATGCTGCTGCCTTTTTTATTCAGCCCGCAGCAGCGCCCTGAATATGGGCGAGCCGAGGTGTGGATGCTCGATGTCGGCCAGGGTCTGGCGGTGCTGGTGCGCACCCAGGGGCATGATTTGCTGTATGACGCCGGGCCGCGCTTTGGCGAGTTTGATACCGGTGAGCGGGTAGTGTTGCCATCGTTGCGTGCATTAGATGTGCGTGGTCTTGATCTGTTGTTGATCAGTCACGCCGATAACGATCATGCCGGCGGCGCTGCAGCAATCCGGCGCGGTCTCCCAGTCAGGCAGGTGCTCAGTGGTGAGCCGGATAAGCTCACGCCTTTATTACAGGCCGCCGCCTGCGTCAGTGGGCAGCATTGGCAATGGGATGACGTTGCGTTCAGCACCTGGCAATGGGCGGGTGCAGCCACGGGCAATCAGGCGTCCTGCGTGTTGCGCATCGAGGCCAATGGAGAGCGCCTGTGGCTAACCGGCGATATCGACAGCCAGGCCGAGCGAGCACTGCTCAATAGTGGTCTGGTAATGCCAGCGCAGTGGCTGTTGGCACCTCACCACGGCAGTCGCAGCTCGTCATCTACGGCGTTGCTGGCACAGGTTAAGCCGGCTGCTGTGTTGATCTCCCGTGGCGCACACAACACCTTCGGGCATCCGCATGCGGAGGTAATGGCGCGTTATCGCGCGGTTGCGGCGCAACCTTATGACACGGCGCTGCACGGCGCGGTACGGATTCGCCTGGGAGCATTCGAGCAGGCGCAGGGTTTGCGCTATCGAGCACGTTTTTGGCGGGAAAAATGAGAACGGCGGCGGTCGGCGAGGCCGCGACCCTATGCTAGAGTGGCGCCACTTTTGTGAAGGGGATCTGCCACCGTGTGGGAACTGGTTAAAGCTGGCGGCTGGATGATGCTGCCAATCATTCTGTGTTCTATCGCTGCGGCCGGCATCATTGCCGAACGCCTCTGGACGCTGCGGCCTAGCCGCATCACCCCACCCAACCTGCTCGGCCAGGTGTGGAAGTGGATCAAGGATAAAAAACTCAATAACCAGAAGCTCAAGGAGCTGCGCGCCAACTCGCCGTTGGGGCAGATCCTCGCCGCTGGCCTGGCCAACTCCAAACATGGTCGCGAGATCATGAAAGAGTGCATTCAGGAAGCTGCGGGCCGGGTGATTCACGATCTGGAACGCTACCTGAATGCCCTGGGCACCATCGCCGGTATCGCACCGCTTTTGGGATTGCTCGGTACGGTGCTGGGTATGATCGAAATTTTCAGCTCCTTTATGGGCTCTGGCATGGCTAATGCGGCTTTGCTGGCTGGCGGTATTTCCACAGCACTGATCACCACTGCCGCGGGTTTGATGGTGGCCATTCCAGCATTGTTCTTCCACCGTTACCTGCAGCGCCGGATTGATGAGCTGGTGGTCGGCATGGAGCAGGAGGCGATTCGCCTGGTGGAAGTGGTACAGGGCGACCGTGATGTCGACATGGGCGAGGACAAGGCGTGAAATTCCGGCGCAAACCGCGGGAGAACGTCGAGATCAACCTGGCCTCGTTGATCGACGTGGTGTTTATCCTGCTGCTGTTCTTCGTGGTCACCACAACCTTTACTCGGGAGACCCAGCTGAAGGTCGATCTGCCAGAAGCCGTCACTGGCACTCCACCAGAACAGACCGAGCTGAAGCAGTTGGAAATCCTGATCGCCGCCGATGGCAGCTACTCGCTGAATGCCAAGCAGTTGCTGAAAAGCGATCTGCCAAGCCTGATGGCGGCGCTGCAGAAGGAGTCGGAAGGCGATAACAGTCTGCCGCTGATCATCAGCGCTGATGCCAAGACGCAGCATCAGGCGGTAATTACTGCTATGGATGCTGCCGGCAAACTGGGCTTTGCCCACCTGCGCATGACCACCATTGAGGCGCAAGCCGCTCCTTGAGGCTTGCTTGCTGATGAGCCTGTCCGCACGACTCACTGCTGCCTGGTACGCCGGTCATCCGGCGCTGGGCCTGCTGCGTCCGTTGGAATGGCTCTATCGTGTGGTGGTGCAGCGCAAGCGGTCGCGCTTTCTGGCGGGTGAGGGCGAGATATACCGTGCTCCAGTGCCAGTCGTGGTGGTCGGCAACATCACCGTCGGCGGCACCGGCAAGACCCCGATGATTCTCTGGTTGATCGAGCATTGCCGCCGCCAAGGGCTGCGCGTCGGTGTGGTCAGTCGCGGTTATGGCGCGCAGCCACCACAACTGCCCTGGCGCGTTCAGGCTGATCAGGCTGCCGGCGTGGCCGGTGATGAACCCTTGTTGATTGTGCAGCGCAGCGGCGTGCCGTTGATGATCGACCCTGATCGCAGTCGCGCCGTGGCGGCCTTATTGGCGGCCGAGCCGCTTGACCTGATCCTCAGTGACGACGGCCTGCAGCACTACCGCCTGGCTCGAGATCTCGAACTGGTGCTGATCGATGCGGCTCGCGGTTTGGGTAATCGTCACTGCCTGCCTGCCGGCCCGCTACGTGAGCCGGTAGAGCGTCTGCAGAGCGTCGATGCACTGCTGTATAACGGCGCATCAAGCGATCCGCAGGGCGGCTACGGTTTTACCTTGCAGCCGCGAACCTTGGTCAACCTGCGCAGTGGTAAGCCGCATCCTCTCAGTCACTTCCCGGCCGGTCAGGCCCTGCATGCGGTCGCCGGTATTGGCAACCCGCAGCGTTTCTTCAATACCCTCGAAGGGCTACACTGGCGGCCTGTCGCGCATGCCTTTGCTGACCATGCGCCGTACAGCGCCGAGCTGCTGAATTTCAGCCCGGCACTGCCGGTGCTGATGACGGAAAAGGATGCGGTCAAGTGCCGTGCCTTTGCGGCTGACGATTGGTGGTACCTGGCGGTGGATGCCGAGCCCTCGGCTGCGTTTGTCGCCTGGTTTGATCAGCAATTGCAGCGCCTTGTGCCGCGCACCTGATTGTTCTGATGATTCGGCGGCTTTGTCCGCCCCAGCAGCTGCTTCCTCTTAAGGACCTCCCATGGACCCGAAACTACTCGACATTCTCGCCTGCCCATTGTGCAAAGGCCCGCTGAAGCTCGCCGCTGACAAGAGCGAGCTGATCTGCAAGGCCGATGCACTGGCCTTTCCGGTACGTGATGGCATCCCGGTGATGCTGGAAAGCGAAGCCCGTACCCTCAACGTCGACGAGCGTCTGGACAAGTAAATGAGCACTGCCTTTACCGTTGTAATTCCGGCGCGTTTCGCTTCCAGCCGCCTGCCGGGCAAGCCGCTGCAGGATATTGCCGGCAAACCGATGATTCAGCATGTCTGGGAGCAGGCGTGTAAAAGCAGCGCGCAGCAGGTGGTCGTTGCTACCGATGATGCGCGCATCGTTGAGGCCTGCCGTAGCTTTGGTGCGCAGGTGGTGCTGACCCGCGTTGACCACAACTCCGGTACTGACCGTCTGGCTGAAGTGGCGACGGCTCTGGGCCTGGCGGCTGACGCCATTGTGGTCAATGTGCAGGGTGACGAGCCGTTGATTCCACCGGCGATCATCGATCAGGTGGCGGCCAACCTGGCTGCCAATCCACAAGCGGCCATCGCGACGCTGGCCGAGCCGATTGAAGATGTGCAGGCGCTGTTCAACCCCAATGTGGTCAAGGTAGTCAGCGACAAGACCGGTCTGGCCCTGACCTTCAGCCGTGCGCCGCTGGCCTGGGCGCGCGATGCCTTTGCCAAGAGCCGTGACGAGCTGCCAGCAGGTGTGCCATACCGTCGTCACATTGGCATTTACGCCTACCGTGCGCAGTTTCTGCATGACTTCGTCAGCTGGGGCCCGTGCTGGCTGGAAGATACCGAATGCCTGGAGCAGCTGCGCGCGCTCTGGCATTGCGTGCGCATCCACGTTGCCGATGCCCTGGAAGCGCCACCTGCGGGCGTCGACACGCCGGAAGACTTGGAGCGGGTTCGTAGCCTGCTGGGGGTCTGATGCGCGTTCTGTTTGTCTGTCTAGGCAATATCTGCCGCTCGCCCACGGCCGAAGGCGTGTTGCGCCACAAACTGCGTGAAGCGGGGCTGGAAGGGTGCGTAGAAGTAGATTCGGCTGGCACTGGCGACTGGCACGTAGGCAAGGCGGCAGATATCCGCACGCGCCAGGCTGCGCTGCAGCGTGGCTATGACCTGTCTGCGCTGCGCGGTCGGCAGGTCAAGGTGGACGATTTCCGTGCCTTTGATCTGGTATTGGCGATGGATAACAGCAACCTGCATGACTTGCAGCAGCTACGTCCGGGCAACGCCTCAGCCGAGTTGGATCTGTTCTTGCGCCGTTATCAGTCTGCGCTGGATGAGGTTCCTGATCCTTATTACGGTGGTAAGGCCGGTTTTGCCCAGGTGCTGGATTTGATCGAGCAGGCCTGTGATGCCCTGGTGCTTGAGCTTAAGGGGCGTTTATGAGCCTGCAAGTGAGCACTCAGGTATCGCTGAAGCCCTATAACAGCTTTGCCGTTGAGGCCCGGGCCAGCCATTTTGCCGAAGCTGAGAACGACCAGCAGATCCGCGAGGCGCTGAGCTATGCGCAAGCGCAGCAGTTGCCGCTGTTGTTGCTCGGTGGCGGCAGCAATCTGCTGCTCACTGCCGATGTCGACGCGTTGGTGCTGCGTATGGCCAGTCGCGGTATTAGCGTACTAAGCGATGACGGCGATCGTGTGGTGATCGAGGCAGAAGCGGGGGAGCCCTGGCATCCATTTGTTCAATGGACGCTGGCACAGGGCTTTGCCGGTCTGGAAAACCTCAGCCTGATTCCCGGCACAGTCGGTGCGGCGCCAGTGCAAAATATCGGCGCCTACGGTGTTGAGCTTAAGGATCTTTTTGCGGGTTTGACTGCTTTGGATCGACGCAGTGGCGAGCTGCGCGAGTTATCTCTGCAGGACTGCGCCTTTGCCTACCGCGATAGCCAGTTCAAGCGCGAAAGTGGTCGTTGGGTCATCCTGCGGGTGCGCTTTGCCTTGAGCCGTGCGGCTGCGCTGCATCTGGATTACGGTCCGGTGCGCCAGCGGTTGACGGAGCAGGGCATCAGTGCTCCGACGGCACTGGATGTCAGCCAGGCCATCTGCGCCATTCGCAGCGAAAAGCTGCCTGATCCGGCTGAGCTGGGTAATGCCGGTAGCTTCTTCAAAAACCCTCTGGTGTCGGCTGAATTGGCGCAGCGCTTGCGCGCCGAGCATGCCGATCTGGTAGCCTATCCTCAGATGGTGAATGGCCAGGCTGGCGGGCAAGTCAAACTGGCCGCTGGTTGGCTGATCGAACGGGCGGGCTGGAAGGGCTTTCGTGAGGGTGATGCAGGCGTGCACCGTTTGCAGGCGCTGGTCCTGGTCAATTACGGCGCAGCCACGGGGGCGCAGTTGTTGGCACTGGCGCAGCGTATCCAGGCGGATATCGCCCAGCGCTTTGCAGTTGACTTGGAGATCGAGCCAAACGTGCTCTAAGGCCTTTTGGTGGCAGGCATCGAGCAGCGTATTGATCGCGCTGTAATAAAAGCCAGAACGCAAAAGGGGATGCCGAAGCATCCCCTTTTTTATTGCCTTGCGGATTAGACCTGCGGTTTGACCGCTTCATTATCCTGCTCGTCAGCTTCTGCTTCAGTAAACAGCGAGCTTTGCGGCTCCTGGCTTACTTCTGCTTTTGCTGGCGCGGCTTCAGCCTTAGGTTCGACTGCTTCGACGCTTGCAGGTGCTTCGGCTGCAGTTTCAACTACAGCTTCTGCAGCCGGCTCTTCGGCTACCGGTGCAGCAGCTTCAACCTGTGCGGCAGCAGCTGGAGCTTCGGCGGCTTCGCGGGCCAGACGTTCGGCTTCACGCTGACGACGACGCACTTCGCGCGGATCGTTAGGTGCACGACCAGTGCTGCTGACTGCGACCGCAGGTGCAGCTGCAACTGCCACAGCTTCAGTCACTGCAACTTCGGCAATCGGCTCTGCAGTGGTAACCACAACTGGCGTTTCAACAACCTCTGCGACCGGAGCTGGCGCTTCTACAGCAGCAGGTGCTGGTGCAGCTTCGCTGACTTCGGCGACACGTGCAGGTGCTTCACTGGCCTCGATAACCGGGCTGCTTACTGCTTCTACAACAGCGGTTTCAGCGGCGGTTTCAACAACTGCTTGTGGCGCTTCAGCTGCAGCGACTTCACGTGGCGGCTCCTGCTCGGCAGCTACTGGTGCTGCTTCAGCAGTCACTTCAGCTGCTTCGTCCGCGGCAGTGACAACGGCTGCGGTCACTGCTGCAGCGACTACTGCGTTGCCGGCATCAGCTTGAGCCTCTGCGGTTTCTTCGCTGCCTTCGATCGGATTGCCGTTGGCGTCGTTCTGGCGTTCGCGACGATTGCTGCGACGACGCTGACCACGGGAGCGGCGACGTGGGCGATCGCCACCTTCGCTACCTTCCTGCTCATCGTCCTGCAGTGCTTCTTCAGCGTTCAGTGCTTCTTCGTCGCTGGCGGCTGCAGCCTGCTCGGCACGCGGCTGGCGCTCTTCACGTGGCTGGCGCGGCTGGCGCGGTTCGCGTTGTGGGCGTTCGGCACGAACTTCTTCGCTAACGGTGGCGCTATCGCCGGGTGCGGCATCCAGTGGCTCACGCAGTTCGCGCGGCTGGCGCTCCTCACGTGGCTTGCGGTCCCGTGGCTGGCGCTCTTCACGCGGTGGGCGCGACTGACGCACTTCTTGCGGCTCGCGAACTTCTACGACGTCACGTGGGCTGCGTTCTTCGCGTGGCGCACGCTCTTCGCGCGGTGCGCGTTCCTCACGTGGAGCACGTTCTTCACGGGCTGCGCGAGGCTGACGCTCTTCACGCGGTGCGCGTTCTTCACGTGGGCCACGGTCTTCGCGCTGCTTGCGATCTTCATTGTTACGACCACCGCGGCTGCGGTTCTGCTGGCGACCGTTGCGACGCTCGTCGCTACGCTGTGGGCGTTCGCTGGTTTTCTTCTCGACGACAGCAGGCTTTTCTTCTTCCTTGCTGGCGAACAGGCTGACCAGTGACTTGACCAGGCCCTTGAACAGGCTTGGCTCGGCGGCGGCAGCCGGCTGTGCGGCAACTGCTTCAACCGGAGTTGGCGCGGTGCGCTGCGGTGCGGTCTTGATCGCGGCTTCCTGGCGAACTAGGGTGCGCGTTGCGGCAGCCTGCTTCTCTTCTTCCACTTCAATGGTCGCCATTTCATAGCTGGATTGAGTGGACTGAGCTTCCGGGCTGTCGTCACGGATGCGGGTGACTTCGAAGTGCGGAGTTTCCAGGTGGTCGTTCGGCACGATAACGATGCGTGCACGGGTACGCAGTTCGGTCTTGGTGATCGAGTTGCGTTTTTCGTTGAGCAGGAAGGCGGCAACCGGGATCGGCACTTGGGCGCGAACTTCAGCCGTGCGGTCTTTCAGGGCTTCTTCTTCGATTAGGCGAAGAATGGCTAGCGACAGCGATTCGACGTCGCGGATGATGCCTTGACCATTGCAGCGTGGGCAGACGATACCGCTGCTTTCGCCCAGGGATGGACGCAGGCGCTGACGCGACATTTCCAGTAGGCCGAAGCGCGAGATGCGACCCACTTGTACGCGGGCGCGGTCGGCTTCCAGGCTTTCACGGACTTTTTCTTCCACGGCGCGTTGGTTCTTCGCCGGGGTCATGTCGATAAAGTCGATGACGATCAGGCCGCCGATGTCACGCAGGCGCAGTTGGCGGGCGATTTCTTCCGCCGCTTCCAGGTTGGTCTGCAGGGCAGTTTCTTCGATGTCGCTGCCTTTGGTCGCACGGGCCGAGTTGATGTCGATGGACACCAGGGCTTCGGTCGGGTCGATGACGATGGAGCCACCGGACGGCAGTTTCACTTCGCGCTGGAAGGCGGTTTCGATCTGGCTTTCGATCTGGAAGCGGTTGAACAGCGGTACGCTGTCTTCATACAGCTTGATCTTGCTGGCGTACTGCGGCATCACCTGATTGATAAAGCTCAGGGCTTCCTGCTGCGCTTCGATGCTATCGACCAGAACTTCGCCGATGTCCTGGCGCAGGTAGTCGCGGATGGCACGGATGATCACGTTGCTTTCCTGATAGATCAGGAAGGGCGCAGCGCGGTCTAGTGAGGCTTCTTTGATAGCGGTCCAGAGTTGCAGCAGGTAATCAAGGTCCCACTGCATTTCTTCGCTGGAGCGGCCCAGGCCTGCTGTGCGCACGATCAGGCCCATGTCGCTAGGGGCGACCAGGCCGTTCAGTGCTTCACGCAGTTCGTTGCGCTCTTCGCCTTCAATGCGGCGCGAGATGCCGCCGGCACGCGGGTTGTTCGGCATCAGCACCAGATAGCGACCGGCGAGACTGATAAAGGTGGTCAGGGCTGCGCCCTTATTGCCACGCTCTTCTTTCTCGACCTGAACGATGACTTCCTGGCCTTCCTTGAGCACGTCTTTAATGTTGACGCGGCCTTCGGGAGCCTTGCTGAAGTATTCGCGGGAGATTTCTTTGAGCGGGAGAAAACCGTGACGTTCAGAGCCGAAGTCGACGAAAGCCGCTTCGAGGCTGGGTTCTACGCGGGTGATTTTACCCTTGTAGATGTTAGATTTTTTCTGCTCACGGGCGCCGGACTCGATGTCCAGGTCGTAGAGTTTTTGCCCATCTACTAGGGCGACACGCAGCTCTTCGGGTTGAGTTGCGTTAATCAGCATTCTTTTCATGTAATACCGTCGGTTTCCGGTGCTGGCGGAAGCGGCGTTCGGCACACACGACTTCAGGGTCGGTGTCAGGTGCGTCAGGAACGGTCGTAAAGCGTTCCAGTGTCTAGCGGCGATCAGCCAATTTTGCTGGGCCGCGACGGACGTCTCCTGCTCGCTGTGATAACAGAAAGCACTAAGTCAGGAGGAGGAATCAGCTGTTGGTAGCGGACGAGATGAAGCGTCTTGGTAAAGCGAGCTGCTACGCGGACCAACAGTTGTACATCTCCACCCTACACGTATCGCTGAAACTCGGGTGCCGCTCGCGAAAATCCGCAGCGGGTTAACTATTACCGCAACCGTCCAAAGGGGCAGGTTGCGCATCATGGCTTAAAGGCTTTATTTCCGAGTTATTCACAGCCGTGGAGGCTTTTCTTTCGTTGAATAACCCGTCGGACGGCCTTACGTCCCAAATGAATTGCGTTGGTTAGGGGTGGCAGTTTTGGCGATCACCCGCAAACCAGGCCGCTTTTGGCGGCGTCCCCGACTATAGCAGCAATGATTAAGTGCTTCAATTCCATAAAAAATTGTTATGATTGCGCGATGACAAATCCTTCCCCTCCAACCTCCGGCGTCCAGCTGCTCGAGGTTGCGCCGGAACTTGCCGGCCAACGTATCGATAACTTCCTTCGCACCCAGCTCAAGGGCGTGCCCAAGACTTTGATTTACCGGATTTTGCGTAAAGGCGAAGTGCGTGTGAACAAAGGCCGGATCAAGCCCGAGTACAAGTTGCAAGCTGGCGACATCATTCGTGTGCCGCCGCTGCGCCTGGCTGAGCGTGATGAGCCTGAGCCGCTGGCGCAGGGGTTGTTGCAGCGCCTGGAGGCGGCAATTGTCTATGAAGACAAAGCGCTGATCGTGCTGAACAAGCCGGCCGGTATTGCCGTGCATGGCGGTAGCGGTCTGAATTACGGGGTAATTGAGGCTTTTCGCCAGTTGCGCCCAGATGCCAAGGATATTGAGTTGGTGCATCGCCTGGACCGTGATACGTCCGGGCTATTGATGATTGCCAAGAAGCGCAGCATGTTGCGGCATTTGCATGAAGCATTGCGCGGTGATGGTGTGGATAAGCGCTACATGGCCTTGGTACGCGGGCATTGGGCTACAGCCAAGAAGCAGGTCAATGCGCCGTTGCTAAAGAGCAACCTGCGCTCAGGTGAGCGGATGGTCGAGGTTAATCCTGAGGGTAAAGAGGCCTTGACTATATTTCGTGTGTTACGCCGCTTTGGTGAGTTCGCTACTTTGGTTGAGGCTAAGCCGGTTACCGGGCGCACCCATCAGATTCGCGTACATACTCAGCATGCCGGTCACTGTATTGCTGGTGACAGCAAGTACGGCGATGACGATTTTACCAAGGAGATTCGTGCGCTCGGTGGTAAGCGTTTGTTCTTGCATGCTTATGAGCTGACCGTGCCGCTGCCTGAAGGTGGCAAGTTAAAGCTTGAAGCTCCGGTTGATGAGATGTGGGTGCGGACTGTGGAGCGTCTGGGTGCCTGATTCTCAGATGCATGGCTGTCAGGAGCGTGGCTATCAGCTGCTGATCTTCGATTGGGATGGCACGCTGGTCGATTCCATCGGTCGGATCGTTGCGGCGATGCATCTGGCTGCCGATGCTTGTGACTTGCCACGCTGCACGGATGAACAAGTTCGCGGCATTATCGGTCTGGGCTTGCCTGAGGCGATTCGTTGTCTGTACCCGGATATGCATGATGCGGTTCGGGCGCAGCGCTTGCGGCAAAGCTACAGCGAAAATTACCTGGCTCTTGAGTCCCAGCCTTCGGCTCTGTTTCATGGCGTGGCCGAGGGGTTGGAGGCGTTTCGTGCCGAGGGCTATCGTCTGGCTGTGGCGACGGGTAAAGGTCGGCATGGTTTGCAGCGTGTGTTAGCTGATCGCGGCTGGCTGGATTATTTCGACTACAGTCGCTGCGCCGATGAGACGGCGAGCAAGCCGGATCCGCTGATGCTGCACGAAATTCTTGCGCAAAGCGGTGTTGCTGCAGGTCGGGCGTTGATGGTGGGTGATTCCTCCTTCGATTTGTTGATGGCGCAGCGCGCTGGCATGGATTGTGTGGCAGTCGGTTATGGTGCGCAGCCGCTTCAGGTGTTGCGCGAGTGCCAGCCAACGCTGGCAATAGAATGTTTTACCGAGTTGCGCGCCTGGCTGGGTCGGCGTGCGTCAAATCAGTCAGTTGAGGTGGTTTTGCATGGCAGATGAATGGAAGGCGTCGACAGCGGCTGATGGTGACGGAAAAAGCTGGCAGCTGCTGGAGAAAACCCTGCTGGCCGGTGTGCAGGAGCAGCGTCGCGCGCGGCGCTGGGGGATTTTCTTCAAGCTGCTGACCTTTATTTATATTTTCGGCGCGTTGGCGCTGTTCTCGCCCATGCTGGCGATGAAAAAGGGCGCAACCACGGGCAGTCATGCTGCCGTGATTGAGGTGCGTGGGATGATTGCCGATCAGGAGTCGGCCAGTGCCGACAATATTGTCAGCAGCCTGCGTGCGGCCTTTGAAGATACCAACACGAAAGGCGTGATCCTGCGTATCAATAGCCCGGGCGGTAGTCCGGTGCAGTCGGGCTATATCTATGATGAGATTCGCCGTCTGCGCGCAGAATACCCGGCGATCAAGCTGTATGCGGTGATCACTGATTTGGGCGCTTCCGGTGCTTATTACATTGCCAGTGCCGCTGATGCGATCTATGCGGACAAGGCCAGTCTGGTGGGGTCAATTGGTGTCACTGCGGCAACCTTTGGCTTTGTAGGTGTGATGGAGAAACTGGGTGTAGATCGTCGTGTGTACACCTCGGGCGAGCACAAAGCGTTTCTCGATCCGTTCCAGCCGCAAAAACCTGAGGAAACCGAGTTTTGGCAGGGTGTGCTGAAGGCGACCCATCAGCAGTTTATTGCCAGTGTTAAACAGGGTCGTGGTGACCGTTTGAAGGATGCCGAGCATCCTGAGCTGTTCTCCGGCCTGGTTTGGTCGGGTGAGCAAGCTTTGCCATTGGGCTTGATTGATGCGTTGGGTAACACCAGCTATGTAGCGCGCGAAGTAATTGGTGAGAAAGAGTTGGTCGACTTCACCGTGCAGGAGTCGCCTTTTGATAAGTTTGCCAAAACCATAGGTGCCAGCATGGCTGAGCGCATTGCTCTGTGGATGGGCTTTCAGGGGCCAGCACTGCGTTAACGCGCGAGTCTGATGAAAGCGAGCCCGGTCATTGATCGGGCTTTTTGCTTTAGGGTATCTCGATGCCGCTGGCTTGCAGCATGTCTACTAGGCGGATCAGTGGTAGGCCGATCAGGCTGTTGCTGTCGCTGCCTTCTGTGTTGCGAAACAGGCTGATGCCCAGGCCTTCTGCCTTGAAGCTGCCAGCGCAGTCGAAGGGCTGTTCGGCTGTTAGGTAGCGCATGATTTGCGCTTCGCTTAGCGTGCGGAAGTATACGGTGAACGGTACGCAGTCTGTTTGCTGCTGGCCGGTGGCGCTGTTGAGCAGAGTGAGGCCAGTCAGGAAGGTCACGCTGTTGCCGCTGGCGGCCATTAGCTGCTCGCAGGCGCGTTCAAGGGTGTGGGGTTTGCCTAGGATTTGCGTGCCAAGTACCGCGACTTGATCTGAGCCGATGATCAGGTGCTGTGGATGGGTTGCTAGCAGTGCTTGAGCTTTTTCCAGTGATAGGCGGCGTACCAAGGTGTCTGCGTCTTCGTTAGGGTGCCTTGTTTCGTCGATTTGCGGCGCGCTCCAGGTAAACGGCAGGTGCAGGCGGGTAAGCAGTTCACGACGATAGGGTGAGCTGGAGGCGAGCACCAGAGGCAGCATGACGATTTCCTTCTATTTCTATATAGGGGTTTGCAGGTGGTGGGCGATTTTAGCTGTCGGTCCATATACTGGACAGGCCGAATTTCCTTTGACAGCGGCGGGTTGCATCCCTAAAATGCGCCGCCTATGTCAAATGGCCCGATTCCACCTCACGTTGATCCGCGCAAATTAGCCGATCGCAGCGCCACCCTCGAAGGTGAGCTGCATCTGCCCGATTTGCAGCGCCTCTGCGGCCCGCTTGCCGATAACCAAGGCATGGTGCGTACGAAGTTCTTCTTCGAGCGCGACGAGCGCAATGCTGTAGTTTTTCACAGCGAGCTCGAGGTTGAAGTCAAGATGGTTTGCCAGCGTTGTCTGGAGCTAGTCACTTTGCCGATCTACAGCGAGTGTGATTACGCTGTGGTGAAAGTAGGTGGTAATACCCAGTCAGTGCCGCAAGGCTATGATGTTATTGAGTTAGATGAAGACCCATTGGATCTGCTGGCGCTGGTTGAGGAGGAGCTTCTGCTTGCCTTGCCCATTGTCCCGGCTCATGACCCTAAAGATTGCCAGCAGCCGGCCGGCCTCGAAGAGCCCGAGTCGAGCGAGGACGAGGTAACGCGGTCCAACCCGTTCAGTGTATTGGCGCAGTTAAAGCGTGACCCAAACGTTTAGGAGTTAATTAGTTATGGCTGTTCAGCAGAACAAAAAATCCCGTTCCGCCCGTGACATGCGTCGTTCGCACGATGCTCTCACTGCAAGCACCTTGTCGGTTGAGAAAACCACCGGTGAAATGCACCTGCGTCACCACGTATCGCCAGAAGGCGTTTACCGTGGTCGTAAAGTGATCGACAAGGGCGCTGACGAGTAAATCTTGTCCGCTCCGATCATCGCGATTGATGCAATGGGTGGGGACTTCGGTCCCCACTGCATTGTTCCAGCCTGCATCTCTTGCCTGGCTGAATACCCTTCGTTGCACCTGGTCCTCGTCGGCCAATCCTCTCTCATCGAATCTGTGATTGCTCGCTATCCTGGCGTTGATCGTGCACGTCTGCGCGTTGAGCATGCAGGTGAGATTATCGCTATGGACGAACGTCCGGCCCAGGCGCTGCGCGGCAAGCCGGATTCGTCGATGCGCATCAGTCTTGAGTTGCTGCGCAGTGGTGAGGTGCAGGCCTGTGTCAGTGCTGGTAATACCGGGGCGCTGATGGCGCTGTCGCGCTACGTGCTGAAAACTCTGCCGGGGATTGATCGTCCGGCCATGGTCACGGCTATTCCGACGCAGGGGGGCTTCTGTCATCTGCTCGATCTAGGCGCCAATGTCGATTGCAGTGCTGAGCATCTTTATCAGTTTGCCGTGATGGGCTCGGTTACCGCTGAGGCGCTGGGTGCAGTGCGTCCGCGAGTGGCGCTGCTGAATGTGGGCACTGAAGACATCAAAGGCAATCAGCAGGTCAAGCTGGCGGCCAGTCTGTTGCAGCAGGCTGAGGGCTTGAACTATATCGGCTTTGTCGAAGGCGATGGGCTGTATCGCGGTGAGGCTGATGTGGTGGTGTGCGACGGCTTTGTCGGCAATATCCTGCTCAAGTCCAGCGAAGGCCTGGCGGCGATGATTGCTGGGCGCATTGAGGCGCTGTTCAAGTCCAGCCTGGCGGCGCGCATGGTGGGGGCTTTGGCGTTGCCGCTGTTGCGGCGCTTGCAGGGTGAGCTGGCCCCGGCGCAGCACAATGGAGCGAGTTTTGTCGGGCTGCAGGGCATTGTGGTTAAAAGCCATGGTGCGGCCGGGGCTGATGACTTTAAAAGCGCTATTCGCCGAGCTTTACGGGAGATTGAAGAGGATTTGCCGCAGCGTTTGCATGGTCGCCTGGGCGAGCACCTGCTTTAGAATGTGACCGCAGCGGGCAGCCTGTCATCCAACTGTCAGTTTCTTGCGCTTGGCTAGGCTGGGCGCGTATTACCGACGATCACGATCATTAGGAACAGGTTTCCATGTCTGCATCTCTCGCATTCGTCTTTCCGGGTCAGGGTTCCCAGTCGCTGAGCATGCTCGCCGAGCATGGTGCGCAACGACCGCTGATCCTCGAAACCTTCGCCGAGGCTTCCGAAGCCCTCGGTTATGACCTCTGGGCGTTGACCCAGCAAGGTCCTGAAGAACAACTCAATCAAACTGACAAAACCCAGCCGGCGATTCTCACTGCCTCTGTTGCCTTGTGGCGTGCCTGGCTTGCCGAGAGCGCGGCGCGTCCGGCTTTTGTCGCCGGGCATAGCCTGGGTGAGTACTCGGCGCTGGTTGCTGCCGGCAGCCTGTCCTTGGCCGCGGCGGTCAAGCTGGTTGAGCATCGTGGTCAGCTGATGCAGCAGGCGGTTCCTGCCGGGCAGGGCGGTATGGCGGCGATTCTCGGCCTGGAAGATGCTGACGTATTGGCCGCTTGCGCTGAAGCTGCGCAAGGTGAAGTGGTCAGTGCTGTGAATTTCAATGCGCCGGGCCAAGTGGTGATTGCCGGTGGGGCAGCTGCCGTTGAGCGCGCCATTGAGGCGTGCAAGGCGCGTGGCGCCAAGCGTGCGATGCCATTACCGGTTAGCGTGCCATCGCATTGCGCACTGATGCGCCCGGCGGCAGAGCGCTTTGCTGAAGCAGTAGCGGCTATTGACTGGCAGGTTCCGCATATTGCTTTGGTGCAGAACGTCAGTGCCGCTGTAGTGACTGATCTGCAGGGGCTTAAACGTGACCTGTTGGCTCAGCTCTACAGCCCGGTGCGTTGGGTTGAGTCGATTGTTTGCTTGTCTGCGCAAGGTGTGACCGATCTGGTCGAGTGCGGTCCGGGCAAGGTGTTGTCTGGTTTGAACAAGCGCTGTGTCAAAGGCATCAATACCCATAACCTGGACACCCCGGACGCCTTCGCTGCTGCGAACGCGGCCCTGGTCTGATTAAGGAGAAACGTTATGAGCCTGCAAGGTAAAGTTGCACTGGTAACCGGCGCGAGCCGTGGTATCGGCCAGGCGATTGCGCTGGAATTGGGGCGTCAGGGTGCCGTGGTTATCGGTACCGCTACGTCCGCATCGGGTGCTGAGCGTATTGCGGAAACTCTGAAAGCCAATGGCATAGAAGGCGCCGGTCTGGTGCTGGATGTAAGCGACAGTGAATCGGTCGCCAGCACCCTCGAACATATCCAGCAACATCTTGGTCAGCCGTTGATTTTGGTCAATAACGCCGGCATCACCCGCGATAACCTGATGCTGCGGATGAAAGATGACGAGTGGTTTGATGTCATCAACACCAACTTGAGCAGCCTTTATCGGCTGACTAAAGCTGTACTGCGCGGCATGACTAAAGCGCGTTATGGTCGCATCATCAACATCGGTTCGGTGGTGGGTGCGATGGGTAATGGTGGGCAGGTCAACTATGCGGCTGCCAAGGCCGGTCTTGAAGGTTTTGGCCGTGCTTTGGCACGTGAAGTAGGCTCGCGGGCGATTACCGTGAACGCCGTGGCGCCGGGTTTTATCGACACCGATATGACCCGTGAATTGCCGGAAGCGCAGCGTGATGCGCTGTTGACCCAGATTCCGTTGGGCCGTTTGGGGCAGGCCGAAGAGATCGCAAAAGTGGTCGCTTTCCTAGCTTCTGATGGCGCGGCTTACGTTACAGGCGCTACTATCCCTGTGAACGGCGGGATGTACATGAGCTGAATGTGACGGATGGCTTCAGAAAACTGTCATAGATGCTGTCTAAAATCCGTTATAAAGCTGCAACAGGTTTATAGGCAGATCGTTGAAGTGTTTGTGGGGCACCCCGGCATTCAGCTTGAAATGCTAAAAACCCTTTCTATACACTTGGCTGCAGAACAGTGGCCAAGATTTGTCCCATTAGGAGTGAGAACAACGTATGAGCACCATCGAAGAACGCGTCAAGAAAATCGTTGCCGAGCAACTGGGTGTTAAAGAAGAGGAAGTAACCAACAGCGCTTCCTTCGTTGAAGACCTGGGTGCCGACTCTCTTGACACCGTTGAGCTGGTGATGGCTCTCGAGGAAGAGTTCGAGACCGAGATCCCGGACGAGCAAGCTGAGAAGATCACCACCGTTCAGGAAGCGATCGACTACGTTACCGCTCACGCGTAACACGTAATCGTCGGATCCCGACTCGGAAAAGCCGCACTCCCTTTATCAGGCGTGCGGCTTTTCTTTAAGCGCTTTCCAGGCGTTGATAACTAGAAAAGGAGATTGCTGTGTCACGTAGACGCGTCGTGGTTACCGGTATGGGCATGTTGTCGCCATTGGGTAACGATGTGCCGAGTAGCTGGCAGGGCATTTTGGCTGGGCGCAGTGGCATTGGCCTGCTTGAGCACATGGATCTTTCCGCTTTTTCCACGCGCTTTGGTGGTGCGGTAAAGGATTTTAATGTCGAGGAATACTTGTCCGCCAAAGAGGCGCGCAAGCTCGACTTGTTTATCCAGTACGGCCTCGCTGCCAGCTTTCAGGCGGTGCGCAACTCCGGTCTGGAAGTCACCGATGCCAATCGTGAGCGCATCGGTGTGGCCATGGGCTCCGGTATCGGTGGCCTGACCAATATCGAGAACAATTGCAAATCGCTGCATGAGCAAGGGCCGCGGCGCATCTCGCCGTTCTTCGTGCCTGGCTCGATCATCAATATGATTTCCGGCTTCCTGTCGATCCATTTGGGGCTGCAGGGGCCTAACTACGCCATCGCCACAGCCTGTACCACCGGTACGCACTGCATTGGCATGGCTGCGCGCAACATTGCTTACGGCGAAGCCGATGTGATGGTTGCCGGCGGCGCCGAAATGGCCGCTTGCGGCCTGGGCATGGGCGGCTTTGGTGCCGCCCGTGCTCTGTCGACCCGCAATGACGAGCCGGGCCGGGCCAGTCGTCCGTGGGACAAAGACCGTGATGGCTTCGTGCTCTCCGATGGTGCCGGTGCACTGGTGCTGGAAGAGTTGGAGCACGCCAAGGCGCGTGGTGCGACCATCCATGCCGAGCTGATCGGCTTTGGCATGAGCGGCGACGCTTACCACATGACCTCGCCGCCTGAAGATGGCGCAGGTGCTGCGCGTTGCATGACCAATGCTCTGCGCGATGCTGGCGTGAACCCTGATCAGGTGCAGTACATCAACGCTCATGGTACCTCGACCTCGGCCGGCGATAAGGCTGAAGTAGCGGCGGTGAAGTCGGTATTTGGCGAGCATGCTTACAAGCTGGCCGTCAGTTCGACTAAATCCATGACTGGTCATCTGCTCGGTGCTGCCGGTGCGGTAGAGGCGATCTTCAGCATCCTCGCGCTGCGTGATCAGGTGGCGCCGCCCACTATCAACCTGGACAACCCCGACGAAGGTTGCGATCTGGACTTCGTTGCGCACCAGGCTAAGGCCATGGCGCTGGATGTAGTGCTGTCCAACTCCTTTGGTTTTGGTGGTACCAACGGCTCGCTGGTGTTCCGCCGGTTCGCCGGTTGATGCTGAACTGGGTCGATGGCCAGCCTGCCGAGCTGCTGTCCGTCAAGGATCGCGGCTTGGCCTATGGCGATGGGCTGTTTGAGACTATCGCCGTAAATGCCGGGCAACCGCTGTTGCTGGAGCGTCACTTGGCGCGGTTGGCCGAAGGCTGTGTTCGGTTGAAAATTCCTCTCGACTTATCCGCTGTGCGTGCCCAGCTGCTCGCTTTCAGTCAGCTCCTTGGTGAGGGCGTGGCCAAGCTCATCCTCACTCGTGGTTATGGACAACGTGGCTATGCGCCGCCGCAGCCCACGCAGCCGCGATTGATCCTGCAATCGGCCACAAAACCGGTTTATCCCGCAGCCTATGCCCAACAAGGCGTGCGCCTGTTTGCCTGCGCCACGCGCCTGGCCGAGCAGCCGTTGCTGGCTGGCCTGAAACATCTCAATCGACTGGAGCAGGTGCTGGCGCGCAGCGAATGGCAGGACGCCGAACATGCTGAGGGGCTGATGCTGGACACCAGCGGGCGGGTGATTGAGGGCGTTTACAGCAACCTGTTGCTGGTCAGTGATGGTGTGCTGATTACCGCTGACCTGTCGCGTTGCGGGGTTGCCGGGGTGATGCGTGCTGAGCTGCTGACCCAGGCGGCTGCGCAGGGGATCGAATGTCAGGTGCGCGATATCAGCTACGCCGAGTTGCTGGCGGCTGATGAGGTCATGCTGTGCAACAGCGTCTATGGCGTGTGGCCAGTTCGCGCTTTGCTTGCACACGACTGGCCGGTCGGCCCGCTCACCCGTAAACTGCAGGCCATTGCCCGCGATCTACTGGACTGCTGATTCGTGATACGCAAAATTTTGCTGCTGCTGGAAGGCGGCGTGTTACTGGCTGGCTTACTGGTTGCGTTTGCCGCCTGGCAACAACATACAGCGCTGCAACAGCCGCTGAACCTCACTGAAGATTACCTGGTGGATGTGCCGGCAGGCGCGACTCCGGGAGGTGTGCTCAATCGTCTTGAGGCCGATGGCATTCTCGATAAGGCCTTCTGGCTACGCCTTTACTGGCGCTTCAATCTGCGCAATCAACCGCTGCACAGTGGTGAATACCGGCTGGTGCCCGGTGTTACAGCTAACGATATGCTTGGTCAGTGGCGACGCGGTGAAGTGCTGCAATACAGCCTAACGCTGGTCGAAGGCTGGAATTTCCGTCAGGTACGCGCCGCACTGGCACGCGAAACACGTCTTGAGTTGACCCTGAGTGAACTGAGTGATGCTGAGCTGATGAAGACGCTCGGTTTGCCCGGCTTGAACCCGGAAGGGCGCTTCTTTCCCGATACCTACAGCTTTGTGCGTGGCATGAGTGATCTTGAGCTGCTCAAACAGGCGCATGTACGGCTGGAGCAGGTGTTGGCTGAGGAGTGGGCGCAGCGGGCCAAGGATCTGCCGTACAAGGAACCCTACGACGCCTTGATCATGGCCTCGATGATCGAGAAGGAAACCGGCGTACCGCAAGAGCGTGGTGAAATTGCTGGGGTATTTGTGCGGCGTCTGCGTATCGGCATGCGCCTGCAAACCGATCCGACGGTGATCTACGGTATGGGTGAGCGCTACAACGGCCGCATCACTCGAAATGATCTGCGTGAGCCCACGGCTTACAACACCTACACCATTGACGGCATGCCGCCGACGCCCATCGCCTTGGTCGGCCGCGAGGCGATCCATGCGGCACTGAATCCTGTGGCCGGTAGCAGCCTGTATTTCGTCGCCCGTGGCGACGGCAGTCATGTATTTTCAAACACCCTGGAACAGCATAATCGGGCCGTGCGTGAGTATCAGCTCAAGCGCCGCGCAGACTATCGTTCCAGCCCGGCCCCGGCCGCGCCCAATAATCAGTAAGGACAGCCTGTGAGCGGTTTGTTTATCACCCTGGAAGGCCCCGAAGGCGCAGGCAAGAGCACCAATCGTGACTACCTGGCCGAGCGTCTGTGTGAGCACGGCATTGATGTGCTGCTGACCCGTGAGCCAGGTGGCACGCCGTTGGCGGAACGGGTGCGCGAGCTACTGCTGGCACCCAGTGATGAGCAGATGGCGGCCGATACTGAGCTGCTACTGGTGTTTGCCGCGCGTGCTCAGCACTTGGCACAGGTTATTCGTCCGGCCTTGGCGCGTGGTGCTGTGGTGCTCTGTGATCGCTTCACCGATGCAACCTACGCCTACCAAGGCGGCGGCCGTGGCCTCTCTGAGGTGCGTATCGCCTTGCTGGAAGAGTTCGTTCAGGGCTCACTCCGCCCAGACCTGACGCTGGTGTTTGATCTGCCTGTTGAAGTGGGCCTGGCCCGTGCCGCCGCGCGAGGTCGGCTGGATCGCTTCGAACAGGAAGGTCGGCAGTTCTTCGATGCCGTACGCCAGACTTACCTGCGCCGCGCCGCTGAGCAACCGCAGCGCTACCGTATTCTGGATGCCGCGCAATCCTTGAGCGAAGTGCAGCAGGCTCTGGATAAGCTGCTGCCGCAACTGCTGGAGCTGCAGCGTGGCTGAAGCCTACCCCTGGCAGGATTCACTCTGGCAGCAACTCGCTGGCCGTAGCCAGCATGCCCACGCTTATCTGCTGCATGGGCCTGCCGGCATCGGCAAACGTGCCCTGGCCGAGCGGCTGATGGCGCGGCTGTTGTGCCAACAGCCCGATGGTTTGAACGCCTGTGGTCAGTGCAAGTCCTGCCATCTTCTGGCGGCTGGCACCCATCCGGATAACTACATTCTGGAGCCGGAGGAGGCCGACAAGGCGATCAAGGTCGATCAGGTGCGTGAACTGGTCAGCTTTGTGGTGCAGACCGCGCAATTGGCCGGGCGCAAGGTGGTGCTGGTCGAACCAACCGA
>JAHJXZ010000233.1 GCA_018827205.1 Gammaproteobacteria bacterium | reverse complement strand
TCCCGCGCTTGGTCAGCTCCTTGAGCAGCGGCCAGCACATTGCCTTGGTTGCGGTTGAACAACGGAATAGGCATCGACAAGCCGAGCAAATTGACGCGCTCGCCAAGCCCTTCGTCGTATTGGCTGCCAACACTGACGGTGAGGTCTGGAATGCGCTGCGACTTTTCGAGTTCCAAGGAAGACTCGGCACGCTGGATTTGCATGCTGGCCAGCCGCAGGTCCGCAGTATCTGTTATGCGTGCAAGCATCTCAGCCTGCGATGGCAGATACGGCAGGCGCTCAAGATCACCCTCGACATGTTCGAAGTTCGGCGTCTTGGCACCCGTTATGAGCGCCAGTTGCTTGTAGGCATTGCTTCGATTGAGGCGTGCGCGATTCAGCTCCAGTTGAATTTCCGAAAGCTGCACCTGAGCACGCGAAATTTCGATTGGCGAAGCCTTGCCGGCCTTTACGCGCGCTTCGACCACCTGAAGTCCGCGAAGGGCAAGGTCTAACGACTGAGTGGAAAGCTGCAGTCCTTCCTGGGCACGCAGTGCCGAGTAAAAGGCCTGGATAACCTCAGCGCGCAAGGTGTTTTTCTTACGCTCTAGGTCAATCGCCACAGCGTCCTGATCACGTTCAGAAACATCGATGCGCGCGCCACGCTTGCCGCCCAACTCAATTGGCTGAGATACCTGAATGCTGGTAACGCGCGACTCACTACGCGTGTCCTCAACGCTCCAGGACAGCTCAGGATTTGGGATCAGCCCAGCCTGGGTACGAGCGCCTTTGGCAATGCCAGTATTCCATTGTGCTGCAGCGAACTCCTGGTTCTCGGTGAGCGCTTGCGCCAGCGCCTCCTCAATCGTTATTGATTGCCCGACTGATTCAGTAGCAATTGTTGTCACTGGAGCAATCAACAATGCGGCCAGTAGGCCTGAAAATACACAGAGCTTACCTATGCCTACACCATAACCGGCGACTGTTTCTACATACACTTAAAAGCCCTCCGCAGAACTAACTCTGCTGGAATAAATGAAGGCCTTGCTATTTATTTAGCCTGAGAAATCTAGCAGGTTATTACTTAGGAAAATAAGTAGAAAGCCAATTCCCGGCAGAATGTAGTGCTCTATGCCTATCAGCAAGGTGACTGGAAAATTACAAATACGTTATCCAGCACTTTTTCAGGTGTGGCTGTATTAATATTGGCAGCGTTCAAGAGAGCAGGCGATTTAGCGTCCAGCAACAAATAGAAACAAACACAGATAAATAAGGGTTGCCCCGTTCCTAGCGCCACGGGGCAGCCCTGCCAGTCCAAAGTTGGGTGTTTTGGATGAGTTCGAGACGTGCGACACGTTGTCGCTAACCCCATGAGCCTTGTCAAAACGGGCATTACGGCTTGACCCTAAAGCCGCTACAGGCTTTAGCCTTGGTGAAAGCTGAAACGCCTCAGGTCATGTCAGTGATCACCGATTAAAGAATTAAAACCACTCTGCAGCCACAACAAAAGAAAATCTAAAAAATACTGGCCGCACATTTTAAGGTGAATATTTATGCGAATCCTTATTGTCGAGGACGAGCCCAAGACTGCTGAGTACTTACACCAAGGCTTAAGCGAAAGTGGCTATGTAGTTGATAAGGCTGCCACGGGAGTTGACGGCCTCCATCTTGTTAGGCAACACGCTTACGATTTGGTAGTGCTTGATGTAAACCTTCCAGAAATTGATGGCTGGGGTGTGCTTGAGCATATACGCAGCAACAGCAGTACTCGCGTAATAATGCTGACCGCGCGCGGCCGCTTAGTGGATAAAATTAAAGGCCTGGATTTGGGCGCGGATGATTATTTAGTCAAACCGTTTGAGTTCCCTGAATTACTTGCGCGAATTCGTACGTTGCTACGGCGAAGCGAACAAATTCCGGTACCGGAAGTGCTGCGGGTAGCCGACCTTGAACTTGATCCGGCTAGGCACCGCGCGTTCCGTGGCGAGCAGCGTATCGATCTGACCACCAAAGAGTTTGCGTTGCTGCACCTACTGATGCGCCGCTCTGGGGAAGTGCTATCGCGCACCCAGATCATTTCGCTGGTCTGGGATATGAATTTTGACTGCGATACCAACGTCGTCGAAGTCTCCATCCGCAGGCTGCGCGCCAAAATTGATGACCCGTTCGATAACAAACTGATCCACACCCTTAGGGGTGTTGGGTACGTGCTTGAGGAGCGAGCATGAGGCCGGCCAGTCTATCCATGCGCCTTGGCCTGTCGGTCAGCGTGATGGGGGCGGCACTGGTTGTTCTGCTAGCGGCACTCGCCTACTTCGCACTGACTCATGAGTTGGACTCTTTGGCCAAGAAGAGTCTTGACGGCAAACTGGAGCAGATTCAGCACAGTCTCGCTGAAGACATGAGCGCCCATGCAATTT
The DNA here is from genome assembly GCA_018827205.1 of Gammaproteobacteria bacterium. Taxonomy (GTDB): domain Bacteria; phylum Pseudomonadota; class Gammaproteobacteria; order Pseudomonadales; family Pseudomonadaceae; genus Aquipseudomonas. Next base: position 2,423 of record JAHJXZ010000233.1, on the reverse strand, counting down.
CCCAGCAGCCTCACGCACTGTTGGATCTGGTCATGGGACATGACAACCTGCACCTGACGATCTACGGGAAAAAGTCAGGCACAAAATTACTCCTGAATCTGGGTGAGAAATCCAGGGAGCCCATTCTTGCCAACATACCGGCAGGCGATACCCCTAGTTACCAAAGCTGGTCGGATACTGAGGGAAACAACTTCCTGACCGCATCCAAAGTGATGCTGCTCAACGATGGCGACCACGTCAGAGTCCTGCTCTCAATTGATCGATCTGCCGACGAAGCGCTGCTCAGCGCCTACCTCAAATCAACACTGATCGCACTCCCTCTTCTGCTCGCGCTGATTGGCATGGGCGCATGGTGGATCGTGCAGCGAGGCCTCTCTCCTCTCCGGCAATTTCGTCAAGTTGCCTCGCTGATCTCCACGCAGGACCTGACCCATCGGATTTCCGTCGACAAACTTCCACAAGAGCTCAGCGCGCTGGCCCACGGCATCAACTTCATGCTGCATCGACTTGATGGCGGCGTTCAGCAGCTATCGCAATTCTCTGATGACCTAGCCCATGAGTTGCGTTCGCCCATCACCAACCTGATGGGCAAAGCCCAGGTAACCCTCTCCAGAGAGCGTCCGCCAGAGGAATACAAAGCCGTACTGGAGTGCTGTACAGAAGAGCTTGAGCGCGTTACCCGGATTGTTTCCGACATGCTGTTTCTCGCTCAAGTCAGCCACCCAGCGTCCCTGGTGCCCTTCGAGAAGATTGCCCTGGAAGACGAGGCAAGACGCGTTGTGGATCTGTTCAGCATCTCCGCGGAAGAGAAGCAGATCAGTCTGAGCATTGCCGGAGCAGGCCGAACCTTCGGTGATCGGCTGATGGTGCAGCGCGCCATTTCAAACCTTTTGTCCAATGCGATTCGGCATAGCCCTATCGGCGCAAACATCTCGCTGCTGATCGAGAAGCACAGCGAAACCGTATCGTTCTCGGTCGGAAACCCTGGTATTGGCATCCCAGCACAGCACATCCCCCATTTGTTTGAGCGCTTCTACCGCGTCGATACCAGCCGTTCTCGTGCCGAAGGGGGTACAGGGCTGGGCCTGGCAATTGTTCGCTCGATCATGAGCCTGCACCAGGGCACGGTCGAGGTCAGCAGCCTGCCAGGCAGCTTTACCGTATTCCGCTTGATCTTCCCCAAAGTCCGTAATGGTTCCTCGACCTAGTTATTGCGCGCGAACTGGCCTAGCCCCCAGCTGAGCATTGGCGCAGAGGAACCTGCCCCCCTATTCGGAGAGCACGGCATGCAGCGACGACTCCCCGATATGCCAACCCCCTGATCATGGAGAAACAACAATGAAGAAGACCCTCTTGGCAGTCGCGGTGAGTACTGGGGTACTCAGTCTCAGCCAGCCTGCGGCCGCTGACTTCTTGGCGGACAGCAAAGCTGGTCTGGAAGCGCGTAACTTCTAATTTAATCGTGACTTCCGCCAAGATTCAGCCAGCCAATCAAAGCAGGAGGAATGGGCCCAAGGCTTCCTGATGCGCTACGAATCCGGTTTCACCGAAGGAACCATAGGCGTCGGCATTGACGCTATCGGCATGCTGGGTCTCAAGCTGGACTCCAGTGCCGAACGCTCAGGCACGGGCCTGCTCAAGCGCGATAAAGAAGCACCTCGTGCCGCGCAGGATGAATATGGCGAGCTGGGCTTAACCGCGAAGCTACGTGCTTCGAACAGCGTGCTGAAATTAGGCACGCTGCAACCCAAGCTGCCAACCGTCCAAGCGAACGACTCGCGCCTGCTGCCACAGACCTTTCAAGGCGGGCACCTGAATTCGCTGGAGATTGCCGGCCTGACCTTCGATGCCGGCCAGCTCAAACAAGTAAGCCAGCGCGACTCATCCGATAGCGAAGACCTCAGCATTACCAGCGGCGCAGCCCGCGCTATCAGCGGCGGCGGAACCCAGAATAGCGATGAATTCAACTTCGCCGGAGCAACCTACAAGTGGAACAGCAACCTAGCCACCGGCTACAACTACGGCAATCTAGACGGTTTCTACAAGCAGCATATTTTCACGGTCCTGCACACCTTGCCGCTAGGTGACAAGCAATCGCTGAAAACTGATATGCGCTACGCTCGCTCCACCGACGAGGGCAACAGCAACGTCGACAACAAGGCATTCGGAGCAATGTTTACCTACGCCTTTGGTGGCCACGCCCTCGGTGTTGGCTACCAGAGCATGAGCGGAGACACCGGCTACGCCTACATCAACGGCACCGATCCGTTCCTGGTCAACTATGTGCAGATCGGCGACTTCGCCAACAAAGACGAAACCTCATGGCAGGCCCGCTATGACTTCAACTTTGCCAGCGTTGGCATCCCTGGCTTGACGTTCATGACCCGTTACCTGACTGGTGACAATATTGATCTAGGCGCAGG
>JAHJXZ010000026.1 GCA_018827205.1 Gammaproteobacteria bacterium | reverse complement strand
GCTGCCGTCCTTGCGGAAGGCCGGCTTCAGGCTGGGGATTTTTTCCAGGTTGGCGTTCAGCGGCTGTTCGTCATCCTTGACCACGACATCGCCCTTGCGGCCGCTGACGGTGATCGGGATGATTTCCGCATCCAGCGCACCGCTGGCGATGGCGGCCTGGGCGCGTTTCAGCGATTCGATGGCGTAGGCATCCATTTGCTCACGAGTGATGCCGTATTGGTCAGCAGTTTCCTGGGCGAAGGAGCCCATCAGGCGCCCGGTGCGCGCATCTTCCAGGCCGTCGAGGAACATGTGGTCCTTGATCTCGCCATGGCCCATACGCAGACCTGCGCGGGCCTTAGTCATGATATAGGGCGCGTTGGACATGCTCTCCATGCCGCCGGCGATCATCACGTTATTGCTGCCGGCCTTGAGCGAATCAAACGCCATCATCACCGCTTTCATGCCCGAGCCGCAGAGCTTGTTGATAGTGGTGCAGCCGGTGGCCGCCGGCAGGCCGGCGTTCAACGACGCCTGGCGGGCCGGGCCCTGCTTCAGGCCGGCCGGTAACACGCAGCCCATGATCACTTCCTGCACGTCGGCAGGGGCAATGCCGGAGCGCTCAACTGCCGCGCGAATGGCGGCCGCACCCAGGTCAACCGCAGCAATGCTCGACAGGCTGCCTTGAAAACCACCCATCGGCGTACGTGCGCCGCTGACGATGACGATATCGGACATCAGGAAACTCCTCGTTTTTGTAGTAGATCGCAGGCCAAACACATCGAATGCGAGCCACCGATTCTACTGCGTGACTAAAAATGCCCAAAGAGTCACGCGGAAAATCATTCTTTGGGCTGATTTGACTATGCGTCGAGCTCTCTAGATTGGCCGCACTGAAGAAAGCCAACAATAGGTACCGCCATGCTGCAGACCCGTCTGATTGCCCCCGCTGACAACGCTCACCAAGCACCGCTGTTGATCAAGCGCCTGCTGCTGTCCGGCATCCGCTACGAGAAAACCCGCGAAATCGTCTACCGCGATCAGTTGCGCTACAGCTACGCGACCCTTAACGAGCGCGTGGCGCGGCTGGCCAATGTGCTCACCGAAGCCGGGGTCAAGGCCGGTGACACTGTGGCCGTGATGGATTGGGACAGCCACCGTTACCTAGAGTGCATGTTCGCCATTCCGATGATCGGCGCGGTGCTGCATACCATCAACATCCGCCTATCGGCTGATCAGATTCTCTACACCATGAACCATGCCGACGATAAGTTCGTGCTGGTCAACAGCGAGTTCGTGCCGCTGTACAAAGGCATCGAAAGCCAGCTGACCACGGTGCAGAAGACCATCCTGCTCACCGATGCAGCAGAGAAAACCGCCGACTTGGGCGGTTTGGTGGGCGAATACGAAAACCTGCTGGCCGCCGCCAGCCCGCGCTACGACTTCCCGGATTTCGACGAGAACTCAGTCGCCACCACCTTCTACACCACCGGCACCACCGGCAACCCTAAGGGTGTGTACTTCAGCCATCGTCAGCTGGTGCTGCACACCATGGCCGAAGCCAGCGTGCTGGGTAGCCTGGACAGCATCCGTCTGCTGGGCACCAACGACGTGTACATGCCGATCACCCCGATGTTCCACGTGCATGCCTGGGGCATTCCTTATGTCGCGACCATGCTGGGAATCAAGCAGGTCTATCCCGGTCGTTATGAGCCAGACATGCTTTGCCGTCTGATCAAAGAGGAGAAGGTGACCTTCTCCCATTGTGTGCCGACCATCTTGCAGATGGTATTGGCCGCGCCAGGTGCTCAGGGCCACGATTTCGGCGGCCTGAAGATGATTATCGGCGGCAGCGCGCTCAACCGTTCGTTATATGAGGTCGCCAAGGCTCGTGGCATCCAGTTGACCGCCGCCTACGGTATGTCGGAAACCTGCCCGCTGATCTCCTGTGCACATATCAATGATGAGCTGATGGCCGGCAGCGAAGATGAGCGCACTACCTACCGGATCAAGGCCGGCGTGCCAGTCCCGCTGGTTGAGGCTGCGATCATGGCCGCCGATGGCACCCTGTTGCCGGCCGACCGCGAAAGCCAAGGCGAGCTGGTGCTGCGGGCACCGTGGCTGACCCAAGGTTACTTTCGCGAGCCGGAGAAGGGCGCTGAATTGTGGGAACACGGCTGGCTGCACACCGGTGACGTGGCGACCATCGACGACTTCTGCTTTATCGATATCCGCGACCGCATCAAGGATGTGATCAAGACAGGTGGCGAGTGGATTTCCTCCTTGGAACTGGAAGACCTGATCAGCCGTCATCCTGCGGTACGTGAGGTAGCGGTGGTGGGCGTGGTCGATCCGCAGTGGGGCGAGCGGCCGTTTGCCCTGTTGGTATTGCGCGAAGGCCAGAGCCTGGATGCCAAGGGCCTTAAGGAACATCTCAAGCCTTTTGTCGACCAGGGCAGCATCAACAAGTGGGCGATACCATCGCAAATTGCCCTTGTTACCGAAGTTCCCAAGACCAGCGTCGGCAAGCTGGATAAGAAACGTATTCGCCTGGATATCGTCCAGTGGCAAGCCGCCGGCAGCCCGTTTCTATCGACTGTTTAAAGCGTTTGGCTAAGGGGGAGGCGTAAGCCTCGCCCCTTGAGGTGCTTGCCTTGCAAGATCGCTAAAGCCCATTGGATAAAGGCTTTCAGACAGATATGCAGGGTTTCCCTGAGTGGTTAGTGTCACGTTGCAGGGTGTTCAGTTCGCGTCAAACTAGATCGTTTTTGGTGACTGGCTAGTCAAACAAGCGTTTGGCTTGCTAATTGCTCATTCCAAGCCATTCTTGGTTCTGCCGGTTGCGGACAACACGCCGAAACCTGCGAGCCAGAGTGCCTGGGGGCTGCAAATCACACTTTAGAGGGATCAAGCAGAAGTACCCGCTGGCTATAGTCCGCACCATCCATAACAAAAAACACATGGAGTAGCGTCGATGACAAAAACAAAACAAACCTGGCGCCTGGCAAAACTGCCACTGGCCGTCAGCCTCGCATCCACCCTCGCCGCACCTGCATTCGGCGTTACTTTCAATATCGGTGAAATCGAGGGTCAGTTCGACTCCTCGCTGTCGGTTGGCGCCAGCTGGTCGGTTCGTGGCGCAGATAAAGACCTGATCGGTGTGAACAATGGCGGTGACGGTCTATCTCAGACCACCGACGATTCAAAGTTGAACTTCAAACGCGGCGAAACCTTCTCGAAGATTTTCAAGGGTATCCACGATCTTGAATTGAAGTACGGTGATACCGGCGTATTTGTCCGTGGCAAATACTGGTATGACTTTGAGCTGAAAGATGAAAGTCGTCTGTTCAAAGACATCAGCGATAGCAATCGCAAAGAAGGTGCTCAAGCATCTGGCGCGCAAATTCTCGATGCCTTCGTTTATCACAACTACGCCATCGGCGATCAGCCGGGTTCCGTTCGCGTTGGTAAGCAAGTTGTAAGTTGGGGTGAAAGTACCTTTATCCGCAACAGCATCAATGAAATTAACCCGGTTGACGTTTCCGCATTCCGTCGTCCAGGGGCTGAAATCAAAGAAGGATTGATTCCGGTCAATATGTTTTATGTATCGCAGAGTCTGACTGAAAATCTCTCTGCCGAGGCTTTCTATCAAATAGAGTGGGATCAAACCGTAACGGACAACTGCGGTACGTTCTTTGCTCAGCCGGACATCATTGCTGATGGCTGCAATCAAAACCTTACTGTTTTGAATAATCGCGCTTCGGTGCAAGCTGCAAGCGGTGGCGCTGGTGGTCCTGCACTCGAAGCCCGCGGCGTAGCATGGGGTAGCCCGGACGAGGGGGTGATTGTTCCTCGAAGTGGGGATCGCGACGCTCGCGATAGTGGTCAATTTGGCTTAGCTTTCCGCTACTTCTCGCAGCCGTTAGATACCGAGTTTGGCGCTTATGCGATGAACTACCATAGCCGGACCCCTGCGTTCAGTGCTACTGGAGCCCCTGCATCCGCCTACAGAGCAGCTGACCTTGGGGCATTGGCTACCCTTGCGCCACTGCGCGTAGCTGGTAACTCGAGTTATTTCTTGGAGTATCCAGAGGATATTCGTCTGTATGGTGTGAGCTTCTCTACTACGTTACCTACAGGTACAGCTTGGAGCGGTGAGGTTAGTTACCGACCCAATGCACCGCTGCTGCTAAATACTACCGACATATTGTTTGCCGGGCTAAAGCCACTAAGTAACGCGACATTCAACCCAGGGTTGTCAGGTGTCTTTGCTGGTGCAGGTATTAATAATATTTCCCTGCTAGATGGTGCCCCAGGAACAGATCTTCACGGTTACCGCCGTAAGGAAATTACCCAGTTCCAGACCACATTTACCCATTTTTTCGATCAAGTTATGGGGGCTAGCCGTGTAACTCTGGTCGGCGAGATTGGCATTGCGCATGTTGGTGGCTTGGAAAGCTCCGATAATGTTCGCTACGGTCGTGATCCTGTCTTCGGTCCGGGACCACTGCCAGGTAACTACACGATCTCCTCTGGGCCTGCCGCTGGTACCTACCCAACCTGTCAGGGTCTAAACGCTAGCACCTTGGGTAACCGCAATGGCGAAAACGTTTCCAAGTACTGCGAAGACGATGGTTTTGTTACGAGCACTTCTTGGGGCTACCGTGCTCGCGCTATATGGGATTACCCGGACGTATTCGCCGGTGTAAACCTAAAACCAAGCGTTTCCTGGTCGCATGACGTGGACGGTTATGGCCCGAATGGTCTTTTCACCGAAGGTGCCAAGGCTGTAAGCCTTGGCCTGGATGCGGACTACCAAAACACCTACACCGCCAGCCTGGCCTATACCGACTTCTTCGGTGGCAAATACAACACTAGCGTTGACCGTGACTTTGTTGCGCTCAGCTTTGGCGTGAATTTCTAAGCGGACGAGATTTTTGAGGACCAATATGACTATGAAAACAACAAAAAGTCTGCTGCAAACCGGTGCCCTGACACTCTCGCTGCTGGCCAGTGGTGTTATGGCGGCGGTATCGCCGGATGAGGCTGCCAAACTGGGCACTACGCTGACGCCAGTCGGCGCAGAAATGGCGGGTAATGCCGATGGTTCTATCCCTGCTTGGACTGGCGGTCTTCCAGCCAGTGCTGGTACTGCCGATGCTGCTGGCTTTCTCTCGGACCCGTTCCCGAGCGAGCAGCCACTGTTCACCATCACCGCGCAAAACGTTGATCAGTACAAAGATAAGCTGACCCCAGGCCAGCTGGCGATGTTCAAGCGTTATCCAGAAAGCTACAAAATGCCGGTGTTCGCGACCCACCGTACTGCCACTATGCCCGATGCCGTCTTGGCAGCTGCGAAGAACAACGCAGTCAACACCAAGATGGTTGAAGGTGGTAACGGTCTGGAGAACTTCGACCAGGCTTATCCTTTCCCGATTCCGAAGGATGGTCTGGAAGCGATTTGGAACCACATCACCCGCTACCGTGGTGGTAGCGTTAAGCGTCTGGTAACCCAGGCTACTCCGCAAGCTAATGGTTCCTACAGCCTGGTTTACTTTCAGGATGAGTTCACCTTCCGCGGCGCGTTGCAGGATGCTGATACCAGCAAGCCAAGCAACGTATTGTTCTACTTCAAGCAACGGGTAACGGCTCCGTCACGTCTGGCCGGTAACGTGCTGCTGGTGCACGAAACCCTCAACCAGGTTAAAGAGCCGCGTCTGGCATGGTTGTATAACGCCGGTCAACGTCGTGTGCGTCGTGCACCGCAGGTGTCTTATGACGGTCCAGGTACCGCTGCTGATGGCCTGCGTACGTCCGACAACTTCGACATGTACAACGGTGCACCTGACCGTTACGAGTGGAAACTCAACGGTAAAAAGGAAATCTACATTCCTTACAACAGCTACCGTTTGGACTCGCCGAAGTTGAAGTATGACGACATCATCAAAGCTGGCCATATCAACCAGGATCTGACCCGGTACGAGCTGCACCGTGTATGGAATGTGACTGCGACCCTGAAGTCGGACGAGCGTCATATCTATGCCAAACGTGACTTCTACCTTGATGAAGACACCTGGCAAGCTGCTGTGATTGATCACTACGACGGTCGCGGTACTCTGTGGCGTGTGGCTGAAGCCCAGGCTCAGTATTACTACGACAAGAAAGTGCCGTGGTACAGCATCGAGACCCTGTATGACCTGCTGTCCGGTCGTTACCTGGCTCTGGGTATGAAGAACGAAGAGAAAAGTGCTTACGAGTTCGACTACCCAGCGAAGGAAAGCGATTACACCCCAGCGGCCTTGCGTCAGGCGGGCGTTCGCTAAAACCGAGTAACGCTGCATAAAAAGCCGGCCCATTAGGGCCGGTTTTTTTATGCCTGGGCAAAGCCAGTGAACATGCAGCAGATGGATTAACAATCATTGCTGTTTGCTACCTGATGGCCACAAGGACTTCAAATGCGCGCATCAAGAGGCTAGTCTGCGGGGCATTGGTAGTGCCTCTGCCTGACTACTACAAGAAACTGGTTGATGACTGATCTGACCCGCATTCCTGGCTTGGTTGCCGCGCCCAACGTACTGGGCGGGTATTTCTATCGCCCCCCTTTGCCGGCCAGTTACGTAGAGCGTCCTGGGCTATGCGAGCGCCTGCTGGGCGGCTTGGCGGGGCGCTTGCTGCTGGTCAGCGCGCCGGCAGGTTTTGGTAAAAGCTCATTGGCCATCGAGTTCTGCGAGCATTTGCCTGAGCAGTGGCAAAGCCTGTGGCTTGGCTTGAGTTCGCGGGACAGTGATCCAGGGCGCTTTCTCGAGCGTTTGCTTAGCGGCCTGCAGCAGTTTTTTCCCGGCGTTGGGCAGGAAGCCTTGGGGCTGCTGCGTCTGCGCCAACGGCATCAACCCTTCGCTTTTGAAGAGTGGCTTGACGGTCTGCTCGATGAGCTGGCGCTGCGCCTTGACCCGCAGGAGCCATTGCTGCTGGTGCTTGATGACTACCACCTGGCCCAAGGCGCGGTGCTCGATCGCTGTTTGCAGTTTTTCCTAAGCCACCTACCGCCCGGTTTGGTGATGCTGGTGACCAGCCGGCAGCGCCCGGACTGGCACCTGGCGCGCTTGCGTCTGTCGCGTCAGTTGTTGGAATTACACGAGCAGGATCTGCGTCTGACCGATGCAGAAAGTACTGCGCTGCTCACGCTGCAGGGAGCCGCGTTGTCGGCTGAAGCGCTGGCCGCCTTGTTGCAACGCAGTGAGGGCTGGGTGGCGGGGCTGCGCCTCTGGTCGCTTGCCGCCAATGAGGCGCAGGAGTCGGCGAACTTACCGGCGCTGGCACAGGGCGGTGACGGGCTAATTCATGACTACCTGCTGGAAGAGGTGATCGAGCGCCAACCGGCCGATGTGCAAGCCTTTCTCTATGAAACAGCCAGCCAGGAACGCTTCTGCGCCGAGCTGTGCGACGCCTTGCGTGATACTCATGACAGCGCCGCGATTCTCCGTCACCTGCAGGCGCACCAGGTATTTCTGGTGCCGCTGGATGAGCAAGGCAAATGGTTTCGCTATCACCACCTGTTTTCCGATCTGCTGCGCAGCCGTCCGCAGCCAACGTCAGGCCTGCACTTGCGCGCATGCCGCTGGTTCAGTGCAGAGGGGATGCTGGATGAAGCCATCGAGCAGGCGTTGCGCGCCGGTCAACCGGACGTGGCAGCCAACCTGGTACAGAACCTCTCCGAGGAACAACTGCTGGCCGAGCAGAACGTCGCGACCTTGCTGCGCTGGAAAATGGACTTGCCGGACAGCCTGCTGACCAGCACGCCGCGCCTGATTCTGCTCTATGGCTGGGCGCTGGCGCTGGCCTGTCAGCTGGATGCCGCCGAAGAGCTGCTGGCTGAACTGGGACGCTTTCTCCCTGCGCGTGAGCGCAGCGAACAAGAAGGCTTGCTGGCTCAGTGGCTGGCTCTGAGCGGGGTGATTGCCCGTGGCCGCGGCGATAGCGCCAAGGCGCAGGCATATTGCACTGAGGCGCTGAGTTGTTTGCCATTGGACCGTTACGGACAGCGCCTGATGTGCTTGTCCAGCTTGGCCAACCTGGCCATTGTGCACGGTGATCTGTGGCGTGCTCGCGGGCTGAATCGGGAGGCTCTGGAGTTGGCGCAGCGTGTCGGCAACCCGCTGTTCGAAGCGCTGGCCCATTACGACCGCGCGCGAGTGTTGCAAGCCCGTGGTGAAGTGCTGCGTGCGCTGGACGAAGTGCGTCAGGGCCAACAGCGTTTGGCCAGTCTGCCGGCACAGCGACAGTACGCCGCGCGCGGGCGGCTGACCCTCTACGAAGGCTATCTGCTGAGTCTGCGCCTGCAGCCGCAGCAGGCCCGCCAGCGGCTACTGGCCGGGATTGCAGAGGCGCGTGGCTGCCGAGATATCAGCGTGCTGATCGGTTACTGCGTGTTGGCCAGCCTGGAAGGACGCAGCGGCAACCTGCCGGAGGCTTTTGCTCAGTTGGCCGAAGCCGAGCGCCTGATGCACATCTGGGACATTCCGGCGATCTACTACCTGGCGATGATCACGCTAACCAAATGTGAGCTGTGGTTGCGTCAGGGCCAGACCGAGTTGGCAGGTGTCTGGCTGAGTCGTTTGCTGGATGCGTATGGTGGTGAACAGGCGGCTGCCGCACCTGAGTTCCATCCACAGCTGCCGTTGCATGTTCAGCTGCACCTGGCTACTTACGAGCGTTTGCAGGGCGAGGATGAACAGGCGGAGCGGCGCTTGCGCGGTTTGAGTCAGCTGGCGCAGAACGCCGGTGGTCAGTTGTTGGGGGCGATTGCGCAGATGCAGCTGACGGATCTATTGCATGCCGCCGGGCGCGAACGCGAGGCTCAGCAGCAGCTGCGCAGTGCCCTGCAAACCGCGGCCGGCGGTGGATTGTTACCTTTCCATGGGCTGTTGACGCGACAGCCCGGATGGCTGCATGAGCAGTTGCTGACGCAGGACGCCAGTCCGTTGATTGAAGCCTTGCAGCAGTACTTGCCGCAGGCGCTGCCGCTGGTCAGCCAGGACGATTATGCCAGTGTGGTCGATGCGCTCAGTTCGCGGGAGTTGTCAGTGCTACAACTGATCGCTCAGGGTTGCTCCAACCAGGAAATCAGCGACAGCCTGTTTATCTCCCTGCACACGGTGAAGACCCACGCCCGTCATATCAACAGCAAGCTCGGCGTTGAGCGGCGTACCCAGGCGGTGGCGCGGGCCAAGAGCCTGGGGCTATTGCGCTGACTCAACAGGTACTGACAGATCAAGGCTGCGCGTAGGTGCCTTGCGCGGTTGTGCTGCAGCGGCCGCGAGCTTCTCCTGAACATCCTGCTGAATGGCCAGCAGCACTGGCTGCAGTTCGCGCATGTTCTGCTGCACCTCGGCATAAGCATGCTGCTGCGCCAATTGTTCGACACGTTGCAGCAGGGTTTCACGCACCTCTCCGCTCAGGTGGATAAACAGCTCGGGCAGCTGCTTGCTCAGCTCAGCGCTGTAGAGCACCAGTTCCTCACGGCCAAATTGTTTGGTCAGACCCAGGTAATCCAATGCGCTGGAGGTGAGCATGGCCGCCGCCGCCTTGGTTTCATGCAGGCCTTTCAGGCGCACCGGGTTGCTTTGCTCGCTTTCCGATAGGGTCATCCAGAACTCGGTGGTCAGGGTAAATAGAACCGCCTGCTGGCGCAGTGAGTAACTCATCAAGCCCAGCGCCTCGGCGGCATAGGGCTGTTGCACGGCGCGAAAATCGAAATACAGGCGCATCAACTCCTTAAGGCGAAACAGTGCTTCGCGGGCTTCGTTCTGCCGTAGTTCAAGCGGTGCGTAGATATTCAGCTGCGGACGGAAGTTCTCCTCGCTGACCATGCGCTGGTAGATCGGCCCGGTGAACTCGCCGCTGCGCCGGGGCAGGGCGTTGAGCTGGGTGCTGTCGACCTTGCTCAGCGCCTCCAGCAGTTGCTGGTAGTCGGCACTGTTCCAGGGCTTGTGAATATCAGGGATCTTTTGCCCGAGGTAGAACAGCTCGGTGGCCTGCACCGGCGCGAGCAGAACCAGCAAAAGGATGGCCAGCGGTAAGGTACGGCGTGATGGTAGCGTGTGCGACACAAGAACAATCCTGCGGAGTATGCGTGGCCCAGCGTAACCAGCTTGGCAGCTCGCGTCACCCGCGCCTTGGTTGGGAAGTGTGCGATGCAGCAGGCGTTGGCAGAACTGGGTGCCGTTCGCGCGGTATTTGAAGACCTTGGCGGTTACGGCGCGGTGGCCCAGCAGCAGGAACAGGATGGCGACGGGCCGCTGATCGGTCATCTACAGCGCACCAATATCCAGCTGGCGGCGATTCCGGTATTTGCCCGCAAGGGGCTGGCGGAAACCACGGTGAATGACCTGCTGGCGGCGGCTAATGTGTCGCGGCGCACCTTCTACAAATACTTCGAGAACAAGATGCAGGTGCTCGAAGGCATCTACCAGACGGCGGTGGCCCTGCTGCTGTCGCGCTTCAGTGAAATGCAGAGCCTCGCCGGCAGTCCGCAAGCCTGGTTGCAGGGCATGGTCGGGCGTTACTTCGATTATCACCTGGCGGTCGGCCCGATTATTCGCCTGATGCAGGAAGAAGCCCTGCGCGCCGATTCTCAGCTGGCCGCGCACCGGCAGCGGGCGCATACCGAGATGGCGCGGCTGCTGGCCGAACGCCTGCATGGTGCCACCCAGGCGGCTGATCCGCTGACCTACCGTGCGCTGATTTGGGCCATGGAAGCGGCATCACTGGAACTGCTTGGCCGCGCTGCCAGTCGCGCGGAAATCGAACAAGCCAAGCGCGTGCTCAGCGAGCTGCTGATCGCCTCGCTGTGTCCCGCGCCCCGCTCAACCTAGGTTAGGCGTCAGGTTTAAGTGGGCGTGCTCTGATAGACCGGATGCGTCTTTCCCATAACAACAATCTAGAGGTGCTTGCATGTCTGCTTCCAGTCTCCCGCTGACGCCACCGCTGGCGGCCGGTTTTGCCCGTCTGGGCTTCGGCGCCTTGCCGCTGGAAAGCCTCAAGGCGCGCTATGGCAATGCCGCCAATGGCTCGCGTTACATCGAACTAGACGGCTTCAACCTGCACTACCGCGACGAGGGCAGTCGCGACAAACCGGTGCTGGTATTGATCCACGGCGTGGTGGCCTCGCTGCATACCTGGGATGACTGGTTGCCAGCCTTTGCCGCCGATTACCGGGTGATTCGTTTCGATGTGCCGGGTTTCGGCCTCACCGGCCCGGCCCGCGATGGCGTGTATTCCGCTGAGCGGATGATCAAGGTATTCGGTCTGCTGCTCGACTACCTGGGCGTGAATAAAGCCTCGATTGTCGGCAACTCGCTGGGCGGTTATATCGCCTGGAACTTCGCCCTGGCTCAGCCACAGCGGGTGGAGAAACTGGTGCTGATCGACCCCGCCGGTTATCACATGCACAAGGTGCCATGGATGATTGCCGCCGCAGCCTTGCCCGGCGCCACTGTGGCCATGCCGCTATGGATGCCGCGTGCGTTGATTGCTCAGGGCATCAAGGAAGTCTACGGCGAGCCGGCGCGGATCAAGCCCGGCGTGGTGGACCGTTACAACGACCTGACGCGGCGGCCGGGCAATCGCCGGGCGATGATGGATATCTTCCGCGTGTTGCTCAAGGTCAATAAAGAAGAGCTGCACGGCACTTCGGCACGTGTTGCGCAGATTCAGACGCCCACCCTGCTGCTGTGGGGCGAGCGTGATCGCTGGATTTCACCCAAACACGTGCCGCTGTGGCAACGTGACCTGCCGGGGATTCAGGTAAAAACCTACCCGGGCGTTGGGCATATTCCGATGGAAGAAATCCCGCAGCAAAGCGCGGCCGATGCCCTGCGTTTTCTTCAGAGCTGACAGCACTGAATCCGATTGCGGCGGCAATAGCTGTCGCAATCGGTGAAAAACAGAAGAATAAAAAAAGGGAGCCATCTGGCTCCCTCGCTTTTTAGTTTCATCGCCTGGGTTAGGCCGCCTGGCTTTGTGCGGGTAGATCAAACTCCATACGGGCCTGGTAGAGCAGCTCCAGGTTGTTGTGCTCCCAGGGGTGGAAGTTGGGTTTGAAGAAATCTCGGTAGGTGCTGATCAGCGGGCGGAATACGCCTTCCTTGCCCCACATCCACTGGATGCCGTCGCGCCATACGCGCCAGTTCCACAGCAAACCATCCTGCTTGAGCATGTGTGCCAGGCCGCGTGTGGTATCGAGCACGAAGAAGAAGGTGCCCATGATCATCGCCCGGCGCAGCAGTTTGCGGCTGCCGCAGACCTGGTTGTAGACGTCGAAGGCCACCGCCTTGTGCTCGGTTTCCTCCAGCGCGTGCCAGCGCCACAGGCGCACCATGGTTGGGTGGGCGCCTTCCAGGTGTTTCGGGTCTTTGAGCAGGCCGTCGGCCATGATCGCAGTGATATGTTCAAGCGCGGCTGTGGCTGCCAGTTGTCGCTGCGGCGAGAACTTCTTCTGGGTGTAGCGAATCCGCGCCTGGGCGCGTTTCTCAATGCGGGTGATGTTGTAACCCAGGTCACGCAGGCGGTTGCTGTATTCAAGATGCTCGCGGCTGTGGTGGCCTTCCTGGCCGATAAAACCACGGATCTGTTCTTTCAGCACCGGGTCGCCGATCTGGTCGCGGAAGTGCCGCACCGAGTCGATAAAGAAGCGTTCGCCATCGGGGAACAGCACCGACATGGCATCGAACAAATGGCTTTTGAAGGCATCACCGCTGTGCCAGTGGCGCGGCAGAGGATTAGGGAAATCGAAATCCATATGCCGTGGACGAATCTGCAAACCTTCCGGGGTAGTGCTGATCATGCTGACTCCCTGAGTCTGTGACTAAAGCGTGGTTTCACTATGGATTCGCCAAGCGCTTCGGCAAAGGTTCACAACAGCCAATGTTTCGGTCATTTGTGGCCAATATTGTACGGTTGTACCAACCCCTGGAGCCTATTAGCGCTGTTGGGCTTGTTGCGAGTGCCCGTACTAGAGCGTTATCAGCGTGACGAAGGGTATTTGCTGCAGCAATAGCATGCATGCGCCCAACCTTCGGTTGTGGTGAGCGACCGACCAAGTCCTGAGTATGGGTAAGCCTTTGCGTGATCTCGGTCGGTTTGCCGGCCATGGCCCATGGTGCAGTGATGCCCTTGTCGGCTTTTGTCGAACAAGGTTATCGTCGCTGCCAGTGGTCATATCTGGCCAGATAATAAGAAGCCCATGAAGCCATCACTGAATTTCTCCGCTGAACTGGTTCCCGTCGCCTACGCTGCCGCCTTGCTCGATTTGGTCGAGGAACTGGGTGTGCCTCGTGCGCAGCTGTTTGCCGAGGCGCGGGTACGCCCCGAAGTGCTGGGCAATCCTCAGGGGCGGTTGTCCTTTATCGACTTTACCCAACTCACCAGCAGCGCCTTGCGTCTGTGTGATGAGCCAGCGTTGGGCCTGCTGCTCGGGCAGCGCCTGAATGTCTCGACCCACGGCATCCTCGGCTATGCGGTGCTGTCCAGCGCCAATCTGGGCAAGGCTATGCAGTTTGCCCTCAAGTACTACCGGGTGCTGGGCCTGACCTATGAACTGGAAATGGTCGAGCTGGGTACGCGGATTGAGTTGCGCGCCAGTGAAACCATGCCGCTGGGCCCGCTCAGCCGCTTCGCCGCAGAAGGTTTGCTGACCAGCCTCTATACCATCGCGCGCTTTCTGGTGGGCGAGCGTTTGCAGGAGGTCGAAGTGGGCTTTGCCCATGCCGCGCCGCATTACGCCGAGCGCTACGAACGGCTGTTTGGCGTCGCGGTGGCGTTTGAGCAGCCCTATCATCGCCTGAGCATGCCGATCACCTACCTGGACCGGCCGATGGCGCTGGCAAACCCGGCCACGGTGCAAATGTGCGAGCAACAATGCGAAGCCCTGCTGGCGAGCCTGGATGTACAAGACGGGCTGCTGACCCGCGTGCGCCGCTTACTGCTGGCGCGGCCCGGCGACTTCCCCGACCTGGCCAGCGCCGCCAGTGCCCTGCACACCAGTGGCCGCAGCCTGCGCCGGCACCTGTCGAGCATGGGCACCAGTTATCAGCAGGTGCTTGATGAAGTGCGCAAGAGCCTGGCCCTGCAATACCTCACCACCACCCACCTGCCACTGTATGAAATCGCTTACCTGCTGGGCTTCAGTGACCCGTCGAATTTTCGCCGTGCGTTCAAGAAATGGACGGGTAAACTGCCCAGCGATTACCGCGCTGAGGAATAACCATGAGTTCTGCCGCAACCCCGACCCTGATCCGCGAAACCTTCCCCGTCGGGCCTTTGCAGTGCAACTGCACGATTATCGGTGACCCGCTGACCAAGAAGGCCATCGTCGTCGATCCGGGTGGTAATCCGGATTTGATCATGGCGCGCCTGGAGGTCCATGGGCTGAAGGTGGTGAGCATCATCCATACCCACGCCCATCTGGATCACTTTCTCGCCTCAGGGCAGATGAAGGAGAAGACTGGCGCGACCCTGCACCTGCATAAGGAAGATCAGTTCCTCTGGGACAACCTGGAGATGCAGTGCCGCATGTTTGGTGTGCCCTATACCCCAGTGCCGGCGCCGGATCAGTGGTTGAGTGATGACGAGGAACTGGCCTGCGGTTGCGGCGTGGCGCTGCATACGCCTGGGCATACCCCAGGCTCGATGAGCTTCTGGTTCCCGCAGGACAAGCTGCTGATTGCCGGCGACACCCTGTTCAAGCGTGGTATCGGCCGTACCGACTTGTGGGGCGGTGATTACCCGACCATCGAGCGTTCGATTAAGCAGCGTCTGTACAGCCTGGACGAGGATGCCACCGTGGTGACCGGTCATGGCGCCGATACGCGCCTTGGTGATGAGATGCGTGATAACCCGTTTGTTCGGGCGTAGTCCGTATCGCTGACCTGCTAATCACCCCTGAAAGTGAACTTTAACCATTAATCGGGCTCAAAAACCCAGGTGCAAACCTGTCCCGATCCGATATTCAAAGGAAGTACGCATGAAGCTGTGGCGAAATCTTGCTGTTGTTACCCTCGGTCTTGGCGTACTCGCCGGCTGTACCACCAACCCCTATACCGGTGAGCGCGAGGCTGGCAAAGCTGGGATCTACGGTGGTGTTGGCGCAGTTACTGGTGCGGTAATCGGTGCAGCCACTTCCAGCAAGAAAGACCGCGCAAAAGGCGCTTTGATCGGTGCGGCAGTCGGCGGCGCGGCTGGTGGCGGCTACGGCTACTACGTTGATACCCAGGAAGCCAAACTGCGTCAGACCTTGCAAGGCACCGGCGTGCAGGTACAGCGCAATGGTGATGACCTGAAGTTGATCATGCCGGGCAATATCACCTTTGCCAGCAACTCGGCGGATATTTCCAGCGGCTTTTACCCAACCCTTAATTCCCTGGTCACGGTATTCAAGGAGTTCAACAAGAACGGTATTGATATCGTCGGCCATACCGACAGCACCGGCTCGTTCGAGCTGAACCAGAACCTTTCCAACCGTCGTGCACAGAGTGTTGCCTCTTACCTGAGTGCCAATGGTGTTCCGGCTTCGCGTTTGTCTTCCTACGGCGCGGGGCCGAGTCAGCCGATTGCCAGCAATGCCAATGAAGCAGGCCGCGCGCAGAACCGCCGGGTAGAAATCAACCTGCGTCCGCTGTAACCGTAGCGCGTGATATAAAGCCGCGTATTCGCTCGAATACGCGGCTTTTTTGTTCCTGCAATTTAGACCCGGCCGGTCGTTCAAATCGTGACTAGACTGCTGGCAGTGGTTCCAATAACCCTGCCGCATCGGCGCGCTTTATGCGCCAGACATGGACGAAAACTGGAGAGATCATGGACGACAGGCCTGTTTCTAGCTCGCGTAAACCCTGGCTGCCGTTGTGGGTCACCCTGGCCTTGTCGCTTGGCTTGGGGGCATTGATCGTCTGGCAGTGGCAGGTCTTCGAGCAGCATGAGCGCGAGCAGAACCAGCAGCGCTTCGAGCTGGAAGCGCAGGACATCGGCCAACGTGTGAAAAGCCGCATGCGCGCCTATGAAATGGTTCTGCGTGGTGTATCCGGGTTGATGACCGGTAGTGATCATGTCTCCCTGACTGAATGGGATCGAGCCATTGATCAGCTGCAGCTACAGGACCTCTACCCAGGCATCCTGGCCCTGGCGTGGTCGAGTTATCTGCGCGCCGAGCAGCTTGATGCCTTCCTGACTTCGCAGCAGAACCAGGGGCGTGCCGACTATCGAGCATTTCCCACCGGGGGGCGTGAGCATTACCTGTTGATCGACTACATCAGCCCGCTGGATTGGCGTAACCGCCGGGTGTTGGGCTTTGACTTGCTCAGCGAGGACGTGCGGCGCGCCACAGTTGAGCAGGCCATCGACACGGGCCAGGCGATTCTCAGTGCGCCCGTCACTCTACGCCAGGAAACTGAGGCCAATGCGCCGGGCGGGGTGCTGCTGTTCCTGCCGGTGTACCAGCCCAGCATGCCGCAGAGCACTGCCGAAGAGCGCCGCGCAGCCTTGCTTGGCATGGTGCACGGAGCCTTTCGCAGCCGTGACTTGATGGAAGGCATTCTCGGTGTGCAGAGCCAGCGCTTCGATGTGGTGATCAAGGATCAGCAGGCCCTGCAAACCCCTTTGCTAAGCGCCGGAACGCATGGTGTTGCCCTGCAGCCACGCTTTCAGCATGAGCTGGAATTACCCTTATATGGGCGCAACTGGGTGTTGCAGGTGAGCAGTACACCAGCCTATGAAGCGGTTTTGTCCAGCCGTGGTGGCATTAGTTTATGGGTCGGACTGGTGGCTGCGACCCTGCTGGCCTTGCTGGTTGGTGGATACCTGTATTTGCGTGAGCGCGAGATGCATGCCAACCACCTGGCCACCAACAAATTGCGTGAGCGCGAAGAACGCTTCCGCCTGCTGGTTGAGCGGCTGCCGGTGGCGACGTTGCTGTGCAACGCCCAGGGCCGGATCGAGATGGCTAACCGCAGCGCCGCCGACCTGCTCGATTCGACGCCCGAGGGGTTGATCGGCGAGCGGGTCAAACGTTTTCTGCCGAGCGTCGAGCAACTCAGCGCGCTGGCGATTGATCTCGACACCTCTGAGCGGTCCAACGAATACCTGGCGCGCCGTGATCTTGGCGAAGAAGTGCCGGTGACGTTGAACCTGAGCGTGCTGGGCGACTCTGGTGAGGTCAATTACCTGATCAATCTGATCGACCTGCGCGCTCGTAAAGGCGCCGAAGAGCGTTTTCGCCTGGTCGTCGAGGCTTCGCCCAATGCCATTGTGCTGGTCGATAACAAAGGCTGTATTGCCATGGTTAACCGCCAGACTGAGCAGCTGTTTGGTTATGGCCGTGAGGCGTTGCTCTCGCAGCCAGTGGAGATTCTTCTGCCTACAGCCCTGCGTGGCAGTCATGTGCCCATGCGTCAGGGTTACCAGAGCAATCCCGAGCCGCGGCGTATGGGTAATAACCGTGAACTATTTGGCCAGCACCGCGACGGACGGTTGATCCCGCTTGAGGTTGGCTTGTCGCCAATCCGTGGCGGTGATGACGCACTGGTGCAAGCCGTGATCATCGATATCAGCGAACGCAAGGCCGCCGAACAGCGCCTGCGTGATCAGGCTGATCAGCTGATTTTGGCCAACCGCTACAAATCCGAGTTCCTGGCCAATATGTCCCATGAGCTGCGCACGCCGCTTAATAGCATCCTGATTCTCAGCGACCAGTTGCGCTTGAACAGTGCCGGTAACCTGACCGAGAAGCAGGCCAAGCACGCCGATATCGTGCACCGTGCCGGCAGCGACCTGCTGCAGTTGATTAATGATGTACTGGATCTGGCCAAGGTCGAATCCGGGCGCATGCAGCTCAAACTCGAACCCCTGAACATGCAGGACATTCTGGTCGAACTGGATGCCAGCTTGCGGCCAATGGCCGAGATCAAGGGCCTGCGCTTGCATACCCAGCTAGAGGCCGGGGTGCCACGGGTGATTCACACGGACCGCATCCGCCTGCAACAGATTCTGCGCAACCTGCTCTCCAATGCGCTGAAGTTCACCGAGCATGGCGAAGTCAGCTTGACGGTCTCCTGCGCCAGTGGCGAGCCGGAGGAGGGCTATGAGCTGCTCAACTTCAGCGTGCGCGACAGCGGTATTGGCATCCCCCCCGAGCAGCATGAGCAGATATTTCAGGCCTTTCAGCAGATTGACGGCTCTACCAGTAGGCGGTTTGGAGGCACCGGGCTGGGGTTGGCCATTACCCGTCAGCTGGTACTGGCCATGGACGGTGAGATCAGTCTGCAAAGTACGCCGGGCGAGGGCTCATGTTTTACCGTGCAGCTGCCGGTGCAGGTGGTGGCGCAAACCCATACTCATAGCCAGACGGAGCCGATTGCCGAAGCACCGCAACGCAGTGGTGACGGCCCGCTGGTGCTGATTATCGAGGACGATATGAGTTTTGCTGCGGTACTGGCCGAGGAGGCCCATGCACATAGCTTTGCCAGCGTGCATTGCCGTTCTGGGGAGCAAGCGCTCAACCTGCTGCAAAGTGAGCGCTTCAGCGCAGTGATCTTGGATATTCTGCTACCGGATATCAGCGGCTGGCAGCTGTTCCGCCGTCTGCGCAGCCAGGCCAGCCACCGCAGCACCCCGGTACATATCATCTCCTGTGTACCGCAACCGGTGGATTGGAATGATGATGGCACGCGCTACCTGGTTAAGCCGATCCAACGGGAAGACCTGGAGCAGGTGTTTATCGACCTGCAGCAGATGAACCAGCAGCCGGAGCAACGCCTGCTGCTGGTCGAGGATGTAGAAGTTGAGCGCGAGCATTACCGTGAGCACCTGCAGCAACTGGGCTTCGATGTGCACGCCTGCGCGCGTGCCGATGAAGCACAGCAGGCCTACGCCAACGGTATGTTCGATGCATTGGTGATCGATCTCGACCTGCCTGACCAAGATGGTTTTGAGTTACTGGAAAATTTCAACCGGCAGCGCCCGCTGGAGGGCACGCGCGTGGTGGTCAACACCGGTGTCGATGTCACCCGCCAGGCTTTGCAGCGCCTGCGCCGTTACAGCGCAGTGGTGGTGCACAAACATGGTGAGGATATGCACGCATTGAGCGAGGCGGTGCAGGGCTTTCTCGGCAGTGTGCTTGATCCCGGCCTTGTAGAAACGCCGAGGGTTACGAATCCATTGGAAGGACGGCGCGTGCTGTTGGTTGATGATGATGTACGCAACGTCTATGCCCTGACCGCTTTGCTTGACGAGGTGGGGCTGATCATCAGCTCGGCCAAGGACGGTCAGGAGGCAATCAATGCATATGAGCGTGAGCCGTTCGACCTGATCCTGATGGACATGGCCATGCCGACCATGGACGGCTACACCGCCACCCGGCTGCTCAAAACCGAGCACGGCTGCAGCATTCCGATCATCGCCCTGACTGCCCATGCGATGAAAGGCGACAGAGAGAAGTGCATCACCGCCGGTGCTAATGACTACCTGGCCAAACCGGTTAGCCGCGAGGCCTTGCTTGAACTGCTGGTGCGCTGGCTCGCCACTGCCGAGCCATATGTCGGCACATCTGTCGCCCCATCGCAGTAGTTTTGCTGTGGGCTGCTACCCTCAACCGCAACAGGAGTCGCAAGGCGCTCGCCAGGGACAAGGGAGGAGTTATGGCACATGTGCAGCTGAAGAGCGTACCCAGTACGCAGATTTTGCTGGTGGTGGATGACCGACCGGAAAACCTGGTGGCCATGCAAGCCCTGCTCGAGGAGGGCGACTGGCAACTGCGTTGTGTCGACTCAGGCGAGGCCGCCTTGCAGTGTCTGCTTGAAGAGGACGTCGGCCTGGTGCTGCTGGATGTACAAATGCCGCACATGGATGGCTTCGAGGTCGCCCGGCTGATGCGCGGCAACCCGCGTACTCGCTACACCCCGATCATCTTCGTGTCCGCCATCGCGCAGACCCAGGAATCGGTGATCAAGGGCTACGCCACCGGCGCGGTGGATTTTATGCTCAAGCCGTTCGATACCAGCGTATTACGCCATAAGATTCACGCCCTACTTGAGCATGAGCGTAACCGCAGCGAGCTGCTGCAACTGACTCAGCAACTAGACACGGCGCGGGCCTTCAATGCCTCGGTGCTGGATAACGCCGCCGAAGGCATCATGGTGGTGGGTGAAGATGGCCGGATCAATTTCGCCAACCCGGCGATGGCGCGCATGCTTGGAGGCTCGATCAGCGATCTGGAAGGCAGTGAAATGCTCTCCTATCTGGTCAGCCCGCAAGTCACCAGCGACTGGCGTTTGTCCGAGTTTTACCTGCAATGGCGCCGCGGTGAATCTTATCGCCTACACGATGCCAGCCTACGCACCTTGAATGGAGGGCAGGTGCCGGTGGCTCTGTCCTGTTCACCCTTACCGCGGCTGCAGCACGCCATGGTGGTGATGGCGCTGGATATGTCGGTTGTGCGCCATCTGCATCAGCAACTGGAGTCGCAGGCGATTACCGATTCTTTGACCGGTCTGCTCAACCGCCGTGGTTTCTATCAGGCGCTGGAGTCGGCGTTGTCGCGGATCAATCGCAGCGGTCAGCGCATGGCTGTGCTCTATCTCGATCTGGATGGCTTCAAGCGCATCAATGATTCACTCGGTCACGATGTTGGCGACCGCTTGCTCAAGCTGGTTGGCGAACAGCTCAAGGCGAGCCTGCGCCCCTATGACCGCCTGGCGCGGATTGGCGGCGATGAATTCACCGCCTTGCTCGACAGCCTGGAACACCCGGAAGATGCCGCACGCATCGCCGAAAAACTGATTGAGCAGGTGTCGGTGCGGCATAACCTCGACGGAATCGAGGTAACCCTGGGCGCGAGCGTGGGCATAGCCTGTTTCCCTGAGTGTGGGCAAACTGTGGAAGGCTTGCTGCGCGCTGCAGACATGGCCATGTACGAGGCCAAACGCACGGGTCGCCAGCAATACCGCTTCTTCTCCCAGGAAATGAACGGACGCGCGCGCTCACGGCTGATGCTTGAGGAAAGCCTGCGTAATGCCATTGAAAATGATGATTTTGTGCTGGTCTATCAGCCGCAGATCTATCTGGAAACCGGGCGTCTGCGTGGTTTCGAGGCCTTGCTGCGCTGGCAGCACCGGGTTGCCGGGACCGTGGCTCCCGGGGTGTTTATTCCGTTGCTGGAAGAGACTCGCCTGATCAACCGTCTGGGCGGCTGGATCTTCCAGACGGGGATAGAAAAATGCCAACAGCTGAGCCAGCAGTACGGCAATCAACTGGTGCTCAGCCTGAATGTCAGCCCGGTGCAGTTCGGCATGCCGCAGCTGGTCGAAGACCTGCGTCGGGTACTTGAAGAGCACCAGCTGAACCCTCAGCAACTGGAAGTAGAGGTCACCGAAAGTGCGCTGATGCAGGACCTGGAAACCAGCCAGGAGCAGTTGCGCCAGCTACGCAAACTGGGCGTGAAGATCGCCATTGATGACTTCGGTACCGGCTACTCGTCGCTGGCCTACCTGCGCCATTTCGAGCTGGATACGCTGAAGATCGACCGCCTGTTTATTGCCAATATGCTTGACTCGCCGCGTGACGCTGCGGTGGTCAGCACCATCATTGACCTGGGCCGTCATCTGGGGCTGGAAGTGATCGCCGAGGGTGTAGAGACCATGGCTCAGCGCGATTGGTTGGCGGCGCATAACTGCGCAATCATGCAGGGCTTTCTGGTCGCACCAGGGCTGAACGCCGAGCAGATCAAAACTTTCCCTGCGCAGCTGGATTGGCACAACTTGCCGTTGCCCAATGAAAAGCCCGCTGGCTAGGCGGGCTTGAGGCTGCGGGGTTCGCGATTTAGCACGCTGGATAGCGCCGTTTTAGCTCGTCGAGTTGCGCATCCTTATCCAGCCACAGCTGGTTGACCCATTGCTGGAATTGCAGGCGGTAGGCATCGTCTTGGTCGTAGTTACCACCGATAAATTCCTTGGGGATTTGCACTTCATCCAAGCGCACCACCACCTCAGGGATGCGCCCGCAGAGCAAATCCCAGAAGCCCGGAATGCCTTGCGGATAGTGGATGGTGACATTAATCAGGCTGTGCAGCTGCTCGCCCATAGCATCCAGAACGAAGGCAATACCGCCTGCTTTAGGTTTGAGCAGGTGCTTGAAGGGTGACTGCTGCTGCGCGTGCTTGGTCGCTGACAGGCGCGTACCTTCGAGAAAGTTGAACACCGATACGGGGTTAGTTTTATAGCGTGCACAGGCCTTGCGGGTGGTGGCGAGGTCCTGGCCGCGCTTCTCTGGGTGCTTGGCCAGGTATTCCTTGCTGAAACGCTTCATAAACGGGAATTCCAGCGCCCACCAACACAGACCAATCACCGGTACCCAGATCAACTCTTGTTTGAGGAAGAACTTGAGAAACGGAATACGTCGGTTCAGTTGATATTGCAGCACCAGAATATCGACCCAGCTCTGGTGGTTGCTGGTCACCAGGTACGAGTGCTGCTTATCGAAGCCCTTGAGTCCTTCAACATTCCATTCAGTATTGCCAACCAGATGCATCCAGAATTTGTTGGTGGAAATCCAGAACTCGGCAGTCGCATGCATGGCAGAGCGCAGCGTGCGTTGTACCTTTGGAATGGGCAGCAGAAATTTGAGCAGAGCCCCGATGAACAAAGGCCAGCAGCAAATCAGGGTGTTCAGTGCGAGCAGCAAGCCAGCAAGCAGGCCGCGCAGTGGAGCAGGCAGGAAATGCAGCATTGGGGCAGGTGCCTCCAAGAAATGGGGTAGTTCTGGTGAGAACTATGGCGTAGGTGCTCACCGCCTGATGCCCCGACTTATCTATGCCTGTGGTTTTCCACCACAGATCGGTCGGCGCACAGGTTAACGCCTGTGCATCGAACTGCAAGCCTTTCGAAACGCTGGTGATCGCTGCGTTTCGCGGATTTTTACCAGCCTGTTAGCACTTTTGCCTGGCCAGGGCGACCTCAGGCCGGCCCTGGCTGTGCATTACTGCGGCAGGTTGGCGGCCTGGATCGCGGTCAGGGCGATGGTGTAGACGATGTCATCGACCAGCGCGCCGCGCGACAGGTCATTCACCGGTTTGCGCAGGCCCTGCAGCATCGGCCCGACGCTGACGCAATCGGCGCTGCGTTGTACCGCTTTATAGGTGGTATTGCCGGTATTCAGGTCGGGGAAAATAAATACTGTGGCTCGGCCCGCGACCGGGCTGCCGGGAGCTTTCTGCCGGCCGACACTTTCAATCGCCGCCGCATCGTATTGCAGCGGGCCGTCGAGTAGCAGGTCTGGATCAATGGCCTTCGCCAGGCGGGTGGCCTGGCGAACTTTCTCGACTTCTTCACCGCTGCCGGAGTCCCCAGTTGAGTAGCTGAGCATCGCCACCCGCGGGGTGATGCCGAAGGCGCTGGCCGAGGCCGCACTTTGTATGGCGATTTCTGCCAGCTCCACCGCGCTCGGGTCTGGGTTTACCGCGCAGTCGCCGTAGACCAGCACCTGATCGGGCAGCAGCATAAAGAACACCGACGACACCAGCTTGTAGCCAGGCGCGGTCTTGATCAGCTGCAGCGCCGGGCGAATGGTGTTGGCGGTGGTGTTGATTGCCCCGGACACCAGCCCGTCGACTTCATCCAATGCAAGCATCATGGTGCCCAGCACCACGGTGTCTTCCAGTTGCGCGGCGGCCATCGGTGCGTTCAGTCCTTTGCCTTTGCGCAGCTCGACCATGGACTCGACATAGCGCTCGCGAATCAGGTCCGGGTCGAGGATTTCCAGCCCTTCCGGTAATTCGATGCCGTGGGCGTGCGCCACCGCGTGAACATCCTCCGGTTTGGCCAGCAGCACACAGCGGGCGATGCCACGGGCCTGGCAGATGGCGGCGGCCTGCACTGTGCGCGGTTCGCTGCCTTCCGGTAGAACGATGCGCTTGTTCGCCGCCTTGGCGCGTTGCACCAGCTGATAGCGGAACGCCGGCGGCGACATGCGCAGCTCGCGCGGTGTGCCGCAGCGGGCGAACAGCCATTCATGGTCGATATGGCTGGCGACGAAGTCGGCGACCGTTTCCGCGCGCTCCTTGTCGTCTACCGGGATTTCCTTGTTCAGGCGGTTGAGGTTGGTCGCCGTGTCGTAGGAGCCAGTGCTCACCGTCATCACCGGCAAGCCTCCCTGCAGTGCGCCACGGCACAGCTCCATGATCCGTGGGTCGGGGGCGAAGTCGCTGCACAGCAGCAGGCCGGCCAACGGCATGCCATTCATCGCGGCCAGGCTGGCGGCGAGGATGATGTCGTCGCGATCCCCTGGCGTGACGACCAAGGTGCCGGGCTTGAGCAGTTGCACGGTGTTGGCCACCGCGCGGGCGCAGAGCACGATCTTCAGCATGCGCCGCTGTTCGTAATCACCAGCATTCAGTACCCGTGCGCCGAGCAGATCGGCAATGTCACGGGTGCGCGGCGCGTTCAGCTCGTCCTGCCAGGGAATGCAGCCGAGCAGGCGGAAGTCATCGCCCTTGAGCAGCGGCGAAAGTTCTTTCAGGCGAGTGGCGAAGGCTTCGGTGCCATCGTCGCTGCGCACCTTGTTGAGGATCACCCCGAGCACTTTCTCGTCTTTTGGCCCGCCAAACAGCTGGGCCTGGATCTCCACCCGGTCGCTCAATTCGCTGAGGCTTTCTTGCTCAGGCGCAGAGACCAGAATCACCTCGGCATCCACGCTCTTGGCTAGGTGAAAGTTGACCCGTGCGGCGTAGCTGGCCTGGCGTGTTGGCACCATGCCCTCGACGATTACCACGTCTTTACCTTCAGCGGCCTGCTGATAAAGGCTGATGATTTCTTCCAGTAACTCGTCCAGTTGACCGTCGCCGAGCATACGCTCGACATGTGCCAGGGCCAGTGGTTTTGGCGAGTGCAGGCCATGGGTGCGGGCGATCAGCTCGCTGGAGCGCTCCGGTCCCATATCGCCCTGATGTGGCTGTGCGATGGGCTTGAAGAAGCCGACCTTGAGGCCGGCCCGCTCCAGGGCGCCGACCAGGCCCAGGCTGATTGAGGTGAGGCCGACACCGAAACCGGTGGGGGCAATAAAGAAAGTGTGCATTTGCGCTCCGTAGTAGTCAGGTGACGATCAGGCTTCGAGTAGCGCCAGGGTGTCGAGGGCAATCTGTCGTTCTTCATTGGTCGGTACGACCAGCACACGTGGGTGGCCCTGGGCATGGATCGGGCCGGCAGCGCCGCGCACGGTGCGGGCGTTGGCTGGGTCGTCGAGGGCCAGGTTGAGTAATTTCAGGTGGGCGATGGTCTTGCTGCGGATCAGCGCCGAGTTCTCACCAATGCCGCCGGTGAAGATCAACCCGTCGAGTTGCGGCAGGGCGCAGCTCATGGCAGCCAGGGACTTGGCCAGTCGATAGCAGAATACCTCGATGGCCAGGGTGGCGCCGGCATGGCCCTGTTCGCGGGCCTGTTCCAAGGTACGCATATCGTTGGACATGCCGGACAGGCCCAGCAGGCCGCTGTCTTTATTAAGCATGGTTTCGATCTGTTCCAGGCTCCAGCCCAAGGTGCGTGCCAGGTGGCTGTGCAGATTGGGGTCGACGTCACCGCTGCGAGTGCCCATCACCACGCCTTCCAGCGGCGTCAGACCCATGCTGGTGTCGCGGCTTTGGCCATCGACGACGGCGCAGGTTGAACAGCCGTTACCCAGGTGCGCCACCAGCCAGTTGCTGGCGTTGATCGGCAGGCCGGTCATTTCCGCCGCGCGCTGGCTAACAAAACGGTGGCTGGTGCCGTGGAAGCCATAACGGCGTACGCCGTGCTCACGGTACAGAGAGTCGGGCAGAGCATAGCGGTAGGCGTGTTCGGGCAGCGTCTGGTGAAACGCAGTATCGAATACCGCCACCTGGGTCAGGGTTGGGAACAGCTTGATCGCCGCTTCGATACCCTGCAGGTTGGCCGGGTTATGCAGCGGTGCCAACGGTGCAGTGGCGCGAATCGCGGCGAGGCTCAGCGCATCCAGGCGACAGGCTGCGGTGAAGTGTTCGCCGCCATGCACCACACGATGGCCGATGCCGTGCAACTGGCCACCAGCGGCGGCCTGCACCAGTGGCAACACCTGGGCGAGGGCGGCGCGGTGGTCGGCATGGGGCAGGATCAGGCTGTCTTTACTGTCGCCTTGCTGCCAGAGGACTTGTGCATCGGGGCTGCCTAGGCGCTCGGCTAGGCCGCTGAGGATAAAGGCATCTTGGTCTTCGTTAATCAGGGCAAACTTGATCGATGAACTGCCGCAGTTGATCACCAGAATATTGCGTGCGGGCATTTACCGCTCCTTGTTCAAATCTTGGTTCGGGCACTCTGTCATCGCCTCGCGTGCGCCATTTTCAGCCGCGCACCAGCCGCACAGGAAAGGTTCGCCCACGTGCGCCTGGCGTTGCTCGGCATCCAGCACCCAGGCGCGATTCTGCCAGGGCGGCTGGTGGCGCAGGTGCTGAGTATGGCCGCAGGACAATACTGCCACCCAATGGCCGTGTTCATCCTGACGAAAATCAAGCACGCGTACTAAAGCCGCGCCTGGCCGTCCGTCTGTGTCCGGTTCGCTTTCGCGCGTGCCCTTGGGTAAACTTGCACGCTCTTTATTTCCAAGCAAAAGGTCTCGCCCCATGCTGATCGCCGCCAATAAGGCCGTCTCCATCGACTATACCCTGACTAACGATGCCGGTGAGGTGATCGACAGTTCCGCAGGCGGCGCGCCGCTGGCTTATCTACACGGTGCCGGCAACATCATCGGCGGCCTGGAAAAAGCCCTGCTGGGCAAGCAGGTTGGCGACGAGTTGGACGTTGCAGTTGAGCCGGAAGACGCCTACGGCGAATACAGCGCTGAGCTGGTAGCCACCCTCAACCGTTCGATGTTCGAAGGTGTTGATGAGCTGGAAGTCGGCATGCAGTTCCATGCCTCGGGCCCGGACGGCGGCATGCAGATCGTTACCATCCGCGAATTGGAAGGCGATGATGTGATCGTTGACGGCAACCACCCCCTGGCTGGCCAGCGCCTGCACTTCAAGGTCAAGGTTGTCAGCGTGCGTGATGCCAGCGAAGAAGAAGTTGCGCATGGTCATATCCATGGCGAAGGTGGTCATCACCACTAAGCTTTAGCCTTACGTCAGAGCCGCGAGTCGACTTATGGTCGTATCAACCGCTGGTTCGACTGCTAAGCTGCAAAAGAAGAAAGGCGCCTTCAGATAGGCGCCTTTTTTGTCCGCCATACGTAATCTGTGTGTTCTCAAGGAGTTACCCATGAGTGCCTTTCACGACCTCAACCTGCGTGCACTGGATGGCCAGGAACTGCCGCTGGCACCCTTCAAGGGGCAGGTGGTGTTGGTGGTCAACGTGGCCTCCAAGTGTGGCCTGACGCCACAGTACGCCGGCCTGGAAAAGCTCTATCAGCAGTACAAGGATCAGGGTTTCAGCGTACTGGGCCTGCCGTGCAACCAGTTTGCCGAGCAGGAGCCCGACAGCGAAGAAGCCATTCGCGAGTTTTGCAGCCTCAACTACGGCGTGACTTTCCCCTTGGGCAGCAAGCTTGAGGTTAACGGGCCGGAGCGCCATCCGCTGTACCGCCTGCTGGCGGGCGAGGGCGCTGAGTTTCCTGGCGATATCACCTGGAATTTCGAGAAATTCCTCGTCGGTCACGACGGCCGTGTGCTGGCGCGTTTCTCTCCGCGTACCACACCGGATGATCCCAGCATCATTCAGGCGATCGAAAAGGCTTTAGGTTAAGGTCATTTGCGCCAAGGCTGCGGACTAAGCCGGTACACGGCTTGTTCGCAGCCAGGCATCGCGGCTTAATCGGCTGATCTGCCGAGGATGTCCCCGATGAGCCTGTTTCCCGCTGACACTGCCATTTCCCCCGCCACCCCTGCTGCGCTGCGTGAGTTGATCGAGAGTCGCCGCGCGGTTCGCCGCTTTACCGCAGAACCGGTGCCTGATGAGGTGGTGCGTGATTGCCTGGAGCTGGCGGTACTCGCGCCCAACTCCTGCAATCTGCAGCCCTGGAGCTTTCAGGTAATTCGCGACCCAGCGTTGTTGGCGCGGTTGCACCCGGTGTGTATGAGCCAGAACGCCGCCAAAGCGCCGCTGATTATTGCCGTGCTGGCGCGGCCGGACACCTGGAAACAGGCTTGCCAGAACATCATCGATTACTGGCCGGAGCTGCAGGTACCTGCACGGATTCGCAGCTTCTACAACAAGACCGCACCCTTTCAGTACAACCAGGGGCCATTTGGCGTGCTTGGGTTATTCAAGCGTCAACTGCTGCGCGTGGCGGCCTGGCGCAAGCCGTTGATGCGCGCGCCCAACAGCCGCGCGCAGATGCGTATCTGGGCGGTGAAATCCACGGCGTTGGCGGCGCAGAACCTGATGCTGGCCTTCCAGAGTCATGGCTATGCCACTTGCCCGATGGAAGGCTTTGATGAAGTGCGCCTGCGCAAGACTCTCGATATCCCACACCAGGCTTTACCGATCATGTTGCTGGCGGTGGGCAAGCAGGACGAGAGGGGCGTATATAACCCGCGCCTGCGTTTTCCGTTGGAGCAGCACGTGACGTGGCTATAGGTTATTGCTCGCGAAACAGTTTCGGATCTCGCGAGCTAGAGTCCTGCAAGGCGCTACGTAGTAACAGCCTCCGGCTGGTCAAAACGGCGAGGAAGCGGAGTGTACTTTTGTACATGAGCATAACTCGTTTCACTCGCCCTTCGGGTCGCGCTAAAGCGCGTTAGCCGCCAGCGGCTTGCTGAGCCTGTTTTTAACGCAGTAGGGCCGACGCGCAGCAGATCCTGGCTGGACTCTTACAGTACGCCGGCTTTTTTCCAGGCTAGATAACTGCTCACCAACTGCGGCCCTAGCTCGCTAGGACGCGCATCCAGTACCGGCACCTTGTTGGCTATCAAGCGTTCGTGCAGGCCGGCGCGGGCATTCAGATAATCGAGTGTGCCGCAGTAATCCAGGGCGCTGGACAGGTCTTGCACCGGTGTGTGGCGCAGGGTGTCCAGCACTTCCTCACGCAGGCTGGCGACCAGCACGCGGTGTTGGCGGCTTAGGCGTTTGACCGCACCGAGCAGCGCCTGATCATCCTCATCACGCAGATTGGTCACCAATACCACCAAGGCGCGGCGGCGTTGGCGGCTGAGCAGGTTTTCCACTGCGGCAGTGAAATCTGCGGGTTGCTGGGTGCTGCGCAGGTCGTACAGGGCGTTGAGCAGCACATTTAGCTGCGCCTGGCCTTTTACCGGAGCAAGGAAGCGGTTCTGCTCACCGGCAAAGGTCGACAGGCCTACAGCATCGCCCTGGCGCAGCGCTACATAGCTGAGCAGCAGGCAGGCATTGAGGGCGTGGTCGAAGTGCGACAGCTCACCATCCTGGCTGCGCATGCGTCGGCCGCAGTCGAGTAAAAAGATGATCTGCTGGTCGCGTTCGTCTTGGTATTCGCGAGCAATTGGCGTGCGTTTGCGCGCGGTGGCCTTCCAGTCGATCTGCCGCAAGGTGTCGCCGTCGCGAAATTCACGCAGCTGATGGAACTCCTGGCCCAGGCCACGGCGTTGCTGCTGGCGTACGCCAAGTTGGCTGAGCCAGTCATCCACGGCCATCAATTGCGCGCCGTACAGACGGGCGAAGTCTGGGTAGACGCGAGTCTCACCGACTACTGGTAGATAACGGCGGGCGCACCACAGGCTCATGGGGCTGGGCAGGCTGACTTCGCACTGAGGGAAATGAAAATGCCCACGCAGTAGCGGGCGCACGCGGTAGCTGACCTGGGTCTGTTCGCCGGGGTGCAGGTCAACCTTGAGCGGCAGGTGCTCGAAGGCCATGTCACCGGGAAGGTGGTCAAATACCTCTACCTGCAGCGCACGGTTGTAGCTGTGGTGCAGATTTAGCCGCACTTCGCTCCAGCGTCCCAGCGGCAGATTACCGGGTAGTTGGCGCTCGATGCGCGGCGAGGGTACTTGGCGCAGCAGCAGGGCGTCGATCAGCGTCAGACCGAGCAGAACCAGCAGCAGGCCCCAGTAAATCGGGGTGAAGCTGCGCGGCACGGCGATGGCCAACGCACTGCAGATGCCCAGCGCTATGCCGAGGACGAACAGTCCGGCCAGCAGCGTCAGTAGCGTGCGTGAGGGTTTCATGCCGTTGCGCCTTGCACTGCGGGCTTTTTCCATGGGTGGGTCATAGACGCGGTGCCGCAACCTGGTCGAGCAGCTGTTGCAGCACCTGATCCACCGACAGCCCTTCGATATCCAGCTCCGGCGAAAGCCTTACGCGGTGGCGCAACACGGCCAGGGCACAGCCCTTAATGTCATCTGGTAGGACGAAATCACCACCGCGCAGCAGCGCACGGGCCCGGCCGCAACGTACCAGGGCAATCGAGGCGCGCGGGCCGGCGCCGATGGCCAGGCCTGGCCAGGTGCGCGTTGCACGGGCGATGCGCACGGCATAGTCGAGCACCTGCTCATCGATCGGCAGGTCGCTGGCGATCTTCTGCAGCGCGAGGACATCGCGGGCCTGCAGCAGGGTGCGCAGCGGCGTGACATCAAGCATGTCGGCTTTGCTCGAACGGGCGACCTGGCGAACCATGTTCAGCTCTTCGCTTTGCTCGGGGTAATCCATGCGTAGCTTGAGCATGAAACGGTCGAGCTCGGCTTCCGGCAGCGGGTAGGTGCCTTCCTGCTCGATCGGGTTCTGCGTGGCCAGCACCATAAACGGCAGTGGCACATTTAGCGCGCGGCCTTCCAGAGTGACTTGGCGTTCCTGCATCACTTCCAGCAGTGCGGCTTGAGTCTTGGCCGGGGCGCGGTTGATTTCGTCCGCCAGCAGCAGGTTGGTAAACACCGGGCCTTTGCGCAGTTTGAACTGTTCGCTCTGCAGGTCGTACACGGCGTGGCCGGTGACGTCGCTGGGCATCAGGTCCGGGGTGAACTGGATGCGCGAGAACTCGCCGCCAAAGCAGCGCGCCAGAGCGCGAACCAGTAGGGTCTTGCCGAGGCCGGGAACGCCTTCGACCAGTACGTGGCCGCCGGCGATCAGCGCGCTGAGCACGTCGTCAATAACCGCCGTCTGGCCGATCAGGGCTTTCTGCAACTCAGCGCGTAATGCTTGAGCCAACTGGCTGGCGCGTTGACGCTGAGCATTCGGGTTGGCCGCAGCGGCTGCCGGGGTAGCGGGCGCTATTGCTGCAACGGGTGCCGCGGCCGGTGCCTCGGTGGCGGGCTCGGGGGTTACGACAGCCGGTTCGATTTCGCTTTCCGGCTGTTCTGGGGTGTTTTCGCTCATAGGGCATTCCTGAGGGTTTGCAGGTTGGCGACCTGGCGGGTGAAGTCGGCGGCGGCCAGTCGCTGCTTGGGCAACGGTCGCATGGCTTGGCTGATAACGTTGGAAGGCTGGCGGGTCAGACGGCTAAGGATCTGCCATTGCTCGGCCACCGCGAGGCGTTCGAAACCGGGGTGGCGATGGCGGGCGCGGCGCTGAATGTCCTGCTGCAAGCCTTGCAGCAGGCTGTGCTGGCCGTTGTGGCGCAAGAGGAAGTCGGCGCTGCCACGCAGGTGTTCCTGCAGTTGTCGGCGATTGCGGCTGGCAGGCAACAGCAGCGGCCCCTGGCGCATGCCCAGATGCCATAGACCGAATACCAGCAACAGCGCCAGGGCGACAAGTGCCTGCGGGAAGTGCTCGAGCAGTTGGCTGAACAGGTCATCGCGGTCGGCGCGGTAGAGCAGAGTCACCTGGCTGTCCTGGGTCATGTACCAGAGCAGCCAAGCGTTGTCGTAGTCACTGATGCTTTGGTTTTGCCAGATCCAGCTGTCGCTGACCACGCTGATCAAACCATCGCCATGGTAGAGCTGCAGCAAGTGCGTGGCCGCATCGCTGTTGGCCCAGGCGTGGGCGCGGTTTTCGGAATCGTAGAGATGGAAGTCGGTATCGAAGTTGAAGTAGGCCGGCGCTTCTTCATTTTCCAGGTAGAGCTGAGTCAGTTCCGGATAGGCGTTGTTTTCGTCTGCAGATGCCGGGGTTTCTTCATCCGGGATGGGCTCGGCTTGTTGCTCGGCGTCGCGCTCGCTCTCTGCAGAGGCTTCTTCATCCGTCGCCTCGCTGGCGTCCTCATCGAGTTCTTCGCTCTCGTATTGCTGGATGCCAAGGCTATCGAGCAGCAGATCGCCGCTTTTGCCTTCTTCTTCATC
The DNA here is from genome assembly GCA_018827205.1 of Gammaproteobacteria bacterium. Taxonomy (GTDB): domain Bacteria; phylum Pseudomonadota; class Gammaproteobacteria; order Pseudomonadales; family Pseudomonadaceae; genus Aquipseudomonas. Next base: position 18,219 of record JAHJXZ010000026.1, on the reverse strand, counting down.
CCACAGCCGTTCGGCAACAAACAGCAGGTGGCCGCCCTTGGCGGTCCAGGCCAGCAGGCGTTCGGCCTGTTTGGGTGTCATGCGGTTACGGTCACCGAGCAGCAGCAGGGTTTGTCCGGCGCTCGGCAGGTCTTTCATGACCTCCAGGCCATCTGCGCGTTGCACCTGCAGGCCTTGCTTACGCAGGAAGTGCTCGGCAGCGAGATAAGGGTTGGCGCGAGCCTCGGGGGCAGGGCCATGTTCGAGCGTCTCTTGATAAGGCGTGAGCTTGCCCAGCAGATAAATGCCGAGCAGACCGAGCACCAGCAGCAGACCCGCGCCGAGGAAAAACTGGATGCGCCGGTTCATGCCTGCGCTCCTTGCTCGAACAGTTGCCGCCAGGCATTGCATAAACCCTGCTTGAGCGCAGCCGGTGGCAGGCGATGGCCATAGGCGAGGTTCTGCCAATGACGGGTCAGGGCCTGGCTGAAATGGCTGAGGTTCTTCTGCTGCAGCGCCTGTACCAGCTGCAGCACTTCGGCTTCGGTGTGCGAGCTCTTCAGCGGCAGGCGTTGTTCATGCAGGATACGGCTGAGCAGAGCGCGGTAGAGCAGGCCGAGGGCGGCGCGTGGATGCTCATCCCAAAGCCGCTCAACTTCGCCGGGAATATCTGCTGGCAGGCTTTGTGGTGCCACTTCCAGGCCGAATAGCTGTTCTGGCGGCTGATAGGTGCGCGCTTGCGGCAAGCGCAGGCGCCCGGCAAAGGCGCTCAGCCAGTCGCGGTAGCGCCACAGCAGCCAGGCGATCAGGCTGAACAATGCAGCCCACAGCAGCATCTCGAAGAACAGTGCCACAGCATCGATGCTTTTCCAGAACTCGGTAAGTTTGAAGAAGTTTTCCAGCAGCTCGATCAGTGCCTTGGCGTCTTCCTCGCTCGGTTCCTTGGTCTCCTTGGGGTCGTCGCCGAGACGCCAGCGGGTGACGGTTTCGCGGTGTTCGAAGGGTGGCTGGTCGAGCAATTGGCTGATGCTCTGCTGGGCCTCCGCGCTGGTCAGCGGTTGCTTGAGCAGGCGCTCGGCCTGCGGCCCCATGGGATCTTCAATCGGCAGCGGGCAGCTGCTGGCGGCGGCCATGGCGCTGTTTGGCAGCTGCATCAGCAACAGGCCGCAGCCCAGCAGCAGGGCATAGGCCACGCCGGTCAGACGCTGGCGTAACTGACGGAAGATCAGTTCGATATCCCAGGCTTCCAAGGCGGTGCGGCGGTTCAGGTAGAGGGTGAAGCCGCAGGCTACATAGATTGGTTCCCAGAGAATCAGCAGCAAGACATAGCTCAGGTTGGACAGGTGCTCCAGCCACAGCCATTCGCCCGCAGCGGCGTTGATCAGACTGCTCCAGCTCCAGTCCAACTCTATCTGTGCCGGCAGCAGCATGTAAAACAGGCTGATGATGCCGAACCACAACGCCATTTCCAGGTGCATACCGACTACCGTCAGCCAGCTGGCACCACCGGCATCACGCTGGCCGAGGACGATCAGGCGCTGGCTGCGCGCCTTGCCGGAAAGGCCTTCCAGCTGCATTACGGGCAGGTCGAAGCTGCGTGTGGGGCTTAGCCGGCGCCAGGTCAGGCTGGCCAGTAGTTGCGGTTTGAGCAGCCCAGGCAGGGCTTTCAGCGCTTGTTTGAGGCTCGGCGTAGCGCCGAACAGGGCATGCGAGAGGATATACAGCGGCAGGCGTTCGTAAGCCGGTTTCAGCCACCAGAAAATCAGTAGGGCGATGCTTGGGTAATCCCACAGCAGCAGGCACAGCAGGGCAAATATCGGCACGGTCACCAGCGCCCAGCTGGCCATCAGCAGGGCAGCGTGTTGTTTGGCCAACAACACGCCGAGGTCGACGGCTTCCCAGGCGCTGCGCGGGCGGATGACTACGCTGGCATCAGTCAGGCGCATGCACACCTCGGCCAGCCAACAGCAGATAGGCCAGTACCAGCAGCCAAAGTGCGCCGCCGACTGCATATTTGATCGCGGGACTGGCCAGGCTCATGGATGACCAGTAAGCCTCGATAAAAGCCGCCAACAGCAGAAATACGATCACCCCGCCGACCAGTCGCACGCTGCTGCCGGCGGCTATGCGCAAGGCTTCGCCACGTGGCAGGCGGCCTGGCACCAGCAGCGCCCAGCCGAGTTTCAGGCCTGCTGCACCGGCCAGAGCAATGGCGGTCAGCTCGAACGCGCCGTGGCCAACGACGAACGACCAGAAGGTTTCGCCATAGCCGATCTGCGTCAGGTGGCCGGCCACTGCACCGATCATCAGGCCGTTGAACAGCAGGAAGAACAGGCTGCCCAGACCAAAAAGCAGGCCACTGGCAAAGGTCTGAAAGGCGATGCCGATGTTGTTCATGATGTAGTAGCCGAACATCATCCAGTCATCGCCGGAGTCGCGTTCGCTGAAACGACCGATGCGTCTGGCATCGGGGTCGTACATTTTTTCCATCTCGCCGACCTGGTCGGGGGCCATCACCCCGTAGACCAGGTCGGGGAAGTGATACACCAGCGTGCCCATCAGCAATAGGCTGCCGAAGAACAGCAGGCTGGCGGCGACGACAAAGCGCCATTCGGCGCGGACCAGGCGCGGAAACCCGGCCAGGATAAACCCGAGCAGTTGCGCCCCAAGTGGGCTGCGGTGGCGATAGAACTGCTGATGGCCGCGCATGGCCAGCAGCTGCAACTGCTCGATCAGGTGACTGCTATAGCCACGGCTCTGCGCCAGGGCCAGGTGTTGGCACAGGCTGCGGTAGTTGGAGGCAAAAGCCTTGCATTGCTGGCTATCGGCCTTGCCGCGCTCAAGGGCTTCGAGCTGCATGTTGAAGGCTTGCCAGTCCGCTTGGTGCTGGCTTTCAAACAGGCTCTGTTTCATGTTGGCCCCAACAAACCACGGGCAATACCATGGATCTGCTGTTCAGCCTGTTCGGCCGGCACTTGCAACGGTTCGGCAAGGATACTTGCCAGCTCCTGGCGTCGTGCGCTGGACAGGCTCTGGGTGCGCTCGGCAAAACTGAGCAGGGCGCGCTGTTCACTCAGGCTCATGCTGAACGGTGCACGCAGGGCTTCGGCCTGCGGTAGCTCTGGAGCTGCCGGGGCGTTGTCACGGTAGACCACCAAGGTGCCGGCGGCGATATCGCCCAAGCGCTTGAACGCCGGATGATTAAGGCAGCTGAGAATACCTAAGGTGTAACCAAACGGTAGGATGTCGACGAAGCGCAGCAGGTTGCGGGTCAATGAGGCAGCCCAGCCAATCGGCGTACCGTCGTCATGAATCACGCGTAGGCCCATCATCTGCTTGCCGGGTGAGCGACCTTGGTTGAGCACTTCAAACAGCACCATGTACCACCAGGTCACGAGAAACAGCAGGATGGTGCCCAGGCCCATACCGAACTGGCCGAGCAGCGCGAGCACAGCAAACAGTGCGCCAAGTAGCGCACCGCGAATCAGCAGGTCAATGCTGAATGCCAGCGCGCGTGGCACTACACCCGCCGGGCGCAGGATCAGGTCGATGCCTTCCGGTGTTTCCACCTTATAGCGGGTATCCAGCAGCGGGCGAGCGGCGACTGAAGCAGGGGTTGGCGTGGGCAACATCGGCAGACTGCGTCGAGGAAAGCCCGATGCTAGCCAGCAGCAGGCAGGGAAGCAACCGGCTCAATGATCTGAACCGGCGCAGCGGTGCTATTTATAGTGAGGATTATTGCGGTGCGGGCAATACGCCGAAGATGGTGCGATAGAGCACGCCCATGGCGATAACGAACAATGGAATGGTCCAGACCAGGCCAATCCCCAGCGGAATGGCGCTGATAGCGGTGATCAGACCGAGCAGCAAGAACAGGCCGAAGACCTTGAACCAGTGCTGAGTAATCGCCTTACGCGAAGCTTCCAGGGCTTGCCATGGCGTCAAGCCGCGCTCCACTATCAGCGGGATGGCCAGCATATAAGCGATGGCCAGGTACATAGCGGGAATGATCAGTAGAAACATGCCGAGATAGATCAGCAGCATGCTGACGATGGCGGTAATCACCAGCGGCACGGTGCGGCCGAAGTGGCTAAAGATGTCATTGAAGCTGATAGGTTGGTCGGCGGCGCGACGGATGCCGATCATATTGATTCCGGCCATAAAGGGATAAGCCAGGGCTGAGGCCAGAATGCCGATTACCAGTTCGGCGACTACCGCGAGCATCGGGCTTTCGCTGACTACGCCCAGCAGGCCGAAGAACCCACCAATTAGAAAGGACGCTGCGAGCAGCACGGCGTAGAACACCAGAAAACCGCCGATGATGATGCCTTTGGTGCCTTTTACCCGTTGCCAGGCTTCGCTGAGCAGGTCACTGATGTTGAAGTCATAGCCACGGCTCAAGGCTTTTTCGATGCTTGGCACCTGGCTGTCGCGTGGTGTTTCCTGCAGTGCGCTGGCAGGTGCTGCGTAGGGATTGTTGGGGTTGATGTCACTCATGGGGCGTCCTTGTGCAGAGTGGTTGTTCAAACCTCCCACGTTAGCCGCCGCCAGGGTGCCCTACAAGGCACAGGCACCACGCGTGGCGTGCGCTGGCGCAAGGTTCTGCGCTTGTCTGCGTGATGCTTACAGGGTGGTAGACTGCCAGCGCCTCAGCATCAGGACATGACAGTGACTTCCAGCCTCTTTTGGTACGACTACGAAACCACCGGTATTGACCCACGGCGCGACCGGCCGCTGCAGGTTGCGGGGATTCGCACCGATGAAGACCTCAATGAAATCGCTGAGCCGCTGAATATCTACTGTCAGCCTAGCGATGACATCCTGCCGCATCCGGCGGCGTGTCTGGTAACCGGGATTACCCCGAGCAAGCTGGCGCAGCATGGCCTGGATGAAGCCGAGTTTATGAGCCGCGTGCATGCCGAACTCTCGCAACCGGGCACCTGCGGGGTGGGTTACAACAGCTTGCGTTTCGACGATGAGGTGACGCGTTATAGCCTGTACCGCAATTTCTTCGACCCCTATGCCCGTGAATGGCAGGGCGGCAATAGCCGCTGGGATCTGATCGATCTGGTGCGCACGGCCTATGCATTGCGCCCGGAAGGCATCGTCTGGCCGGAAGAAGAGGGCCGGGTGACGCTCAAGTTGGAGCGCCTGACCGCCGCCAATGGCATTGAGCATGGCCAGGCGCACGACGCGCTGTCCGATGTGCGGGCGACCATCGCCTTGGCGCGCTTGCTGCGCAGCAAGCAGCGCAAACTCTATGACTACCTGTATCAACTGCGCAGCAAGCAACGGGTGCAGGATCAAATACGCCTGTTGCAGCCGTTGGTGCATATATCCGGGCGCTATGCCGGGGCACGGCATTATCTGGCGGTGGTGTTGCCGTTGGCCTGGCATCCGCGTAACCGCAATGCGCTGATCGTCTGCGATTTACAGGCTGATATATCGCCGCTGCTCAATGAGTCCGCAGAGACATTGCGCACGCGCCTGTACACGCGCCGCGATCAGTTGGCGGAGGGTGAGTTACCGGTGCCATTGAAGTTGCTGCATATCAATCGTTGCCCGGTTGTTGCGCCGATGAATGTATTGCGTGTGGAAGATATTCAGCGTCTGCAACTCGATGTGCCGGCTTATCAGGCGCAAGCTGAACAACTGCGCGGTAGTCCAAGTGTGTGGCAGGACAAACTTGCGCAGGTGTATGCCGAGGAGCAGTTCGCCGCCAATCAAGACCCGGAGCAGCAGTTATACGATGGCTTTATTGGTGATCGTGATCGCCGGTTGTGTGAGCAGGTGCGGCGTGCCGAGCCGGAGCATTTGGGCGAGGCGGCTTGGCCATTTGATGATGGGCGTTTGCCAGAGTTGTTGTTTCGTTACCGCGCACGCAACTTTGCTGCGAGCCTGAATGCTGAAGAGCAACAACGTTGGTGGACGTTCTGCCAACAGCGTTTGAGTCAGCCCGAATATGGTGCGCCGAATACCCTGGAGCAGTTCAATCAGGCCCTTGCCGCAGTATTTCCTGATGTTGGCGCGGAGCAGCAAACTATCTTGCTGGAATGGCGTGATTATGCAGAACAGTTACGCCAGCGTTATGCCCTGTAATTTGTGAGGATAAATGCTGATGACACCGTTGAAGTAGTGCCCATAAAAAACGCCAGCATCGCTGGCGTTTTTATTTAGAGCTGTGTCGCTTGCGCGGCAGGCTTAACCCAGCAGGGTTGCCCAGCCTTCAACGACGTCACCGCCCCACTTGGCTTTCCACTCTTTCAGAGTCTTGTGGTTGCCGCCTTTGGTTTCGATAACTTCGCCGGTGTTCGGGTTTTTGTACTGCTTAACTTTGCGTGCGCGCTTGGTGCCAGTGGTTTTGGTGGCGCGGGTGGCTTTGCCACCTTTAGCGTCCGGGTCGAGCATGGCAATAATGTCACGCAGCGACTTCTGGTATTCACCCATCAGTGCGCGTAGTTTGCCTTCGAATTCCAGTTCTTTTTTCAGTTTGTCGTCTTGCGACAGGTTCTTCAGGCGATCTTGCAGTTCTTTGATAGCTTCTTCGGTGGCGCGATATTCGTTGATCAACGACATGTTGGGTACCTGTATTCGGGATTGGCGATTAAGTGATAGCAATAGTAGTCAGGCACTTTTCACAAGTAAACCGCTTTATCGGTATTTTTTATGAATTGTATTGTTCAGTAACTTGTTGAGTATTTTGTCTGTTGCACATACCTGGTTATTCACCTGTTAGGGCTGCGGTGTTTGCTCTATTTACCTGGCTGTAACTGTTCGATCTTGCGCTATTGCTACGCTGGCAAGTGCTGTTTGAGTACTGCAGTTTTTTCTGACTGTGACTAGAATGGCCGACTTTATCTGAGCGCTGGAGCCGTTGATGCGTACTTTTCGATTGGTCATTGCCTGTCCGGACCGTGTCGGGATCGTGGCCAAGGTCAGTAACTTTCTGGCCACCTATAACGGTTGGATTACCGAGGCGAGCCATCACTCGGATAATCAGAGTGGTTGGTTCTTTATGCGCCACGAGATCCGCGCTGACTCACTGCCATTTGATCTGGACGGTTTCCGTCAGGCCTTTGCGCCGATTGCCCGTGAGTTTTCCATGGAGTGGCGGGTTACCGATTCGGCGCAGAAGAAGCGCGTGGTACTGATGGCCAGTCGAGAGTCGCATTGTCTGGCCGATTTGCTGCACCGCTGGCACAGCGATGAACTGGATTGCGATATCCCCTGCGTGATTTCCAATCACGACGACCTACGTAGCATGGTCGAGTGGCACGCTATTCCGTACTTCCATGTGCCGGTCAACCCACAGGATAAACAACCGGCATTTGATGAAGTGGCGCGCCTAGTGAAAGCCCATGCGGCCGACGTGATTGTGTTGGCGCGTTATATGCAAATTCTACCTGCACCACTCTGTGCGGAATTTTCCCAGCGCGTCATCAATATTCACCACAGTTTTCTGCCGTCGTTTGTCGGGGCCAAGCCGTATCACCAGGCATCGCTGCGTGGGGTCAAGCTGATTGGTGCGACTTCGCACTATGTGACCGAGGAGCTGGATGCAGGGCCAATCATTGAGCAGGACGTGGTGCGCGTCAGTCACCGCGACAGCATCGAAGAGATGGTGCGCCTGGGTAAGGATGTGGAGAAGATGGTGCTGTCGCGTGGTCTACGCTATCACTTAGAGGACCGAGTGCTGGTGCACGATAACAAGACGGTGGTGTTCGACTGAGGTGCATGTTGCGGTTCGGTTCAGTACAGACAGAGGGGTTTACTGATGCTCAAGTCAATCAAAGTACGTGATTACATGACCCGCAACCTGGTGACTTTTCGTCCTGAAATGAACCTGTTCACCGCCATCAACCGTCTGCTTGAGCACCGTATTTCCGGTGCGCCAGTGGTCGATGGGCAAGGGCACTTGGTGGGCTTGTTGTCGGAGGGCGATTGCTTGCGTGGCATTCTTTCCGGGGCTTATTACGAGTCGGCGGGCGGTGATGTCAGCGCCTATATGACCACCGAGGTGGAAGTGATTTCGCCTGAGGCGGACATTATTGAAATCTCCGAGCGTTTTCTGCGCGGCCGACGTCGGCGCTTGCCTGTGGTCGAGGATGGGCGCTTGATTGGGCAGGTCAGTCGCAGTGATGTACTGCGTGCGGTCAAGGAGTTCGCCCAGCATGATGAAGGTCGCCTGGCGCTTAACTGAAAGGCTGCGAGGTGTATTTGGAGGCGTTATGACGGATCCGCTCGACCGTGGTTCATCCAGCGCGCCACCTGTGCTTGGTGAGGGTTGCACGCAGCGTTATGACCCGCAGGCGCTGACCCCTGAGGACGGTACCGAATTTGCCGATGCCGCCGAGCTGTGGCGACAGTTGCAGCAAGACGAACAGTCGGCAACTGACAGCGATAAGCAGAAATAGAAAAGGGCGCTCACTGAGCGCCCTTTTTGTTTGTATGGCCTGCCATCCATGGCGGCCACCCTTGCGGGCCGTCGCTACGCGACGTTAAAAATGGCTCCCAGCTTTTTTACGCATGTGTTAAATGCGGAAGCTGTCGACCAGTTGTTTGAGGCGACTGGCCTGCTGCTCCAGATCACCGCAGGCACGCAGGGTGGCGTTGAGGTTTTCCACGCCTTCCTGGTTGAGGGTGTTGATTTCGGTAATGTCGACGTTGAGCGATTCGATTACCGAGGTCTGCTCCTCAGTAGCAGTGGCCACTGACTGGTTCATGCCATCAATCTCGCCGATGCGCTCGGTCACGCTGCTCAGGCGCGCGCCTGCCTGGTTGGCGATCTCCACGCTTTCTTCGCTGTAGCGCTGGCTTTCGGTCATGGTGGTGACCGATTCGCGGGAGCCGACTTGCAGCTCCTCGATCATTTTCTCGATCTCCTGTGCCGACTCCTGGGTGCGATGGGCTAGGTTGCGCACTTCGTCGGCGACCACGGCGAAACCGCGACCCGCTTCACCGGCGCGTGCGGCTTCGATCGCTGCGTTAAGCGCCAGTAGATTGGTTTGCTGGGAGATGCTTTTGATTACCTCAAGAATCTGCCCGATATTTACCGTCTTGCTGTTGAGGGTTTCAATATTGCTGCATGAGGCGCTGATTTTGCTGGAGAGCTCGTTCATTGCCTGGATGGTTTTTTCGACTACCTGGCGGCCGTCTTCAGCCTGGCCGCGGGCATCGGATGCCTGGCTGGAAGCGTCGGCTGCGTTGCGTGCAATTTCCTGAGCGGCGGCGCCCAGCTCATTAATCGCGGCTGCCACGCTATTGGTGCGGCTGGCCTGCTCATCGGAGTTGATCATCGACGAGTTGGAAGCACCAACCACCAGCTTGGCCACTTCATTGACCTGACTGGTCGCCGACGACACTTCGCGGATCGAGCTGTGGATGCGCTCGACGAACTGGTTGAATGCACTGGCCAGGCGGCCGAACTCGTCATTGGACTGGATGCTCAGGCGCTTGGTCAGGTCGCCTTCACCCTGGGCAATATCTTCCATTGCCTTGCCCATCACATTCAGCGGTTGCATCAGCACGCCGATCAGCATGCTCAGCAGCAGCATGATCAGCACCACGGCAATAATGGTGGCGATGATCGCGGAGGTGCGGAACTCGCTGAGCATGGCATAGGCTTTGTCCTTGTCGATGGACAGGCCGATGTGCCAGTTAACCGAAGGCAGACCCTTGACCGGGGTAAAGGTGAGGATGCGCTGGCTGCCATCGAGATTGGCTTCGCTGAATTCGCTGCTGATGCGTGGCGTGTCTTTTGGGTAAACCTCGCTGAGGGTTTTCATCACCAGTTCTTTGTCTGGATGCACCAGAATCTTGCCGTCAGAGCTCACCAGAAATGCGTAGCCGATACCATCGAAGTCCAGCGAGTTGATGATGTCGATCAGCGTGTTGAGGCTTAAATCGCCGCCGACCACGCCCGCAGATTTAGCCGGTGAGGCAATGGTAATGATCAGTTCTTTCGTGGCTGCGTCGATATAGGGCTCGGTCAGGGTGCTACCGCCCGCGCTCATGGCATCTTTGTACCAGGGGCGTGTGCGCGGGTCGTAATCATCAGGCATCTGCTCATCAGGACGCATGGTGAAGGTGCCGTCGGCGCTGCCCAGATACGTGAAAACAAAGGTAGAGGCCAGGGCTTTCTGTTCTAGCAGACCGGTAAGACCTTCAGTCGACGGGTCGCGAGCTATCGACTGTGCGGCACTTTCTACCAGCAGAATCCGCCCGGACAACCAGTTGGAGATGTTGCTGGCGGTGACATTACCCATTTCCTGTAGATAGTTTTCCAGATCATCGCGGATGGCGTTGCGCTGCAGGTAATCGTTGTACAGGGTGAACAATGAGAATGCGGCGATTACTACCAGTGAGGCAGCAAGCAGAATCTTGTGGCTGAACTTCAGGTTATTGGTCATGGCTTCTTGCGTCCGGTAAGTTCTGGCATCAGTCTTGTGCTGATGTAAGGCAATTGCTCCGCCGCTGATGCGGCGATGCTGACTATGTCGGCCTAATTGCAGTAAAGCTTTAACTAAGGAGATGGCAAGATGGCGCAAACCGATCAGTTTGTTGTAGGGGCCGGTCTTGATGGGCTGCCGGTGGGGCAGGCATTGCGTCTGGCCAACCGTCACGGCCTTATTGCCGGTGCGACGGGCACTGGCAAAACTGTGACCCTGCAGCGCTTGATCGAAACCTTCAGCGATGCTGGCGTGGCGGTATTTGCCGCCGATGTGAAGGGTGATCTTTGCGGTCTAGGTGCTGTCGGCGCACCGCAGGGCAAGGTGGCTGAGCGTATCGCCAGCATGCCCTGGCTCAATCACCAGCCGACCGCCTACCCGGTAACTCTGTGGGATGTGCATGGCAAGAGTGGCCATCCGCTGCGTACCACGCTGAGCGAGATGGGGCCTTTACTGCTCGGTGCGCTACTGGAACTGACCGACAGCCAGCAAGCCGCACTCTACGCTGCATTCAAGGTGGCGGACCGCGAAGGTTTATTGCTACTTGATCTGAAAGACCTCAAGGCGCTGCTGGCACATCTGAAAAGTCATCCCGAGGCGCTGGGCGAAGACAGCGCGTTATTTACTTCCACCTCATCACAAGCCTTATTGCGCAAATTGGCCGGCCTGGAGCAGCAGGGCGCCGAGGCGCTGTTTGGCGAGCCAGCCCTGCAGCTGGAAGACATTCTGCATCCTGACCGCGATGGTCGTGGGCGCATCCACCTGCTCGACGCCAGTCGTCTGGTGCATGAAGCGCCGAAGGTCTATGCGACTTTCCTGCTCTGGCTGCTGGCCGAGCTGTTCGAGCAGCTGCCGGAACGCGGCGACGCCGACAAGCCTCTGCTTGCGCTGTTCTTCGACGAAGCGCACCTATTGTTTGCTGGAACACCGAAGGCCTTGCAGGAACGGTTGGAGCAGGTGGTGCGGTTGATCCGTTCGAAAGGTGTGGGGGTGTATTTCGTCACCCAATCGCCGGGCGACTTGCCGGATGATGTGCTCGCTCAGCTTGGCCTACGTATTCAGCATGGCCTGCGTGCTTTTACCGCGAAAGAGCAAAAATCGCTGCGTGCGGTCGCCGAAGGCTTTCGCCCTAACCCGGCTATCGACACGTTAGCTGTACTGACTGAACTCGGTATTGGCGAGGCGCTGGTAGGCACTATGGAAGCTAAAGGTACGCCCGCCATGGTGCAGCGCGTGGCGGTTGCACCGCCGCAATCGCGTATCGGGCCACTGAGCGAGGCTGAGCGAACGGCCTTGATCCAGCAGTCGCCTTTGCGGGGACGTTACGACAAACCAATTGATCGGGAGTCGGCTTACGAGTTGTTGACTGCCCGCGCCGAAAAGATTGCCGCCCAGCAGGCCGAGCAGAGCAAACCGAGCGTTGCTAGCAAAAAGGCTGAGGCCGGTAGCGGTATAGGTGGTGCGGCCGGTGAGTTGCTTGGCGGTCTTGCCAGTCAGGTGATGAAAACGGCCATGCGCCAGGCGGCCAATCAGATTGGTCGGCAACTGGTACGCGGTCTGTTGGGTTCGTTGATGGGCGGTAAGGGGCGCTGAGTCAGCGGCCATCCCGATCAGGGATGGCCGCGTGATCTGACATCAAGGTTGCGGGGCGTCAGCCAGAGGCCTCGTCTGCCTTGGTTTGCAGCTCTTTTTCGATTTTTACCAGCTCTTTTTCAAACGCTTGGTCGAGAAGGTTAGCCTTCTTGCGCCACGGCTTGCGCTCGGGGTCCGGTTGAGCGGCGTAGGTAATCACTTCCCCGCCGTATACATCCTTGTAACGCTGCGCCTGGCGCTCGAGTTCGGCGCGCAGTTCGTCTTTCGTCACGTAGTTCCCCATGGTTTTTAACAGAATATTGGCTGGATGCCAGGCATATGGTCTGGTCACCTGAGACGGCCAAACAGTTTTAGCTCGCGCATTTATTAAGCGTGGCGAATAGTTGCAATGACTATTGCCGTGCTGGTTTGCCCTTTAATTCTGGGTTATCTGAGCGAATTGTCAGATTTGTTAAAGGACTATTTATGCTGCGCCCAGCAATTATGGCGAAGCCAAGTTAAATGTCCAGCCTGCTTAATTAGTACGCAGTAGACCATGGCGTTGCGCAATGGTTGCAAACTGGCCGTTATTACGTAGCGGGCTCAGCCTACGATTGAACGCCTGATACTGCGCGGGAGATTGCATCACGGCGAAAATACCATCCATCTCGCCATCTCGCCATCTCGCCATCTCGGCCTGCCGCAGAGTAAGGCGCCAGGGTACGGCAGCGCTACTGCAAGAGTAAGCATGTGGCATTAACTCTTTCGGGCTGGGCGCCGCTGGCAATTACACCGCGCGAATAACTGACAGGTAGTTACTGCCCGGTTACCAAGTACAGGCTCTCGGCCTCCGAAGTGGTGCTGCAGAACAAGATGGCAAATAGTGCGCATCGGTGCGAGCTAATACCTTGGTTGCGAAAATTTGTTGCTGGTGGTGCGTCGAGTTTTTCGCTGTAACTGTGCTGTTCGCAGAACCTGCAAGCGCCGTTAAATATTGGGTTAAGGCGTATTTCCCAGTGCGCGACAACTGGCGCTGTAGTTCTGCTGGCAGGCACTGGTGAACAAGCGTCTGGCCTGGTTGGCATCCAGTGGTACGCCTTGTTCGCCGCGCAGGTAGAGGTTGCCGAGGATGTGCTGGGCCATCGGGTTGCCGCCGGCGGCAGACTGGTTGAGGTACTTGAGCATCTCTGGCGGGTTGTTGAAGTCTGGGTTGTCGCGGCCGGTATACAAGTAGGCCAGGCTGACTGCTGCCATGGCGTGGCCTTTGTCGGCAGCCAACTTCCACCAGTATTCGGCCTGTTTGAGGTCTTTTTTCGGTTTGCCGACGAAGTACAGGCTGCCGAGCTGGAACTGGCTATCGAGGTCGCCGCGGTTGGCCTGGCTGCGCAGGTTAGCCTCGGTGGCGCTTGATACAACGGGCTGCTCTATTTGCTGGCTCGGGCTGCTGACTTGTTGATCTGTGGGTTTGCTGGCACAACCGCCGAGTAGCAGCCAGGTGCAGAGCAGTGCTGGCATCAGGCAGCGTAGGTTTATTGGCGTAGCCATGTGTTTCTCCCGGACATAAAGCAAGGTGAAGGTGTCGAGCGCAGCAGGTAAGCAGATGACTATCGGTGCGCCGATGAGTTGCATCGTGCGAGTGTTCCGCAAATCAGCCCAGCGGCTACAGGTTGCAGAATCCATATCAGTTTGTCGCCTGTAGCGTTTCGCCTGCGCGCCAGAGCTGCGATTCTTGGTCATCTTCGCGTCTCTCCATGCTTCCAGGCCTTCGAGGTATCCATGCAGATCAGTTCTAACTTCGACAGCGGCAATATCGAGGTCATCGACGCTAGCAACCCGCAGCAGGTATTGCTGGCGATTCGTCCGGATCTCAACAGTGGGCATTTTCAGTGGTTCCACTTCAAGGTTGATGGCTTGCAGCCTGGGCAGCGCTATGGCTTTAGCCTAGGCAATGCTGGACAGTCGTCTTACAAGGATGCCTGGAGCGGTTACCACGCTGTGGCCTCCTACGATCAGCGCGACTGGTTCCGTGTGCCCAGCCGTTTTGAAGAGGGGGCGCTGAAGTTCGACATCGAGCCGCAACATGAACAGATATGGTTCGCCTACTTCGAGCCCTACAGCCGCGAGCGTCATGCGCTTCTGATCGAGGATGCGCAACGCCTGGCTGGCGCTGAGCTGTTTGCCACGGGTAAGAGCATTGAAGGTCGGCCAATCGAGTTGTTGCGCATCAGCCGCAACCCGCAGGCGCAGCGCAAGATCTGGCTGATCGCCCAGCAGCATCCGGGCGAGCATATGGCTGAGTGGTTTATGCAGGGGCTGCTTGAGCGCCTGCAACAGCGTGATGACGCCGAGCTGAATGCCCTGTTGGAGCAGGCTGATCTGTATCTGGTGCCTAACATGAACCCGGACGGCGCCTTCCGTGGCCATCTGCGTACCAACGTCGCTGGGTGCGACCTTAACCGCGCCTGGCAGTCGGCCAGCGAGGCGGAAAGTCCTGAGGTGTATTTCGTCCAACAGCAGATGCGCGCCGTGGGCGTTGATCTGTTTCTGGATATCCACGGTGATGAGGAAATCCCTCATGTGTTTACCGCTGGCTGCGAAGGCAATCCGGGCTACAGCCCGCGTCTGGAGCGTCTGGAAAAGCAGTTCCGCCAGTTGCTGATCGATAACGGCGCCGAGTTCCAGACCACCTTTGGTTATACCCCCGACCAGTTTGGCCAGGCCAATACCACCCTGGCTTGTAACGCAGTGGGCATGGAGTTCGATTGCCTGGCGTTTACCATTGAAATGCCGTTTAAGGACCACGACGATCGGCCCAATCCACACACCGGCTGGAATGGCGCGCGTTCAATGCAGCTGGGTAAGGATGTGCTCAGCGTTGCAGCAGCGATGGTCGGAGAACTGCGCTAATCGCGTTTTAACCCATTAAGAGAAAACCCAATGCAACTTGCTGCGCCAATTCCAATTCTGCGCAGCTTCGATGAAGCCAAGGCACGGGCGTTTTACTGCGAGTTTCTCGGCTTCAGCGAAGATTGGTCGCACCGCTTCGAGCCGGGCTTGCCGCTCTATCTACAAGTGTCGCGCGATGGTTGCGTGCTGCACCTGTCCGAGCACCATGGCGATTGCTGCCCCGGTGCGGCGCTGCGCATCAGTGTCGATGATCTGGATGCTTTGCATGCCGAGCTGACTGCGCGGGCTTATGCCAATGCACTGCCCGGCATCACGGCGCAGCCCTGGGGCCGCGATATGCCGGTAATGGATCCGTTTGGCAATCGACTGATTTTTACCGATATTCGCACGCCGTAGGTGCGAATAGCCTGCGCCGGCCAAGCGGCCGGCGCAGCGCACTGGGTGATTAGCCGCGGTAGTAGCGTTGTGGCACAAACGGAGTCTTGGCAACTTTCATGGCAACGCGTTTGCCGCGCACCATGGCCCAGACTTCGCTATCCAGAGCGATATGGCTGCTCTGCACATAACCCATGGCCACCGGTGCCGCTAATGTCGGGCCGAAGCCGCCGCTGCTTACAGTGCCAATCACGTTGCCGTCGGCATCGACGATTTCCGCGCCTTCACGCACAGGTACACGTTCTTGCGGCAATAGGCCAACGCGCTTGCTGGCAACGCCTTGCTGTTGCTGAGCGAAGATTCGCTCGGCACCTGGGAAGCCGCCAGCGCGAGCACCGTCGGCGCGGCGTGGCTTGGACATGGCCCACAGCAGGCTGGCTTCGATTGGCGTAACGCTGGTGCTCATGTCGTGGCCATACAGGCACAGGCCGGCTTCCAGGCGCAACGAGTCGCGCGCGCCGAGGCCGATGGCCTCGACTTCTGCTTCGGCCAGCAGGCTGCGTGCAAGGGTTTCAGCGTGTTCAGCTGGCACCGAAATCTCGTAGCCATCTTCACCGGTGTAGCCGGAGCGGCTGACATAGCAGTCCACGCCCAGCAGGCGCACGGGGGCGAATTGCATAAAGGTCATCTGCGCAACTTCTGGGGCCAGGCGCGCCAATACGTCTACGGCTTTCGGGCCTTGCAGGGCGAGCAGGGCACGGGCTTCGAACAGGCTTTCGATCTCACACTGGCTGCCGATGTGTTTCTGCAGGTGGGCCAGGTCTTGGTCTTTACAGCCAGCGTTGACCACCAGAAACAGGGTGTCATCGCCCAGGTTGGCGACCATCAGGTCGTCAAGGATGCCGCCGTTTTCATCGGTGAACATGGCGTAACGCTGCATGCCTACTGGCAGGTCAATGATGTCCACCGGCACCAGGCTTTCCAGCGCCTGGGCAGCATTTGCGCCGCGCAGGACGATCTGGCCCATGTGCGACACGTCGAACAGGCCAGCCTGGTCGCGGGTGTGCAGATGCTCCTTCATCACGCCCAGTGGATATTGCACCGGCATGTCATAACCGGCGAAGGGCACCATACGTGCGCCGAGTTCGAGGTGCAGGGCATGTAGTGGGGTTTTCGCCAGGGTTTCAGTGGTCATGCGGTTCTCCATGTCTGTATAGGTTGCTTTTGTAGGAGAGAGCTTGCTCGCGATTTTTTGCGAAAAGCATCGCGAGCAAGCTCGCTCCTACAGGGTTGTATGGTTGTTGGCTTTAGCATTCGACAATATTCACAGCAAGGCCGCCGCGAGCGGTTTCCTTGTACTTGTTGTTCATGTCGGCGCCAGTCTGGCGCATGGTGCGGATCACTTTATCCAGCGAGACGAAGTGTTGGCCATCGCCACGCAGGGCCATGCGCGCGGCGTTAATCGCTTTCACTGAACCCATGGCGTTGCGTTCGATGCAGGGCACCTGGACCAGGCCGCCAATAGGGTCGCAGGTCAGGCCGAGGTTGTGTTCCATGCCAATCTCCGCAGCGTTCTCCACCTGGTTGACGCTGCCGCCGAGTACCTCACACAGAGCGCCGGCTGCCATCGAGCAGGCCACGCCGACCTCGCCCTGGCAGCCGACTTCGGCGCCAGAGATCGAAGCGTTTTCTTTGTAGAGAATGCCGATCGCGGCAGCAGTGAGTAGAAAGCGCACCACGCCGTCGTCGTTGGAACTGGGAATAAAGCGGCTGTAGTAATGCAGCACCGCCGGCACGATACCGGCCGCGCCATTGGTTGGTGCGGTGACCACGCGGCCACCGCTGGCGTTTTCTTCGTTCACTGCCAGGGCGTAGAGGTTGACCCAGTCGAGCACGCTCAGGGCATCGCGCAGGCTGGCTTCAGGGTGCTTGCATAGCTGGCGGTGCAGGGCGGCGGCGCGGCGTTTGACCTTGAGGCCGCCGGGCATGATGCCTTCGTTACGGCAACCCGCCTCGACGCAGTCCTGCATCACTTGCCAGATATGCAGCAGGCGCGCGCGGGTTTCCGCTTCCGGGCGCCAGGCGGCTTCGTTGGCCAGCATCACCTGACTGATTGACAGGTTGTGTTCGGCGCAGTGGGCCAGTAGTTGTTTGCCGGTGGTAAAGGGGTATTGCAGCACGGTGCTGTCTTCAACGATGCGGTCGGCGCCGGCGGCCTGTTCATCCACGACAAAACCGCCGCCCACCGAGTAGTACTCGCGCGAGCGGATCTGCAGGCCGGCGGCGTCGAAGGCGCGGAAGATCATGCCGTTGGGGTGAAAGGGGAGCGGCTTGCGGATCATCGCCAGGTGCTGCTTTTCTACAAAGTGGATAGCTTTTTCGCCGAGCAGCTTGAGTTCGCCGCTGCTGCGAATCGCTGCCAGGCGTGCGTCGACGGTATTAGTTTCGACGCTGTCCGGCTGTTCGCCTTCCAGGCCTAGCAGCACGGCTTTGTCGCTGCCATGGCCCTTGCCGGTGGCGCCGAGGGAGCCGTATAGCTCCACTTTCACGGTATCGGTGGCGGCCAGTAGCTCATCGCGGCGCAGGCCTTCGGCAAAGCGCAGGGCGGCCAGCATGGGGCCGACAGTGTGCGAGCTGGACGGGCCGATGCCGATCTTGAAAAGGTCAAAAACGCTAAGTGACATGCTTGCTCCGACTGCGTGTTTTGCTGCCGCCCTTGTGGGACGGCGTTGATGCGGCGCGATGGGTAACCGCGCTGCGAGTGGCAAAATTGCGTGCTGTCTTAGTTAGCGTAGACCGGGAAGCTGGCGCATAGGTCCGCAACCTGACCACGGACGCGCTCAATCACCGCTGGGTTGTCCAGCTCATCGAGAATGTCACAGATCCAGCCAGCCAAGGTGCGGCACTCACCCTGCTTGAAGCCGCGAGTGGTAACTGC
>JAHJXZ010000232.1 GCA_018827205.1 Gammaproteobacteria bacterium | reverse complement strand
GCAGAAGCAACGCGACGCAGCTCATGGCCTGAATACCGCGTGCTTTATTTCCGGCTACCGGGGCTCGCCGCTGGGCAACCTCGACAAGAGCCTGTGGGACGCCAAGCAGTACCTCAAAGAAAATCACATCCACTTCCAGCCCGGCGTTAACGAAGAGTTGGCCGCCACCGCCGTGTGGGGCAGTCAGCAGACCAGCCTGTTCCCTGGTGCGCGTTACGATGGCGTGTTTGCCATGTGGTATGGCAAGGGCCCTGGCGTGGACCGCTGCGGTGATGTGTTCAAACACGGCAACTCGGCCGGAGTTTCCGAGCATGGCGGCGTGCTACTGCTGGCCGGCGACGACCATGGCTGTAAGTCATCGAGTATCGCCAACCAGAGTGAGCATGCGTTTATCGCCGCCTCGATTCCGGTGCTCAACCCGGCCAACGTTCAGGAAATTCTCGATTACGGCATCATCGGCTGGGAGCTCTCGCGCTACAGCGGTTGCTGGGTGGCGCTGAAGACCATCGCAGAAAATGTCGATTCCTCGGCCGTGGTGGATGTCGACCCGCTACGCATGCAAGTGAAAGCCCCCGAGGATTTCCAGCTACCGGAAGACGGCGTGTATATCCGCTGGCCGGACCCGCCCCTGGCCCAGGAAGCGCGGCTCAATACCTACAAAATCTACGCCGCCCGCGCCTTTGCTCTGGCCAATAACCTCAACCAGATCAAGCTCGATTCGCCTAATCCGCGCCTGGGCATTATCACCACCGGCAAGTCCTATCTGGATGTGCGCCAAGCGCTGGATGATCTCGGTCTGGATGAAACGCTGTGCGCCCAGGTGGGCCTGCGCGTATTCAAGGTTGGTATGAGCTGGCCGCTGGAGCCGGTGTCGGTGCATGAGTTCGCCGAGGGCCTGGACGAGATTCTGGTGGTCGAGGAAAAGCGCGGCATTATTGAAGACCAGCTTACTGGTCAGCTCTACAACTGGCCCGTGGGCAAGCGTCCGGTGGTGGTGGGCGAGTTCGATGAAGCGGGTCATTCGCTGCTGCCGAACCTGTCTGAACTGACCCCGGCGATGATCGCCCGTGCCATCGCCAAGCGCCTCGCACCGATCTACAGCAGCACTCAGATCGAGGAACGTCTGGCCTTTCTCGCGGCCAAGGAAGCTTCCCTGGCTGCACCGAAGCACACCACCGTACGCACCCCGCATTTCTGCTCGGGTTGCCCGCACAACACCTCGACCAAACTGCCAGAAGGCAGTCGCGCCCAAGGCGGTATTGGTTGCCACTACATGACTCAGTGGATGGACCGCAACACCGACACCTTCACTCAGATGGGCGGTGAGGGCGCGACCTGGATTGGTCAGGCGCCATTTACCGACACCGCGCATATCTTCCAGAACCTCGGTGACGGCACCTACTTCCACTCTGGCCATCTGGCTGTCCGCGCTGCCGTGGCATCTGGGGTGAATATCACCTACAAGATCCTCTACAACGATGCGGTGGCCATGACCGGTGGCCAGCCGATTGACGGCGAGCTACGGGTCGATCAACTCAGCCAGCAAGTGTTTTTCGAGGGCGTTAAGCGTATTGCTCTGGTGACCGATGAACCGGAGAAATACCCGGATCGCAGCACCTTCGCGCCTATCGTTACTTTCCATCATCGCCGCGATCTGGATGCGGTGCAGCGTGAGCTGCGCGAATTCAAGGGCTGTTCGGTGATCATCTATGACCAGACCTGCGCCACTGAGAAGCGCCGTCGTCGCAAGCGCGGCAAGCTGGTTGATCCGCAGAAGCGCGCCTTTATCAATCCGGCGGTGTGCGAGGGTTGTGGTGATTGCAGCGTCAAATCCAACTGCCTGTCGGTGCTGCCGTTGGAAACCGAAGTAGGGCGCAAGCGCGAGATCGACCAGAACTCCTGCAACAAGGATTTCAGTTGTGTTGAGGGCTTTTGCCCAAGCTTCGTCACCGTGCATGGTGGCAGCCTGCGCAAACCTGAAGCGGTGGGTTTGAGTGCGCTGTTTATTGCCTTGCCAGAGCCACGTCAGCCGACACTGGAGCGGCCTTGGAATATCCTCCTGCCGGGTGTCGGCGGCAGCGGTGTAACCACCGTCGGCGCATTGCTCGGCATGGCTGCGCATATCGAACGCAAGGGCTGCAGCGTGCTCGATCAGGCTGGCCTGGCGCAGAAGTTCGGCCCGGTGATCACCCATATCCGCATCGCCGCCAAGCAGGACGATATCTTTGCTGTGCGTATCGCCGCTGGGGAAACTGACCTGCTGCTGGGCTGTGATCTGGTGGTGTCTGCCAGTGAAGAAGCCTTGGCCAAGCTAAATGACAAGATCGCCCATGCGGTGGTCAACAGCCATGAAGCCGCCACCGCCGAATTCACCCGCAACCCCGATGCTCAGGTGCCTGGCGCGGCCATGCGTGAAGCGCTGATCGAAGCAGTGGGCGCGAGCAAAACCCACTTTGTCGATGCCAGCCGCCTGGCCACGCGCCTGCTCGGCGACAGCATCGCCACCAATATGTTTATGCTCGGTTTCGCTTACCAGAAGGGCTTGGTGCCGGTGTCTGCCGATGCCATCAACAAAGCCATTGAGCTTAATGGCGTGGCTGTGCCGCTCAATCAGCAGGCTTTCCTCTGGGGCCGTCGTGCAGCTCATGATGCGGCCGCTGTGGAGCGTCTGGCCAAGCCTGAGATGGTCGAGGCACCACATTGCCAGACCCTGGACGAAATCGTTGCTGACCGCATGGTGCGTCTGACTGCTTACCAGAACGCCGCCTACGCCGAGCGCTACCGCGAGCAGGTGGCGCGGGTGCAGCAGGTCGACAAGAGTGCCGACCAAGCGTTGAGCAAGGCAGTCGCGCGTTATTACTTCAAGCTGCTGGCCTACAAGGACGAGTACGAAGTGGCGCGGCTATACAGCGACGGCAGTTTTATCCGTCAGCTGGAGGCGCAGTTCAGCGGCGACTACCGCCTGGAGTTCCATCTGGCACCGTCCTGGCTGAGCAAACCGGACGCCAGCACCGGCGAGCCGCGTAAGCGTCAGTTCGGCGCCTGGATGCTCACGGCCTTCGGCGTGCTGGCCAAGTTCAAGTTCTTGCGCGGCACACTGCTGGACCTGTTCGGCTACAGCGCTGAACGCAAGCTGGAGCTGCAGCTAATCGACGACTACGAGCAGGATCTGGACTACCTGCTCAAGGAACTCAACGCAGACAACTACCGCACCGCGCTGGCCCTGGCTGAGTTGCCGGAGCAGATCCGCGGCTATGGCCACGTCAAGGAACGCAGCCTGACGAAGGTGCGCGAGCAAAGCTGCCAGCTCAAGGCGCGCATGGTCGTCAGCGAGATTGCTGCGGTGCAGTTGTTCGAACCGGCTGCGTAGCGCCAACCGATACTCATAACGTTCACCTTCTCCCTAATAGGGAGAGGGCGACCTCTTACAACAAAAAAACGAGGCACCTATGTCCGTGTTTTCCCATATCGATTTCGACCACCACGAACAGGTGGTCTACGGCCACGACAAGGCCAGCGGCCTGCGGGCGATTATCGCTATTCACAACAGCAACCTCGGCCCGGCGCTCGGCGGTTGCCGCATGTGGCCCTACGCCAATGACGATGAAGCGCTGCGCGATGTGCTGCGCCTGTCGCGCGGCATGACCTACAAATCGGCCCTGGCCAACCTGCCTCTGGGCGGCGGCAAGGCAGTGATCATCGGCGACCCGCATACCGGCAAGAGCGCGGCGTTGTTCCAGGCCATGGGCGATTTTGTCGACAGCCTCGGCGGCCGCTATATCACAGCTGCCGACTCAGGCACTGGCGTTGCGGAAATGCAGATCATGGCCGAGCGCACGCGCCACGTATCCGGCGCCGAGCTGCGCGAAGCCTTTTCCGGCGGCACGCGCAATGGCGACCCATCACCGTCCACCGCTTATGGCGTATTCATCGGCATCCAGACTGCGGTAAAGCATCGCCTGGGCCGTGATGATTTGCGTGGCCTCAAAGTCGCGATTCAAGGGGTAGGGCAGGTGGGCTTCGATCTGGCGCGTCAGCTGAAAGCTGCTGGGGCCGAGCTGTGGGTGACCGATATTGTCGAGGCCAATGTGCGGCGTGCGGTCGAGCAGCTGGGCGCAACCGCCGTGACGCAGCAGGCGATTTTCGGCCTGGATGTCGATGTATTTGCGCCGTGCGCCATGGGCGGCATTATCAACCAGCAAACCCTGGAAGCCCTGCGCGCGCCGATTATCGCCGGGGCCGCCAACAACCAACTGGCCGATGCCAGTCTGGCGGAAACCCTGCGCCGCAACGAATGCTTGTACGCGCCGGATTACGCAATCAACGCCGGCGGCATTATCGATGTCTGCTACGAGCGCACCGGCGGCAGCGCCGCACAGCTCAAGGCGCATATCGAAGGCATCGGCGCGACCCTGGAACAGATATTCCAACGCGCCGATGCGGCGAGCAAAACCACGGTGGAGATTGCCGATCAACTAGCCGAAGAGCGCTTTGGCCGTTAAAAACGTCTGGCAGGTTTTGCAAAACCAAACCCGTAGGAGCGGGCCATGCCCGCGATGCTTTTAGGTCAACATCGATTCGTGGGCATGGCCCGCTCCTACAAAAGCCTTTGATAGCCTCTAGTCGAGCGTCAGCGCCAAACTAATGCCATGCGGCTTAAACCCCAGGTTGGCATAAAAAGCATGGGCGGCCTCACGGCTCTGGCTGCTGGACAGCGCGACCTTGTAACAGCCCCAGGCGCGGGCGCGTTCGATGGCTTTGCCCATTAGAGCCTGGCCAATCCCCAGGCCGCGTGCTTCACCATCCACCACCACATCTTCCAGAATCGCCGAGCGGGCAAAGTTGTGCGCCAGGTGTTCAATCAGATTGACCGTGCAGGTGCCGAGCAGCTTACCGTCACGCTCGGCCACCAGCACCACGCGGCTCACCGGCAGCTCGCTCAAGCGCAAAGCCAGCAGCTTGGCATCGGCGCGCGGCTCATCGGGCGCTAGCTGTTGCAGCAGGGCAGCCAGGGCAGCAGCATCGTTAACGCTGACCGCACGCAGATGAAAATCGGCAAAAGGCGAATCCGGCAGATGATGCGAAGCAGCAGGGCGCATGGCGATCTCCTCTCCTTATGACAACCGGTTGGCAGTCAGTTGGCAGTATGGCGCGCAGATGATGGCAGCGGCATGACAAAACCGCCCAGCCTCGCTAAGATGCCGCCCGCTGGTGGCCCGTCTATCCAGCCTTGGTTCCCATAGTTCAATGGATAGAATAAGCCCCTCCTAAGGGCTAGATACTGGTTCGAATCCAGTTGGGAACGCCATCTCTGCAATCTGCCAGCGCTGTTATTAAATGCCTGGCGGCATTGTTCGCGCTACAACCTGTCCAGCTCAAATTCTCTGAACCCAGAAAGCAAAAAGCCCCGAAACCGTATGGTTTCGAGGCTTTAGATTCTGCGATTTGGAGCGGGCGATGGGAATCGAACCCTCTGTTTCTGCCTGCGTTATCCCGCAAAGCCTTGCTATTCATGGGCTTTAGCTAACTTACACCTGCATAAATCCGCTTTTCTTCGCTGTGATTTCGACACATTTTCGACACGTCAGCTAGACAGCCTTGAGGCCGATC
The DNA here is from genome assembly GCA_018827205.1 of Gammaproteobacteria bacterium. Taxonomy (GTDB): domain Bacteria; phylum Pseudomonadota; class Gammaproteobacteria; order Pseudomonadales; family Pseudomonadaceae; genus Aquipseudomonas. Next base: position 15,641 of record JAHJXZ010000232.1, on the reverse strand, counting down.
AGTAGCGTCTAGCCATTATGTTGCCTTGGCTGGTTTCGTACGTGTGGTCTTTCATGTCGCTTTTTCACCTGGGCTAGTCGCGTTTGCCATTTTCGCGCCTGTGCAAATCAAGGGTTTACTGCATGACAACGGACCTTATTAGACACCTCAAGGCGTATCACGCCACAGAAATTTTGCCTAATTAATAGTTCGTTAGTATGTACTTATGGATATAAATATGCACAGTCTAATCAATGCAAGATTTTGGTATCATGGCTCTTTTGATGAAATTGGATCGTTTAATTCTTTCTCGCATTTCGGAAGTTTAGATGCTGCGAAAGAGAGGCTAGATAAAAAAAGAATCGACGAAGATGTAATAGATGAAGCCCGGGGGAATATTTATGAGTGCAAGATAAGCGTCGTTGTCGGTGAGGTTCTTTCAGTTTGTATGGACTGGGGCTCTAACCGAGCGCAATCGCTTGCAGTTGCGCTGAAGAATTGTTTTCCAGAAATCCCTGAATACAAAAAGATATGGGAAGATATAGTAAAATGCCAAGATCCCAATGGGACTTACGAATCTCGTAAGATCCAGGCAAATGACTATGGCTTTCCTACACTAGAAAAATTTCTGCTTAGCCAAGGCTACAAAGTTTTAATATATAATAACGAGGTTGAGGATGGTGGAAGTTATAGCTTAGTTACCATTGATCCAAATGTAATTGAGCGTATGACAAGCACAAGTTACTAACAAGCGGTTCAATCCACTCGCTTCGCTCGTTGGGACGGGCTAAAGCCCGCCCCTTAACCAAACGTTATGACTCAAAATGAAATTCAGCAGACTCTATAAAGAAAGTAAATTATTTTGGCCGGCGGAAATCCCAATTGATGACGGGGAGCTTCTCAAGGGCGATGGCGGCTATTTCCCTACTTTAAGCAAGGTGTGGCGAAAGGCAGAAGAGTCACAAGACAAGATAAATAATTGGCACCAATTAATGTCTTGGGCCATATTTTGTGGTTTCCACGAAAAAGCAGTAGCCCACCTGATAAATGGAAATCTATCGCCCGTAAAATTCTCCGAACTCGACCAGTCTTATGTAGAGTCCAAAGTCGGCGAGTCGTTGAAAACAGTTTATCCAAGCTGGCCTAGGCATATGAAAACCCAATATGTAAACGATGCAAAGTCATAACAAATTGTTCAAATCACTCGCTTCGCTCACTGGGACCGGCTAAAGCCCGGCCCTTAACCAAACGTTAGGGATCAACATGCGTCCACTCGAGCGGCTTATTGGCATGAAACTGCTTGATGCTGAAATATCTGTGGATGGCGCAGGTTTTAAATTTAGCAATTGTGTACTGGCCGCATTCAACCCGGTATCGCTAAGCACACATCTATCAGAAATCATCAATTCAGAGGTTTGCGCTGTTTCATTTCAAGAAGACCAGTGCTTTGAACTTATATTTTCAAATGGTCCTACTATTTCAATATCTCTTTCACCACAAGATTATTCGGGGGCTGAAGCTTTTTGCGCTACATTTTCAGACAACACAATAGTGGTCGAGTAAAGTGACACTAACAAGTGGTTCAAATCGTTCGCTTCGCTCACTGTGACGGACTAAAGTCAGCCCCTTAACCAGACATTAGAAACCAATATGAAATCTGTATATATCCTCCACCACGTACACGATTTTGCTGACGGCCATGAAGATCAAAAAATTATTGGTGTCTTTTCGTCAGAAGAAAATGCTGAAGCCGCCCGTGATCTCGTAAAGACTCAGCCTGGATTTTCTAATACACCAGAAGGCTTTGAAATTGCAGAGTGGCAGCTAGATCGCGCAGGATGGCTTGAAGGCTATGTCAGCATTTAACCTAAATCGTGCGGTGTGCTTGGCTTCTACATGTGGTTCAAGTCGCTTGCCAGGACGCGCTAAAGCCCGCCCCTCAACCAAACGTTGTATTTCCATTAGGCACATTTATGCATAAAGCCAAAGAACTCAAACTGCTAACGACCATTCTTAAAGCAAACGAAATGAAATCCACAGGTCCAGCTAAGCGGCTTGTCATAAATCTTATAGTTTGGCTGTTAATAGGACTGGCAGGAGGGTTTGCATACAATCAGTTCGGCAAAATAGGAACTGTGGAATTAATAGCGTTGTGTTGTGCCCTAATTGCTGGCGTGGTCATCGGTATACTGTCTATGTGCGATGTGTCTCGTAAGCAATGGCCCGCTATTCAGCCTCATATAAATCTTGAAAGTATAAAGGAGCGAATTCGTGAGCTTGAAAGATAATAGTTTATTTTAATCACTCGCTCCGCTTCTTAATCACGCGTTAGGCAAAATATGCGCATTTTCATAATCGTCATTAGTATCTTGTTCTCACAAGCTTCCCTAGCATGTTATGCCCCGCGAAGCGGGCAAGAGTTTGATGATTTGATAAAGCTTGAGAAGCTTTCTGGCTTAAATAAATATAGGGTCACTGCTCCGCGAAGATTAGAAGATTTAAGTGATGCAGAAATAACTCTCGAATATGTTGAGCGTGACGATAAGGGGGCGCTTGTTTACGAGTCGTCCGAAAAAATTAGCCCCAGCTATACGTCTTCTCTTGCTAGCGCAGAGTTCACAGTAGAAAGGAAGGGGGAAGGGAAGCTCTATATCTCTGTCAGTTGGTCGCCGAAAGAGTGCTGCCCTTGTGGCATATATGCATATAGTAAATATATTAATATTGAGTGATTTATTGTGTTTCTATGTGCCATAAGGAATAGCTATGTCATCTTCAGAAGACAGATTTGTTGTGGTTAGTGATGTAGGTTTGCGAGATGGTATTGGTGTCGAGATTTATAGAGGGAATGAATTAATCATTGAGTTATTCAGGGATGACACAGAAAGGGCGCGCACAGTCACTGTGTTCAAAGAGTCAATCTCCCTAGAGCTTATGGAGGAGTCCATTGATATCTTCAAAAAAGAAATCCCTTGGGCCTTTGTTGATTAAGAGTAGTCGGTGTATAGCGTACGGTAAATTGTTTATCTAGCTTGCTGGGCGCTCATAGTCGCTCTTTGGCTTAGTCATTAGGATTACATTTATGTCTAAAGAATATTTTTTAATGTTGCTGTCTCAGGTTGTGTTTTTTACTGTGTTGTTGATTTTGTTTAGGAAGAAACTGGATTCAGGTACTGCAGTGATTTCAGTGGTAACAGCACTGGCTACTCCTTATCTTTTTGTTGTTGCTATGTTTCTAGGTGGTTTTGGTACAAATTTGTGTTACTCGTCTGCTATATCGAGTCTATCCAAGGTGTCTGAGTTGGTAGTGGGTTTGGGCAGCAAAGAAGCCAATGAAATCTATGTTGAAAGTATTCGAGAAATCCCACTATTTGGCTATGAATCGCAATGCACAGAAGTTGAAGCTCACATTTCTAAGCTTGAAAAATCTATCGTCGCGTTTAGTGCCAAAGCTAATGAAATACCCTAGCGCAGCTTAAATATCTGCTTCGCTCATGCGATACCTTTTCAATATCGCCTTTATCCAAACGTAGGCATCTAGTCCATGGACATTCGGCAACACAAGCTTGCTTGGCGCTGGACAGACAGTCGATACGCTGTTCTGCCTGAAGAGGTACTCAATGCACTGCTGCCGGTTGATGACGTGGAAGCCCTGTTGCTCCACAAGCGTGCTCTGTCTTTACTTGGAACAGACTCGCTTAGCCTAGATTTCAGTGTGAGCACCACAAGTACTGAACATCTTTCTGGTGCTGCCGGTATCAGCTGGCTAGGGAATGAACAACCGCTGTCGGAAATAGAGGTTGTTCTTTCGTGGGGGCCAACAGTCGCACTCAAAACTTCCTGGGCGCTGTTTGTAGGGTATTGGCAGGATTTCTGCTATCCAGCCTCTGATGATCTGGTCATCTTTCCTCCTGCTGGAAACTGGGTTCTTCTCTATCACCACGAAGAAGAGTTTCACTTCGGCAATCGGAAAATCGATACCTAACCCCTCCATGGAAAGGTCGCTACGGCTAATCGCACTTGGCTCCATGTGCTCGGGCATACCAGCGTCTAGTCACTTCCTGGGTGATCGCTATCCCGCGTTGGGTTGACTCAAGTTTCGGTTGGCTTCGTCGTAGTCAGGGCTAGTTTGGCCAATTTCGGGCGCGATCTGCCCGCTCGCAATCCAGAAAGCGTATTGAGGGAACATCTGCACGATGGCCTCAATGTCCTGTTCGTTGGCACGCCGCTTTCCATTTCTCAAGTGATACCAGCTGCTCCGGTCTATGCCTGTCAGCTTCTCAAGCTTAGGGGCCGAAAGCTTTTCCTTATCCCATACGGATATCAATCTTTCTCTTATCATTCCGAAAGCATCTAAAAAGCTTGCATATAGTGGTGGTTTCTTTGTGGTGTCTTGGCTTATATTTTGTCCGAGACTTGCATTATGTGTAAGGCATCTAATGCAAGATATAGCGGAATATAGCGGAGCAAGCTGATGCTACCACCTGAAGGTCTTGACCCCCAAAAGCTGCACGGTGCACCGCCCTTGATGCCGTGGCAGAAATTCGCCGAGTGGATCGGCATGGGCGACGAACCCGTCGTTGTACGTACTTGGGTGGAGCGTAATTACCTGCCTTCGCAGAAGCTGGGCAAACGCACCATGGTCAACGTGGCACTGCTGCATCAACAGCTTCTCGAACAGGAGTGGACGCTGTGAGCCGAACTGATCCGCAATTCAAGCTGCGCGTGCCTGTTGCACTGCGGCTAAAGATCGAACAAGCCGCCCACGCTTCGCGCCGCTCTATGAACGCCGAAATGGTCGTGCGCCTGGAAGCCAGCTTTGCCAAGGAACAGCCCCTGCAGGAGAAACCCCATGATCAGTGACGACAGCCTGGACCTGTGCAGCGTTAAGACCTTTGCCGAAATGAGCGGCATATCCATCGAAGAGGCTATCGACTGGGTGGATAACGGCACCGTGCCTAGCATGCGGCTGGCCGACTTCCGCATGGTCAATCTTGCCCGCCTGCGTGCCGATCTGCTCAAGGGTAAAAAGGAGTTCAAAGCGGGGGACTACAGCCATGCCTAACCCAAGTCATACCCTGGATGCCGTCACCGCTGTTGGCTACATCGGTAAGCCTGTCCACGTCGAGCTGGATTGGGACGATGATCCCGAGCCGTTCTGCCGCTCGGGGTATGTCATCGGCATCGTCCTGCCAGTTAAAGGCGTGCAGGAGCAGGCCTATCTGATGGTCATGAGCCCTGGTGAAGACTTCCCCGTGGAAGCCTACCTAGAGGACATCCGCTCCATCCGCATTGCCGATCAGATTGAGGGCTGCAGCCATGACTAGCCCCTGCCTCTCTCCCGATGCTGCCACTGCTATCAGCTACATCGGCAAAACCGCGCTCATGGAATTGCGCTGGGATGATGAGCCGGAATCGGTGTTTCAAGTCATGCACGTTGTTGGCGTAGTCCTGCCCATGGAAGGCGTCTGTGACCATGCCTGCTTCATGGCCGTGTATTTCGACACGACTGACCCCTACCCGGAGCGGGTGTTCTTCCACGAAATCCGCAACATTTGGGCGGTGCAGCACCGCGACCGGCATGGTTCCGGCAACGTACTGGGCTGCATCGCCCACCCTAACTCGGCTGAGTCAGGGGCCGCGCTCCCGGCTCGTCGGAACAGCTCCACCGTTCCGTCGAACGGAAGCACGGGCGCAGCGCACCCTTGACGCGGATTGCCTATGAACAGCCTATCAACGGGAGTATGGGGTAGCTTCACCGCCCCATGCTCCCGAGCCCTCGGCGGCAAGAGCGGGATGACAAGGGCAGCGCCCTTGGTGTGCTTCACCTTGTATCGCCAGCGCCACACACAGCAAACCCCTGCGCTCGGCCCTGAGCGTTCCCGCCTGCCGCAACGCCCACTGCGCGCTCCCGATTTCCGTCCGCCCCTGCTCGCGCTACTTCTGCTGCTGATCCTCCTATCACCCTGGAGCGGCCGAGTAGCACCCGTAGCGCCGGAAGGAAAGCCGGTAAGCCTATGGATGGATCAAGAGAAAGGATGCGAGCGCGCTGGCACGGGTGCACGCGAGGCACGAGCGCGCAGGTGCGCCGCGCGCTCGCTGACGCCCCTGTAACACGTCAGATAACGACTTTAGAACTTCCGCAATAACTGGCATTAGGTGAAGAAATGACAATGGTAAAAGATCATCAGCGTTTGAATCTTCTGACTGCAGAGGATGACAAACACGGGCGTCTGTTTGTTGACCCTGGCAACGTCACGTTCACCGACTTGTCAGGCGTTCGCCTGCTGCGCTGTGGCGTCGATACGGTGCGCCAGCTGTACAAAGGGCTGATCCGCCCGGAGGTCATGGCACTGTTTGAAAACCCGGGCACCCTGGTTGATTTCGCGGGCCAGCGCTGGCACTCCGGCCGGGTAGGGCGCGACTCGGGGTATCAGTACAAGCTGCAGAATGCAGACCTGGGCATCATCCTGCTGGTGAAGAACTTCAACGCCAAGTTGGACTGCATCGGCCCCCATCTGAAAATCGAAGTGTCACCCCATGCAATCGACAGCCTGTCGCCTGAGCGCCTGCAGGATCGCTTGGATTTCTATGCGTCCCAGGTGATGACGCATGTGGAAATCAACCAGTGTGCCGTCCACCTTGCATTAGACCTGCAGGGCTGGACGCCTCCCGCTGATCTGGTCGCGCGCATGCACTGCAAGGCCCGCACACAGCGCGACATATCGGGCATCAGTGAAATCAACTGGGCGACCAAGTCCAGCACCTATGGCCGCGGCGAAACCTCGATGTTTGGCTCTGCCAGTGGCATCCAGCTGTGTATCTACAACAAGACCGAGCAGGCCAAGGCCACGGACAAGCTCGACTACTGGGAAAGCGTCTGGAGGCGCCGTGACAGCTTCGACGAAGGCGACCCGCAAAACTACAACCCGGATCAACCTGTATGGCGCGTTGAGCTGCGTTATCACCATTCCATCATCCAGCAATTCGCCAGTGGCTCCCTGGATGTGAAAACCGGTGAAGCCATTGATACCCGCTCGTTTGCAGCCTTTGCCGGGCATCTGGACGGTCTGTGGCGCTATGGGCTGGGGCAATTCAAGTTGCTGAGCCGACCGGGCTACTTCGCCCCCATTTGGACACTTATTCGCGAGGACATACGTGTGGACCTACCAGTTGATTCCCTGCTTGAGGACACTGAATACAAGCGCTACTACAAGACCTCCCGCGGCTTCTCGGGTAAGAACGTGGAGCTGTTCCTGGGAAACTTCGTAAGCCTGCTGGCAAGGGAGCGGGTGGGCGCAAAAAAGGCGTTTGATCGGCTGCAAACCTGGGAATGCTGGCCGGTCATTCGCGATCACTATGCAGCCAAGGACATGAGCGAGCACGACATCTACAAGCACATCAAGAAGCTGCTGGAAGAGCGCAGTGTTCGTTGGGGGCGTGCCATCTGATGGCGATAGACCAACTACCTGACGGGCGCTGGAAGGTCGATGTAGAGCCGATCAAGGGCAAACGCTTCCGTAAGACCTTCAAGACCAAGGCCGAGGCATCGCGCTTTGAAGCAACCTGCAGGGCCAAGGTGATTGAAACGCCGGACTGGGCACCCAAGCCAAAGGATCGCCGCAAGCTCTCCGAACTGGCCCAGCGTTACTACGATCTGCACGGCCACACCCTGGCGGATTCGGTACGGCTTAAACAGGTACTGGAAAAGCTGGTGCGCGAGCTGGGCGACCCTATAGCGGTCAAGTTCACGGCTGATCAGTTCTGCAAACTTCGTGGCCAGCATCTTGCCGACGGCATCCATGGCAAGACCCTGAACAACCGACTCGGCTACCTCAAGTCGTTGTTCAACGAACTCTACCGGCTGGGCGATATCGACTATCCGAACCCGTTGGCCAAGGTTCGCCCGTTGCGCCTGCAGGAACGCCCGCTATCGTTCCTTTCCCATGCCCAGGTAACCGAGCTGCTGCAGACATTCGACACTTACCCGAACTGCGAACACTTGGCGCTGATCGCTCGCGTCTGTCTCGCTACCGGTGCGCGTTGGGGTGAGGCTCAGGGGCTTGCACCTGAAAGGGTGAAAAATGGTGCTGTGACCTTCGCCAATACCAAGTCGCGTCGGACTCGTAGTATCCCGATTCATCCAGATTTGGAGAGGGCGTTACTCGACTACTTCAAGGCGCATGGCCCGTTCCCGAACTGTATCCGGCATTTCAGCCGTGTCCTGGACTCTACGTCGATCAAGCTGCCTCGCGGTCAGGCAACTCACGTTCTTCGCCACACGTTTGCCAGTCACTTCGTCATCACTGGCGGGAACATCCTGACCCTGCAGAAGGTGCTCGGTCATGCGTCCGTCACCATGACCATGCGCTATGCACACCTAGCCCCTGATCACCTGCAGGACGCTTTGCGCCGAAATCCCATCTTCGACACTTTTTCGTAATCGGATAACTAGTAGATTGTTTTTTTACTAAGTTATATTGTTTGCGCGGCAATAAAATATCTCGCGCTTTTATGCGTTTTTGAAGTATTCAAAATTTGCAATAGGCAGATTTTGGAAATAAGACGGTGATCAAGAAAATGAAATTAAAGTTCTTGCTGTGCGTTTCTGTTTTTGTATTCTCTGGAGGCGTTTTTTCGTCCGACCTGTCAAGTATTTGCTCTTCTCCAAAATATTCTGATGCGCTTGCCGGTGACTTGGTTGTTCATGTTGCTGAGGTGCCTAGTTTGGCTGAGTCTTCTGCTCAGGGTGGATTTATTGATTTTATTAAGGCACTTGATGATGTTTATAAAGGTGGTGTGATCAATGTTAGTTTATATCCATATACTAGGGCTATATATGGTGTCGCCCACGGGGGTGCGGACTTTTCTCTTCCAGCCGCTTTCAATCCTAAGCGTGTAGACCCTCCGGGCAACGTTAGGTTAAGTGCTGTGAGTTTTGGAAAGGTCTCTATGGTTTTGTATACGCACAAGGATAGTTCAGTTCGAGTTGCTGATTTAGGTAATCAGGGTTTGAAAATAGTTGCTGTTCCCACTCTTTGGCATTTTCCTGTTTTTCGAGTAAATGGTATTCCTCAAGCATTTAATTTGCTCGTTAGTCATCGAGTCGATGGTGTTCTAGGTGCACAGGAAGAAAGTGATTACGTGCTTCGTGATCCTAAATATAAAGACATTCGCCGCCAGCACTATGGGGATTTTGATGATGTATTTATCGTGCAGAACAGTGAGCGCGGGCAGTTAGTGGAGTGTGTCTTGTATCGATCAGTGGAGGCGCTTCGTAGTACTGGTAGGCTTGCTGATATATATAGAGGTATACATTTGCCTTATTCAGATATAAGGCTTTAGTCAACTTTTCGATTTCCAGTTTCTTAGCGTTGTGGAAGCGCTAGCCGCGGAAATCCCATCTTCGACACTTTTTCGACACCGGCCTAGTCCAGAAAGCAAAAAGCCCTGAAATCTTGTTAGAAATCAGGGCTTTAAAAACTGCGATTTGGAGCGGGCGATGGGAATCGAACCCACAGCTCTAGCTTGGGAAGCTAGGGTATTACCACTATACGACGCCCGCAGCGGGTGCCTTTATACCGGAAGTCTTGGTTGAAATGAAGTCCGCACCGCGGTTATCTGCAATAACGCGGTGCGGGCGCGGGTGTGTATAGGCTTCATACGGCCAGCGCGTGCAACACGTCCATCTGTGGGCGGTAGTGGGCCTGGCGCAGTGGCTTGCTCTGCAGGAAGCCCAGCAGTGCGGCCTGGCTCTGCAGCCATGCGGCTTTGTGTTCCATGTCGAGGAAGTGTCCGGCGTTGTCGATGGTGACGAACTGGCAGTCGTTCAGGTGCTTGGCGAACAGGCGCACGTCGGCTGGCGAGGTGTAGGCGTCGTGTTCGCCGTTGACGAATAGCAGCGGGATATCGATGCCTGCCAGGCACTGCATCTGGCAATGGGCGTCGAGGTGCAGTACCTGGTGCACATGGGCATGCATCTGCTGGTATTCGTGGCTGTCCAGGCTGCTGATATGGCGGTGGTTATAGCGTTTGAACAGCGATGGCAGGTAGCGCCCGATGGTGCTGTTGACCAGGTGGCCGAGTTGGTCGCCGTCGAGGGCGTGCAGATGGGCCAGGCCTTGTTCTAGGTAGTCGACCATCGGCTCGTTGAGCAGCGGCGAGAAGGAGGTGATGACCGCCTTTTCAATACGCGCCGGGCGCTGGGCCAGGGCCAGCATGGCGGCGACGCCTCCCCAAGAGAACGACATCAGGTGGTTGGCGCGGAACTGTTCGATCAGTTCGAGCAGGATGCTGGCCTCGTCTTCCTTGGTGATCGGCTGGTGGTGATGGTTGTGCGGCTTCGACTGGCCGGCATAGGGCTGGTCGTAGAGCACCACATTGAACTGGGTACGCAGGTATTTGACCGTTTGCGCGAAGGCAGCGGTGGTGGAGAGTGAGCCGTTAACCAGGATGATGGTCTTGCGCGCGCTCGGATTGGCGTAGAACTCCGTGTAGATCTTGTAGATTCCGTGAACATCGACGACAGCGGTAGCTGGCTTCATGTCGTTTCCTCCTGGCGCAAAAGTGGGCATGGCAAAACGGCGGTGCCGTTAAACCGGGCTAAGCAGGACAATCAGGAAAGCGCCTGGACGTGACAGCAAGATGTCAGGCTGGAGGATTTTATAAGTTATTTATTTTCAATCAGTTAGGGCTGAAATAGAGCATCCGTCCACGACCTTTTGGCAGGTGTGGAGTGGCGTCTTTGACCAGGCAGGAACCCATTTCGCGCAGTGCGCAAGTAACCGAGAGAACGCTTAGATGGCTTTCGTGACTATCCAGTCACGATAAGACCTTGTGGTTTGATTTAAGCAGCCGTGTTCCTGCTGGCGCAAGTGAATATTGGAATATCGAACAACCGTTTGTCGGTTAGCTAGCTAAGTATGTGACTTGAGCGCGGACTGTCTTAGGCAGAGGCGATTTCCGCTGCTGTCAGGGCACGGTATTGGCCAGGGCTTAACTGCGGGTCGAGTTGGATTGCGCCCATGCTCAGGCGGTGCAAGCCGATGACCTTGTTCTGGAAGTGGCCAAACATGCGCTTGACCTGATGGTAACGGCCTTCGTGCAGGGTCAGCAGGGCGCTGTGGCTATCGAGAATCACCAGCTCGGCGGGCAGGGTGGTGAGGTCTTCATAGGCGAAGTACAGGCCGCGGGCGAACACCTCAATGTACTCCGGGCTGATCGGCTGTTCGGTCTCGACCCGGTAGACCTTGCCCAGGCGGCTGCGCGGCTCGGTGAGGCGGCGCGACCATTGGCCATCATTGGTGAGCAGCAGCAGGCCGCTGGTGTTCAGGTCCAGACGGCCTGCCAGGTGCAGATCGGCTTTGTCCGGCTCATCAAGCAAGTCCAGCACGGTGCGGTGTTGCTCATGTTCAGTGGCGCTGACCACGCCGATGGGTTTGTGCAACATGAAATAGCGTGCGGCTTTGCCGGCTTGCAGCACCTCGCTATCGACCTCGATGCGGCTGAACTGGCTGACTTCGCACAGGCCATCGCAAATCACTGCGCCGTCCACTCGCACGCGGCCGCTGGCCAGCAGTTGGCGGGCGGCTTGGCGATTGAGTTGGGGCAGGTTGCTGAGAAAGCGGTCGAGGCGCATGGCTAGCTGTTTGCTGGCGGGGTTTCAGGTGGCAAGCCCTGAGCGCAGCGTGGGCACAGGCAGCTGCGGTTGCGCTGCTCGGGCGGCAGTTTGGCCAGCTGCTCGGCAGCGATGGGCACGCTAAAACACCAGCATTCGCTCACTGGTGCGTCGGCGCCAGCCTGGGCGCATTGGTTAAGCTGCCCGCAGCAGGGGCAGCGGCTGGTGTCATTACTCACGCGATTTCTTCACACAGGCGGTTGCGGCCGCCCTGTTTGGCTCGGTAGAGGGCGCGGTCGGCGCGGGTGATCAGCTGCTCCAGGGATTCATCGGTATGCAATTGCGCCAGGCCGATGCTGGTGGTGATGCGTAGCTGCGCGCCGTTGAAGCTGATGCTGCTTTGCTCGGTTTGCTGGCGGATTTTCTCGCCCAGCTCGCGGGCCTGCTCGGGCGTGGTGTCCTTGAGCAGCAGGATAAATTCCTCGCCTCCCCAGCGGCAGATGATGTCGGACTGGCGCACGGTGCTGCGCAGGTCGCTGGCAAAGCGGCGCAGCACTTCATCACCGGCCATATGGCCGTGGCTGTCGTTGAGCTGCTTGAAGTTGTCCAGATCGAGCATCAGGGCGCACAGCGCACTTGGGCTGCGCCGCACTTCCTGCACGGCCTGGTTGGCCAGCAGGTCAAAGCCACGGCGGTTGGGCAGCTCGGTCAGCAGGTCGGTGGTGGCCAGGGCGCTGATGCGTCGTTGATAGCGGCGCAGCACTAGGCTCACCAGGCTGATGACGATAACGGTGACCACCAGGCAGATCAGCAGGTTGAGGTACAGCGATTTGCGGATGCCAGCGACCGCGCCGTCTTCGTGTTTGTCGACAAACAGGTACCAGTTCAGCTCAGGGATAAAGCGCACATTGAGGAAGTGATCGCGGCCGTGTTCCTGATACTCGAAGTCGCCGCTTTGCGGGTGCGGCAGCTTGGCCAGCAGTTCTTCCAGGCCGGGGATTTCACTCAGTGACTGGCCAACCCGCGCGCCCATCGGCCCGCCGTTGGCGCCCGTGAGCACCAGCCGACCATTGGTGTCGACGAAGAACACACTGCGTTCATAGCGCTGCTGGTAGGTGTCGATCAGCTTGACCACCGCATCCACGGTCAGGCCGACACCGGTGGCGCCGATAAAGCGCTGCTCGTAGTCGAACACCTTGTAATTGATAAACACAGTCATACGGTCGTCGTTGGCCATGTCGACGTCGACATTGATTTCGTAGGGCGTCTGCATGTCGCGCACACGGAAATACCAGTTATCACGCGACTGGTCTTGCTTGACCTGCTTGAGCACGCCCTTGGCCTGGTAGTAGGTGTGGGTTTTCTCCGAAACGAAGAAGCTGGTGACCGTGGCGTAATGCTCCTGCACCTCGCGCAGGTAGCGGGTGATCTGCTCGGGGTCCTTCTCGCCGCCCAGCACCCAATCACGCACATAGGTGTCGCGGGACATCATCGAGGAAATCAGGATGGGCCGAACCAGGTCCTTCTGGATTTCCGAGTAGACGTTGTCTGAGGTTAGCGGCAGCTCGGTGTTGATGATGCCAGCGCGGATCGAGTCGAGCGCGGTGTAATAACTGGCCAAAGAGGTGGCGAGGAAGCCACAACCAAGCAGAACCAGCAGCATCACAATCAAAGACCATTGGCGGGGCAGCGGGGATGGATGGGGCATGCAAGGCTCTGTTGGTTAAATAATCGCCGCATTGTAGCGCCCGGCACCGGCTGCCGCTGCTGAAACATCGGCGCCTGGCCGATTTGCCGGCAGCCATGGCGCTTGCTGCGCCAGGCCTTGAGGACTAAGGTGCGGCGACCAGACCGTTGAAAAAACGTTGGCGAGGCAGGCAGCGCAAGGCAAAAACAGGCGAGAAGCGGAGTTTACGAGCTGTAAATGAGCATTTGAGCCTGTTTTTAACGCCGCGATGGCAACGTAGGTAGTTTTTCAACATCTGGTACACGAAGAGTCTCCTTGGTGACCCGTACGCTGCTCGTACGCCTTGCTGATCTGCCCCTGACCGCAGTCCTTTCAGCACACCGAGCCCCCATGCCCAGCGCGCCTGCCAGCTATCGCATCAAATATTCCACCCTGAGCATCGGGCTGGAGGATTTTCACCTGTGCTCGCTGCGCGACAAGCAGCAGTTCGCCGACCGCGACGGCCTGGCGGAAAAAGCCGGGATCTCTTCGGCCACCTGGTCGTTGTTCGGCCAGTTATGGCCATCCGGTGAAATATTGGCGCAGACACTCAGCGGCATGCCGGTAACCGGTTTGCGCATTCTTGAGCTGGGCTGCGGCCTGGGGCTGACCAGCCTGGTATTGCAGCGCTTGGGCGCGGATATCACCGCCAGCGACTATCACCCGCTGGCCGGCGAGTTTTTGCTGCGCAACAGTGAGCTTAATCAGTTGGCGCCGATTCCTTATCAGAGCTGTGACTGGGCCGAGGAGTACCTGGAGCTAGGCCTGTTTGATCTGGTGATCGGCAGTGATCTGCTGTACGAGCGCGACCACCCCCAGCTGTTGGCCGGTTTTATTGACCGCCACTGCAATAGTCACGCGGCGGTGCTGATTGTCGACCCGGGTCGCGGCAACAGCGCGCGGTTTTCCCGGCATATGCTGGAGCACGGCTATCTGCAGCTGGCCGATAGCCTAAACCTGCTGGATAACCCGGCTGCGCCGTTTAAGGGGCGCATCCTCAGTTATCGGCGCTAGCCCCTTAGACTTCCTCTAGCACCACTACGCGTTGGCCCGCGCGCACCGGAGAGCCGGGCTGCACGCGCACCTCACGCACCACGCCGTCGCGCGGGGCAAGCAGGGGGATTTCCATCTTCATCGACTCCAGTATCACCAGTACATCGCCTGCTTTGACCGTGCTGCCGACTTCTACCTGCACCTGCCAGAGGTTGCCGGCGATATGGCTGTCGATGCTGTGCTGACCAGCTGCCAGTGGAGCATCTTCGCCGAGCTCTGCCGCCACTTCCTCGCTGTCGAAATGCGCCTGGCCGGAGGCGATCCAGCGCTGGCGTTCGGCGTCGAAGGCGGCACGCTGCTGGTTGCGGAAGGCGTCGATGCCCTCAGCCTCGCGGTCGAGAAAGGTCTGGTAATCAGCCAGGGCCAATTCGCTGTGCTCGATATGCAAGTCATAGCGGCCCAGGGGGAAGTCACGACGGATACGCAGCAACTCGTCCGCCGAGACCGGGTAGAAGCGGATCTGGTCGAAGAAGCGCAGTAGCCAGGGCTTGCCGTCGAAGGCAGCGACTTCGCGGTAGCGGTTCCACATCTGTAGGGTACGGCCGACGAACTGATAACCGCCGGGGCCTTCCATGCCGTACACGCACATATAGGCGCCGCCGATGCCCACCGAGTTTTCCGCGGTCCAGGTGCGCGCCGGGTTGTACTTGGTGGTGACCAGTCGATGGCGCGGATCGAGCGGCGTGGCCACAGGCGCGCCGAGGTAGACGTCGCCCAGGCCCATCACCAGATAGCTGGCTTCAAAGACCGTTCTGTACACCTCATCGAGATTGGGCAGGTCGTTGATGCGGCGAATAAATTCCAGATTGCTCGGGCACCAGGGCGCGTCCTTGCGCACTGTGGTCATGTACTTGTCGATGGCCAGCTGGCAGGCCGGGTCGTCCCAGGACAGTGGCAAATGGACGATGCGCGACGGCACCTTGAGGTCTTGCGCTGCGCACACCGCGTCCCACTCGCCGGCGACGGTGTCGAGCAGATCGCCAAGGGCCAGGGTTTCCGGCTGGTAGTGCACCTGCAGCGAGCGGATGCCCGGGGTGAGGTCGATCACCCCAATCAGCTGCTTGGCTTCCAGCGCCTGCATCAGTGCATGGCCACGGAAGCGCAGCACCAGATCCAGCTCCGCCGCGCCGATTTCCAGCAGCAGGTGGGTGTCGCCGGACAGGCGCGCGACCAGGCGTTTATCGGCTTCGCCGATATCGAGAACGATGGGGGAGGTGAGGGTATTCGCTTTTGTAGGAGCGGCCTTGGCGGCGATTACGTTGTCAGTTT
>JAHJXZ010000231.1 GCA_018827205.1 Gammaproteobacteria bacterium | reverse complement strand
CTTTCCGGGCAAGCTGCCGTTCCCGGTGATGCACGTCGATACGCGCTGGAAGTTTCAGGAGATGTACAGCTTCCGCGAGAAGATGGTCAACGAGTACGGCCTGGACCTGATCACCCACACCAACCCCGATGGTGTGGCGCAGGACATGAACCCCTTCACTTACGGCAGCGCCAAGCACACCGACGTGATGAAGACCGAGGGCCTCAAGCAGGCGCTGGACAAGTACGGTTTCGACGCCGCCTTCGGTGGCGCGCGCCGCGATGAAGAGAAGTCCCGCGCCAAAGAACGCGTGTACTCCTTCCGCGACAGCAAGCACCGCTGGGACCCGAAGAATCAGCGTCCCGAGCTGTGGAATGTGTACAACGGCAACGTCAAAAAGGGCGAGTCGATCCGCGTATTCCCGCTGTCCAACTGGACTGAGCTGGATATCTGGCAATACATCTATTTAGAAAGCATCCCAATCGTTCCGTTGTATTTCGCCGAAGAGCGCGAAGTGATCGAGATGAACGGCGCGCTGATCATGATCGACGACGAGCGCATCCTCGAACACCTCACCCCAGAGCAGAAAGCCAGCATCCATAAAAAGATGGTGCGCTTCCGTACCCTCGGCTGCTACCCGCTGACGGGCGCGGTGGAGTCCACGGCAACCAGCTTGCCGGAGATTATTCAGGAAATGCTGTTGGCCAAAACCTCTGAGCGCCAAGGCCGAGTCATCGACCATGACTCCTCCGGCTCGATGGAAGAGAAGAAACGTCAGGGGTACTTTTAATATGTCGCACCAATCCGATTTGATCAGTGAGGACATCCTCGCCTACCTCGGCCAGCACGAGCGTAAAGAGCTGCTGCGCTTTCTGACGTGCGGCAACGTCGATGACGGCAAAAGCACCCTGATCGGCCGTCTGCTGCATGACTCCAAGATGATCTATGAAGACCATCTGGACGCCATCACCAAAGACTCGAAAAAATCTGGCACCACGGGTGAAGAGGTCGATCTGGCACTGCTGGTCGACGGCCTGCAAGCCGAGCGCGAGCAGGGCATCACCATTGATGTGGCCTACCGCTATTTCAGCACCACCAAGCGCAAGTTCATCATCGCCGACACCCCCGGCCATGAGCAGTACACCCGCAACATGGCCACCGGCGCATCCAACTGCGACCTGGCGATCATTCTGATCGACGCCCGTTACGGCGTGCAGACCCAGACCAAGCGCCACAGCTTTATTGCCTCCTTGCTGGGCATCAAGCACATCGTCATTGCGGTCAACAAGATGGACCTCAAAGGCTTCGATCAGGGCGTATTTGAGCAGATCAAGGCTGATTACCTGAAGTTTGTCGAAGGCATTGCCTTCAAGCCAAGCTCGATGCACTTCGTGCCGATGTCGGCGCTGAAGGGCGACAATGTGGTCAACAAGAGCGAGCAGTCGCCTTGGTACACCGGCCAGTCGCTGATGGAAATTCTCGAAACCGTGGAAGTGGCAGGCGACCGTAATTTCGACGACCTGCGCTTCCCGGTGCAGTACGTCAATCGGCCGAATCTGAATTTCCGTGGCTTCGCCGGTACCCTGGCCAGCGGCATTGTGCGCAAGGGTGACGAAGTCATCGCGCTGCCGTCGGGCAAGGGCAGCAAGGTCAAATCCATCGTCACCTTTGAAGGTGAGCTGGAGCAGGCCGGTCCAGGCCAGGCGATCACCATCACTCTGGAAGATGAGATCGACGTATCGCGCGGCGACATGCTGGTGCATGGCGACAACCGCCCACAGATCAGTGACAGCTTTGATGCCATGCTGGTGTGGATGGCTGAAGAGCCGATGCTGCCGGGCAAGAAATATGACATCAAGCGCGCTACCAGTTATGTGCCAGGCTCGATTGCCAGCATCGCTCACCGGGTTGATGTAAATACCCTCGAAGAGGGCGCAGCGAGCAGCTTGCAACTCAACGAAATTGGCCAGGTGCGCATTGCCCTGGATGCACCGATTGCGCTGGACGGCTATGCGCACAACCGCACCACCGGTTCCTTTATCATCATCGACCGACTGACCAACGGCACTGTCGGTGCAGGCATGATCATCGCCGAGCCAGTGGGCGCCAAAGGTTCCGCGAGCCACCACGGCGCGCTGGCCCACGTGTCCACCGAGGAGCGTGCCGTACGCTTCGGTCAGCAGCCAGCCACCGTGTTGTTCAGCGGCCTGTCGGGCGCTGGCAAGAGCACCCTGGCCTACGCGGTGGAGCGCAAGCTGTTCGACTCCGGTCGTGCGGTCTATGTGCTGGATGGGCAGAATCTGCGCCATGACCTGAACAAGGGCTTGCCGCAGGATCGCGCCGGGCGTACCGAAAACTGGCGCCGCGCCGCTCACGTTGCACGTCAGTTCAACGAAGCCGGCCTGTTGACCCTAGCTGCGTTTGTCGCCCCGGATGCCGAAGGCCGTGAGCAGGCCAAGGCGTTGATCGGTGCCGAGCGCTTGATCACCGTCTATGTGCAGGCGTCCCCGCAGGTTTGCGCTGAGCGTGACCCGCAGGGGTTGTATGCCGCCGGTGGCGACAACATTCCGGGCGAGTCCTTCCCTTACGATGTGCCGCTGAATGCCGATCTGGTGATCGATACGCAGTCGGTGTCGGTGGAAGAGGGCGTTAAGCAAGTGCTGGCTCTGCTGCGCGAGCGTGACGCGATCTAAGACCCTGTTTACGATCAGCTGCGCGTCGGCCCTGCGGCGTTAAAAACAGGCTCGGCTGGCCGCGTGCGGCCAGCGCGCTTCAGCGCGACCCGAAGGGCGAGTGAAACGAGTAATGCTCATGTACAAAAGTACACTCG
>JAHJXZ010000230.1 GCA_018827205.1 Gammaproteobacteria bacterium | reverse complement strand
TGAACCGTTACAACCTGGCTCAGGGCCTGCGCCCGGCGATTCGCGGCTTTGGCGCGCGCGGCAATTTTGGTGTGCGCGGCATTCGCGTGTTGGTCGATGGCGTGCCCTTGACCATGCCCGATGGCCAGACCGAACTTGACGGCCTCGACCTGGGTCTGGTCGAACGCATGGAAGTGCTGCGCGGGCCGGCTTCGGTGCTGTATGGCAATGCCGCTGGCGGCGTGCTGACGCTTGAAACCCGTGAACCGCCGGCGTTGCCCTCCATGCAGTTGGATCTGAGTGCGGCCGGCCTGGGTTACCAGCGCATGCGCGGCGAAATCGGCGGCAGCGACGGTAATCTGGGGGGGGTGCTGGCATTTAACAGCACTGTTCTAGAGGGTTATCGCCAACACAGTCGGGCACAGACCAACAGCCTCACCGGTAAGCTGCGTTGGTATGCACCGACCGGACGCTTTCGCTTTAACTTCAATGCCATCGACAACCGCGCCGAAGACCCTGGCGGCCTTGCGGCTGCCGAGGTTAAGACGGATCGCCGCCAGGCGGCACCGAACAACCTGCGTTTTGATGCCGATGAATATATTCGTCAGCAGCGCTTGGGCTTGGTCTGGGATGGTTATGCAGCCGGTGCCGATGAGTACCAACTGCGCAGTTACCTGGGACATCGCGAGTTTGGTAATCGGCTGGGGTTTACCACCAGCGGGCAGACGACTTTCGAGCGTTACTTTGGTGGACTTGGCGGGCAATACAGCCATCACCGCGAGCTAATCGGTCTGCCCCATAAAATTACCACCGGCTTTGATCTTGAGGCGCAGCGTGATGACCGTCGGCGTTATGACAACCTGCTTGGCGAGCGCGGACAATTACGTCAGCAACAGGATGAGTCGGCGCTGAGCCAGGGACTGTTTATCGAGGATCAGCTTGATCTGAGCGAGCGGTGGCAGGCCACACTCGGGCTGCGTTACGACCAGGTAAGGCTGGCGGTTTATGACTTCTATCTGGTCGATAATCGCGATGATTCAGGCTCGCGCAGTCTGGAGGACTGGAACTACAGCACTGGTCTGAGTTATCGCTTTACCCCGCAACAGTCGTTATATGCGCGGCTGGCCAGCTCCTTTGAAACGCCAACTATCAGCGAGCTGGGCAACCCACAAGGGGGCGGCTTCAATAGCGCGTTGCAACCTGCCCAGGCGTTCAGCCGTGAGCTGGGCATCAAAGGTGAGTGGCCTACGCTGCGTTACGGCCTGTCGCTTTACCGCATTGAGCTGGAGGATGAGTTGGTGGGCTTCAGCCTGGCAGCTCAGCCTGGGCGTAATTTTTACCGCAATGCCGGTGAGTCGCGCCGCGATGGCCTGGAATTAAGCGCGGATTGGCAGTTTGCCGATGCCTGGCGCTGGTCTATGGCTTATGCCTACAACCGCTACCGTTTTGAAGATTATCAAACGACAGCGGGCGATTTTTCCGGCACGCGCATCCCGGGTATTCCACGGCAAACCCTGTTCAGCGAACTGGCCTATGAGCATCAAGGCACCTATGTGCGCCTCGGGGTTACAGCCCTGGCGCGGGTGTATGTAAACGATGCGAATACGCAGTCCGCACCCGGTTATGCCTTGTTCAATTTGCGCCTCGGCAAGCGTTTTCAGGTCGGTGAGCAAAGCCTGGAGCCTTACCTGGGCATCGATAACCTGTTGGGGCGTGAGTATTTCGATAACCTGCGCATCAACGACGGCAATGCTCGTTACTTCGAGCCAGGGCCTGGACGTACTCTGTATGCAGGCTTACGTGTGCTGTTTTAGCTTGTTGCGACGAAGTGGGCAGCAGTTTCAAGCAGCCTGAACTAGGCTGAAAAAAGGTGTCCAAGCACCTATTCGATGTCCTTGGTTGGAGGCTACTTTATGAGCGCCAAGTTGCAGAACGCCTTGCTTGATCTGTTGGTTGCCCTTGGCCTGTATGAGCGGCCCAAGCTGCAGCCCATTCCTGTACGCAGCAATTCGCCTGACTCCAAATCGGTTCCCCCTCGACGCTAGATGTTCCTGTCTGCCTGCGTCCGGCTGCGGTCAGATTACGTCTGGCTGTGGCTGCTGCACCCTCTAATTGGCCCAGATCATTACTGCGTACATTAAAACAAGCATTTGCTAGCGTGTTGGCACTGCTGTGCTAGACCTACACCTGAAGTTATGTAAATAGCTCAGACAGGGATAGCCTCAATGCGCCAGAACCTCCCAGTGACTCAGCGGGAAAGAACCTTCCCCGCAAATGAACGGCTGATTTCCACCACCGACCTGAACAGCAATATCACCTACTGCAACGACGCTTTTGTCGAAATCAGCGGCTTTACTCGCGAAGAGCTGGTCGGTCAGCCGCACAATCTGGTGCGCCACCCTGATATGCCTCCAGGTGTATTCGGCCACATGTGGGAAACCATCAAGCAGGGCAAACCCTGGATGGGGATCGTCAAGAATCGCTCAAAAAACGGCGATTACTATTGGGTCAGCGCCTATGTCACGCCGATCTATGAAAATGGCCGGGTGGCTGGCTATGAGTCGGTACGTTCCTTACCTGATGAGGCGCAGAAACGCCGTGCTGAAAAGCTCTATGCACGACTGCGTGAGGGTAAACCTCCGGTTCCCAAACTGGAGTTGTGGACGCTGGATATTATTCAGTCATGGCCATTGATTCTGGCCGGCCTGCTAATTCTTGGCGTGCACTTTGTGCTGAGCGGCCCTTGGTTGTTGGGCTTTATTTTCGCGGCAATTTTTGGCCTTGGTTCTTACCAGTTGTATTCCAAGCGCAGCTTGATCAGGCAGACGCTCGCGGAACATCCCAAGGCGTTTACCAGTGCCCTGGTTGCCCTGACTTATACCGACAGTCGTGGTGCTCAGGCTTTGCTGGATATGGCGATGATCAGTGAAGAAGCGCGCTTGCAAACCGCGCTCACCCGTATTGAAGATGCCGGCAATAACGTCAAAAAGCATGCTGCACGATCAGCCGATCTTTCACGCTCGGGGGCAAAAATGCTCGATCAGCAGCGCAGTGAAACGGATCAGTCGGCCACTGCCATCAATGAAATGGCTGCCACCATTCAGGAAGTGACACACAACGTACAAAGTACTTCGCACGCAGCGGAGGAGGCTGACCGTTTGGCCAAGCAGGGCTTAGAACTGGCGAGTGGCAGCCTCGACTCCATGCATCACATGGCCAAGGCAGTGGTCGATATTGGTCAGGCGGTCAATGACTTGGCTAACTCCACTCAGTCAATCGGCAGCGTGGCGGATGTGATTACCTCGATTGCCGAGCAGACCAACCTGCTTGCGCTCAACGCCGCCATCGAAGCGGCGCGCGCCGGCGAGCAGGGGCGAGGCTTTGCGGTGGTGGCTGATGAGGTGCGCTCGTTGGCTTCACGCACACGTGAGTCAACAGAGCAGATCCACCAGATCATTTCCTCGCTACGTGCCGGTGCTGAACGTGCAGTGGTGACAGCGGGCAAGGGCGAGGCAATTTCCAAGCAGAGTGTCGAAAGTGTGGAGTCTGTGCGCACCGCGCTGGATGGCATCAGCGAAGCCGTCAGCCGCATCACCGGCATGAGCCAGCAGATGGCCTCGGCTTCCGAAGAACAAAGCCATGTGGCCGAAGATATCAGCCGGCAGATTACTCAGATTGCCCAGCTCTCCGACCGCAGTGCTGAACAGGCGCATCAGGGCGCAACAATTGGTCAGGAACTGGAAGACATGGCCGACTATCTGCACAGCCTGGCGGAGCGCTTTAACCGCTAAGTGATGGTTCGCGTGCATGCTTATCGGCCCACCTCAGTCTGAGGTGGGCCGATTTTCTATCTGTTATGGCAAACTGCGCGGCTGAGGAGAACCCGATGCCACGCGCGCAATGTCCACGTTGTACCCGCCCAATCGAGCGCTGCTTATGTGCGCTTATCCCCTGTCTTGCCAGCCGTACTCGGGTGCTGATTTTGCAGCATCCGAGCGAGGTCAGGCATGCGCTGAATACCGCACGCCTGGCGGCTTTGGGTTTGAGTAATTCTGAACTGTTGGTGGGGGAAGTCTTCGAATCGCTTGCGGCGCTGATACAGCAGCCGGGATATCGTACGTGTTTGTTATTTCCTGGCGAGCAGGCGCAAGCATTGCTGGCGTTTGCCGAGCAGCACAGCGAGCTGCCGCTGCTACTGGTGGTGCCCGACGGCACTTGGCGTAAAGCGCGCAAGTTGTTGCACCTGAATCCGTTGTTGGCGGCCTTGCCCAAGGTTGTGCTGCCAGCAGGCTTGCAGTCGCGTTACCGTTTGCGCAAAGCGCCGATGCCCGGTGCGTTATCAACCATCGAAGCGATTGTTACCGCGCTTAATACAGTCGAGGCACCTGCCTGTTTCGATGCGCTGCTTAAACCCTTTGAGGTGCTGATTGAGGGGCAAATCAAGGCGATGGGGGAGCAGACCTTCCAACGCAACCACGGTAAGTCGGATGCATCATCCTGACTCGTCAGCTACCTAGATAAGGTATTTCAGCGCTCACGCATGGCTTCCGAGCGAGCTTTCAGAACCGGTTTGAGTAGGTAGTCGAGAACGCTTTTTTCGCCAGTGATGATGTCCACGGTGGCAACCATGCCGGGGATGATCAGCAGTGGGTGTTCCTCGCTACCCAAATGGCTTTTATCGGTTCGTACCTGGATCAGGTAAAAGCTGTTGCCTTCTTCGTCGGTGATGGTGTCAGCGCTGATCAGTTCAAGGTTGGCCTTCAGTCCGCCGTAGATGGTGTAGTCGTAGGCGGTGAATTTGACCATGGCCTTCTGCCCAGGGTGCAGAAAGGCGACATCCTGTGGGCGTACCTTGGCCTCGATCAGCAGGCTGTCATCGAGCGGCACAATTTCCAGCATGTCATTGCCGGGCTGCACCACGCCGCCAATCGTGTTGACCTTGAGTTGCTTGATCACCCCGCGCACGGGGGAGACCACGGTTGTTCGGCTGACGCGGTCATCGATGGCCACGCTGGTGGCGGTTAGTTTCTTCAGTTCGGTGCGGATTTCATTGAGTTCCTTGAATGCGTCGGAGCGAAAGCTCAATTCGGACTCTTCGATCTTACTTTTGATTTCATCCATTGCCGATTCGGCTCGGGGAATCGCCAGGTTGGTAGCGTCCAGCGAGCCACGTATCTCCACTAAGCTGCGGCGTAGGCGGAGGATTTCTACTTGGGAAATGGCCCCGGTTGCGACCAAGGGCTGCGACATATTCAGCTCCTGTTGCAGCAGGCCCATGCTTGAGCGGTATTGTTGGGATTTGGCGCGAAACTCGGCCAGCTCTTGGGTTTTTTGCTGCAGTTGTTCGCCGAGAGTGCGCTGCTCACTTTGCAGGCGATTTTGCCGAGACTGATAGAGCGCCAGTTCATCCTCAGCCAATTGTGGGGCCAGGCGCAGGATATCGGCCGGCATGCTTATAGGACGGCCTTCGGCTTCTGCGGTTAATCGTTCAACCCGTGCAACTAGGGCTAGTCGGTCAGCTTCGGCTTCGCCACGGTTGGAGAGAAAGCGGGTGTCATCCAAGCGCAGCAGCACGGCGCCTTTCTCGACGATCTGGCCTTCGCGCACAAATATCTCACTGACGATGCCGCCTTCCAGATTCTGGATGACCTGGATCTTGCTGGAAGGGATGGCTTTGCCTTCACCGGTAGTGACTTCCTCCAGTACGGCAAAATTGGCCCAGATCAATGCCACGATCAGGCACGTACTGACAACCCAGACGGTGATGCGGGTAAACCAGGGTGAGTCTTCGAGGATGGCGCCGTCGACCTCCGGCATAAACTCGGTGTCCTGCTTGCGCTGGCGCATGCTGGCGAAGTAATCGCGAATTGAGGTGCTTATTTGCATGACCGTTCCTATACCGCAGCAGGGCCAACTCGACCTTTGCGTAGCGCTTCAATCACTGCTTCTTTCGGACCGTCCGCAACAATATGGCCGTTATCCAGCACCACGAGACGGTCTACTAGGCTGAGCATTGAGGCGCGGTGGGTGATCAATAGCATGGTTTTACCCTGTGCCCATGTTTGCAGACGGTTACGCAGGATTTCCTCGCTGGTGTTGTCCATGGCGCTGGTGGGCTCATCCAGCAGCAAAATAGGTGGGTCTAAAAGTAGGGCGCGGGCCAGTAGTACGGCTTGCCGTTGACCACCAGACAGCAGCTGTCCACGCTCGCCTACCGGGCGGTCAAAACCCTGCGGGTGTTGCCGTGCCAAGTCGACGACGCCAGTCAGTTCCGCCACTTCGAGCATGCGCGCATCGCTGACATAGCGTGCGCCCAGCGTCAGGTTGTCGCGCAGGCTGCCAGCCAGAAGCGGTAAGTCGTGGGCAACGTAACCAATCTGATGACGCAAATCGGCCACGTCGAGCTGCCGCAAGTCGAGGTTATCGAGCAGGATTTGTCCCTTATCCGGGCTGTAAAAGGCCATTACCAGGCGGGCCAGCGTGCTTTTGCCGGAGCCACTGCGGCCGATGATGCCGATACGCTCGCCGGCAGTCATGCGTAAGCTAATGCCGGCTAAGGCGGGTGTGCTTTGCCCGGGGTAGCTGAACGTGACGTCGCGTACATCCAGCGCGCCATGCAGTTGGGTGCGATCCAGTGGACGCTGCTTCGATTCACGCTCCTGGGGCAGGGCCATCAGCGCATCTGTGCTAGTCATGGTCAGACGGGCCTGCTGATAGCGGGTGATAAGCCCGGCTATCTGTCCCAGTGGCGCCAGAATTCGGCTGCCGAGCATATAGCAGGCTACCAGAGCGCCCACGCTGAGCTTGCCGGCAATGATGATGTACACCCCGCAGACAATGGTGGACATGCCGGCAAACTGCTGCAAAAACAAGGTGCCATTGGTGGCGATGGCCGCCAGTGAACGTGCGTGGATGTCCAGGCGGGTGAGGGCACCATGAGTTTTCTCCCACTGATGCTGACGTTCACTTTCCGCGCTACACGCTTTAAGGGTTTCCAGACCACCAAGGGTTTCGATCAAAAGTGCCTGGCGTTGCGAGGCCAATTGCAGGCTTTTTTCCACGGTGTCGCGCAGGCGTGCCTGGATGATAAAGGCGAACAATGCAGTGATCGGAAACGCGAGCAGAGGGATGACCACCAGCCATCCACCAACCAGCCAGATCACCGTAATCATCAAGAACGAGAAAGGCAGGTCAATCAGGCTGGTCAGGGTTACCGCTGTGAGAAACTCACGCAGTCCCTGGAAGTCATGAATGCTCTGAGCAAAGCCACCGATGGTGGCGGGGCGGGCCTTCATCGACATGCCGGTAATTCGCTCGAACAAGGTCGCCGAGAGCACCACATCGGTTTTCTTACCAGCAGTATCAAGCAGGTGCGAGCGCAGAATCTTCAGGAGTAATTCAAAGCCCATGCCGATTAATAAACCGATAGTCAGCACCCAAAGCGTCGAAGTCGCCTGGTTGGGGACGACACGGTCGTAGGTCTGCATGACAAACAGCGGAACCATCAGACCGAGCAGGTTGATCAACAGGCTGGCCAGAATGGCGTCGGTGTAAAGCCAGCGAGACAGCTTGAGGGTGTCACGGAACCATGCCTCGATCCGCGGTACCAGTGGGTTTCGTGCTTCTTCTAATTCGTGCCGTGGGCGGGCGAAAAAAGCCTGGCCGCTGTATTCCGCAGCTAACTGTTCGCGATTAACCCATTGCTCTCCACCATCCGCCTCGCAGGGCAATATCTGTGCTTGGTTTTTCGGCCCCCACTGCCGCAGGACTGCGCTGCGGCCATTTTTTAACAGCAGCAGGACAGGAAGATTAAGGGTTGAGATGCTGGTCAGATCACGTTGCAACAACCGCCCTTGCAAGCCTGCCCGTGCTGCTGCACGGGGTAACAGCTCGGCGGTCAGACGCTGCTCTGGCAGCGGTAGGCCTGCACTCAAGCTGCCACGGCTGGCTGAGCAGCCGTGGAGTTTGCAAAGAATCAACAAGCCATCAAGCAGCGGATCATCGTGATTTAAACGCGGATCGCTGGACGACCCCGGCCGTTCCATGGTGGTCAAGGTTACTACTCCTTATGCCGGTTCTATTTCATTGCCGGCAGACGGGCCTCGCTCTTCACTTCAGTGAGGGCTACAGCTTCTGCCGGTACTACCACTTGTTGCTGACGCAACAAGTCACCCATCGCTGCGGCTACCCGGTACATGGAGAACTCTTCGCTATAGCGCACTTCGCTGTAACGGCGGTTAGCGGTAAATAGCTCGTTTTCACTGTCCAGCAGATCGAGCAGGGTGCGTTGCCCCAGGCTGAATTGCTGCTGATAGGCTTCGCGAACCCGTGCGGTGTAGTCCGCATAATCTCGCGCTTTGGGGGTTTGCAGTCGGGCGTTCTCCATGGCGTTCCAGGCCAGGGAGAGGTTCTCGTTGAGTACGCGCAGGGCGTTGTTGCGTATGTCCATCGACTCATTGATCTGGTGGGCAGTCGACTGCAGGCGCGCCTTGTCACGCATGCCGTTGAACAGGTTGTAGTTCATCACCACGGCTGCACGCCAACCGTTGTTGTGACCTTCATCGCCCTGGGTGTTGTTGTCGGCATTGGTGGCCAGCTCAAGGTCTACGCGTGGGTAGAAGGTCGACTTGGCGACCTCGTATTGTTTTTCGGCCGCTTGCACATCGGACTGTGCGGATTTCAGGAAGGGGTTGTTATCCATTACCGCCTGCCGAGCGTCGGTCAGACTTTCCGGTAATGACCCTTTCAGTGAGGCTGGGGAGGCCAGCTCGTCGGGCATACGACCAACGGCACTGAAGAAGTTGGCTTCGGCGTCTGCCAGGTTTACCTGTTCGGTGTAGAGGTTGTTCTCTGCCAGCGCAAAACGCGCCTCGGATTGATCAAGATCCGCCGTACTGCCAACCCCTTGCTGGCTGCGTAGACTGATTTGATCATTAATACGCTGATGGGCTTGGAAGTTGTTGCGCGCAAGCTCAACCATTTCACGGCGCATCAGCAAGTCCAGGTACACCTCTACAGTACGCAGAGCCAGGCTTTCCGACGTGCCAAGCAAGCGATAAGCCCGCGAGTTCACCACAGCTTTGGTACGCGCCACTTCGTTGGGTGTATTAAAGCCATCAAAGATCATCTGCCGTAGGCGCAACTCGGAGGTGCCGTAATTGAGGGTGTCGGTGTTGTGGTTGCCCAGCGCCCGTGTGCTGGGGCTGTCAGTGTTTTCTCGGCCGTAGCCCACGAGCAGGTCGACGGTTGGCAGATAACCACCTTTAGCAATCTTGACGTCTTCATCCGATGAGAGGCGGCTGTTTGCCCCAGCATGGACCTCCGGGTGGTTGTCCAGGGTGCTCTGGATCGCCTCCGACAAGGTGATGCCTTGTGCTTGGGTGCAGACCGCTGCCAGCACGATGCTGCTCCATAAAGGGTTGAGTGCGCGCATCTGATAACTCTCCTTTTAAAGTTTTCTAAATCCTGTCGCCAAAAAAATGGCTTATCTGTCTTATGGATTACTCTCAGCTTGTAACATCACAGCTAAGAACACTTTTAAGCGTAGCTAAGAAAAAATTGTTACAAGCCCTATAAGAAAAAAATCTTATGCAGTCTGAGAAAAGCAGCACATTGTTTTCATCCAGAAGCCGTGCATTTTGTGCGCTTAAGTGGCATGCACGGCTAAAACAAATGGTCAGATGCAAATAGGGGCGGGATCTTTCTGGTGTGGTGGGCGACGTGGGTCAGGGTGACAGTTTTTTGTCGTTTTTGTTTTTGAGTGTGACGTCGTTGTAATCAGCCAGTGGTTTTGTTCTCTCCTTGAAGGGTATTCCGACCTTTTTTGGCATACGTGTCGGCGGTGGTCGGCAGTTGTAGTGAGGATGGAATCATGGCTACTTTAATTGGTGTCGTCAGCCAAGTTATCGGCGAAGTCTATGCAGTAGCTGGCGACGGAACGCGTCGGCCGCTCAGTGAAGGCGATCGAGTTTTTGCAGGGGAACAAATCGTTACTGGCGCCGCTGGGGCCATTGCGGTTGCCATGGAAAATGGACAGCAACTCACTCTAGGTCGCGACAGCAGCCTGAATCTCAACGAGCAAATGCTCGCAGACAGTTCTAACCAACAAGCGCCCACCGCTGAAACGCCTCCAGCAGCGCCGAGTGATGGTGACTTGACTGATGTTGAAAAATTGCAGGCCGCCATTGCGGCCGGCGTTGACCCGACGCTTGAGGGCGAAGCAACCGCAGCTGGCCCAGGTGCAGGGGGCGCAGGTGGTGCTGGCGGCGTGGGCGGCGGCCACTCGTTTGTACTGCTGGGTGAAACCGGCGGCGCGCTTGATCCGATCATTGGTTTCCCAACTGAAGGCCTGAACACCGGGCCAGAGTTTCCAGATCCTGAGCCGGTGGCTGCTGATGGTGCGCCGGATTCTTCGCCCGTAATTGAAATTATCTACTTCGATCAGGAAGGCTCTGTTGTTACGGGCCCAGGCATCGTCGAGGAAGCGGCACTCAATCCCGATGCGGTAACCAATCTTGATGGCCAGGCAGGTTCGAATCCCGGCAGCAACGCGGAGAATGTCTCCGGTTCCTTGATCATCAACTCACCTGACGGTATCTCGGCTATCCAGGTGCTAGATAAGGATGGGGTGTGGATCAACGTACAGGGCGGTGGTGTGGTTCAGGGCGTTTATGGGCAGTTGGTGTTTGATGCTGCCGGCAACTGGACATACACCCTAGCCGACAACACGCTCGACCACTCCATTCCTGGTGCAGTAGGTGCGGATGATCAATTGCTGGATCCGTTCTCCGTGCGTGTCATTGATGGCGACGGTGATGTGTCGCCAGCTGTGGCGCTGAATATTGCTATCTACGATGACGGTCCGGCCATTCTGGACTTTGAAATCGATCGCCACTTCAAGGTCATTGCCGATGAGTCCGTTGGCTTGCATGGCTCTCTGCAAAACGAGCTGTGGGGCAAGCAGGTTCCATTCGACGAGGTATTCCAGACACCCAACCCAGATGGCATGACTGCCATCGGTTATTCGAGAGTGCCCGGTGCATGGCTGTTCAACCTGAGTGTTGACCCTGGTGCCGATGGTGAGGCTTCCCGGCACTTCAGTCTGAGCCTAGGAGGTGACGGTGGCCAGGAAGGTCAAGGTGAAAGCTTTGGCGGTGGCGTTTATTCTGGGCTGAGCGCCACGGATGGAGGTGCTATCAGCCTCTATATGGATGGTGCGGATGTCATTGGTAGAGACTCAGACGACGATATTGTTTTCCGCGTTCACATCGATGAAGGCACCGGTAATGTGACCCTATGGCAGTACGAGGCCATAGATCATGGTTTTGACGGGAATAATCACGACAGCCTCCAAACCATCACCCAAGGCGCTCTTAATGTGAGCGTTGTTATCGTTGATGGCGATGGTGACCCAGCGGCCTCAGATGTTCTGGACTTGGGCAAGGTCATTGGTTTTGAGGACGACGGCCCGCAGGTCACCTGTTTCACCCTTGAGGAATGTGCCCGCATCACCGTCGATGAGTCTGTCTGGATCACTGGGTCGACACAGAGCGAGCCGGGCTTTGCGTTTGCTGCCGATGAATTCGGTCACTGGTGGGGACCAGATGGATTGGTGATCGGCTACGCCAAAGTCCAAGGGGATGATTTGTTCAAATTGGCGGTCGATGGCGGCTCCGACAAAGAAGATACCAGTCGTCGCAGCTTCGAGTTCAGCTTCAGCAATGCCGTTTACTCAGGGCTGTATGCCACCGAGGGAGGAGCGATCAGGCTCTACGCCGACGGAGATGACGTAATCGGTAAAGATGGGAGTGGAGATGTTGTCTTCCGGCTGCATATCAATGAAGACGACGGTGATATCACTTTGTGGCAGTACGAAGCGATCAACCATGGCGCTGACGGTAATGACCACGATGCCCTGAAGACCCTTGCCGATCGTGTGCTGAAAGTTCAGGTGACGGTCTACGACAATGATGGTGATTACGATAAAGCCTATGTCGATGTAGGTAAGGCTATTGGTTTCGAGGACGATGGTCCGAAGATCACCTGCTTCGAGCTGGGCTATCGCGCTCACGTTGTAGTGGACGAGTCGGTTGGTACTGGTGGCTCCACCCAAAGTGAAGTGGGCTTGGCTCGGGCCAATGATGAGTTCGGACACACCTGGGACCCGGTACTCCACAAATCGGTGATTGGCTACGCCAAGGTGGACGGTGATGACCTGTTCAAACTGACGGTCGATGCAGGTTCCGATAAAGAGGATACGAGCAAACGTACCTTCGAATTTAGCTTTGTCCAAGGCGCTTACTCGGGGCTGAGTGCCACCGATGGTGGGATTATCAAGCTCTATGGCGATGGCGATGATGTGGTCGGTAAGGACGCCAGTGGCGATATCGTTTTCCGCCTGCATATGGATGAAAGCAGTGGTGATCTCACCCTGTGGCAATACGAAGCGATTAATCATGGCTGGGATGGAAATGACCACGATGCCCTGAAAGAGCTGGCTGACGGTGTGCTGAAGGCTAAGGTGACGGTCTACGACAAGGACGGCGACTACGACAAGGCTTACGTAGACTTGGGCAAGGTGGTTGGTTTCGAGGACGATGGTCCGAAGATCACCTGCTTCGAGCTGGGCTATCGCGCTCACGTTGTGGTGGACGAGTCGGTTGGCACTGGTGGCTCCACCCAAAGTGAAGTGGGCTTGGCACACGCCAATGACGAGTCCGGGCATACCTGGGATTCGTCACTTCACAAGGCGGTGATTGGTTACGCCAAGGTGGACGGTGATGACCTGTTCAAACTGACGGTCGATGCAGGTTCCGATAAAGAGGATACGAGCAAACGTAGCTTCGAATTCAGCTTTAACAATGGTGCGATTTCAGGGCTGAGTGCCACCGATGGCGGCATTATCAAACTCTATAGCTATGGCGACGATGTCGTTGGTAAGGACGCTAGCGGCGATATTGTCTTCCGTCTACATATGGATGAAAGCAGCGGTGACCTCACGCTGTGGCAATACGAAGCGATCAACCACGGTTCTGACGGCAATGATCACGATGCTCTGAAAGAGCTGGCTGATGGTGTGCTGAAGGTCAAGGTAACCGTCTTCGACAAAGATGGTGACTACGATAAGGCCTACGTCGACTTGGGCAAGGTGATTGGTTTCGAGGACGATGGTCCGAAAATCACCTGCTTCGAGTTGGAGACCCATGTTGGCATCGTAGTGGATGAGTCAAAAGGGCTGTTGGGTTCACTACAAGATGAACCAGGGCATGCCTTGCCTATTGATGAGTGGTTCCACTCGCCGGGCCCGGATGGTGCTGTGATTGGTTACGCCAGAGTGAAAGGTGATGACCTGTTCAAGCTGACGGTGGATGCAGGCTCTGACAAGGAAGATACGAGCAAACGTACCTTCGAATTCAGCTTTGTCCAAGGTGTTTACTCGGGGCTGAGTGCCACTGATGGCGGCATTATCAAGCTCTTTGGCGATGATGGTGATGTGGTCGGTAAGGACGAAAGCGGCAATATCGTCTTCCGTCTACACGTCGATGAGGACGATGGCGATGTCACTCTGTGGCAATACGAAGCGATCAATCATGGCGTGGACGGTAATGATCACGACGCTCTGAAAGAGCTGGCAGACGGGGTGCTGAAGGTCAAGGTAACCGTCTACGACAAGGACGGCGATTACGATAAGGCCTATGTCGATTTGGGCAAGGTGATTGGCTTCGAGGACGATGGCCCCAAAGCGTTTGTCGACCATCATGCCCATCCGGACGTCCTTGTGCTGGACGAGACACGACCTTTAGATGAAGACTCCAACGGTGGTGGCTTGCCGTATGGTCGGGCTGTTCAAACAGCAGATTTCTCCGACAACTTTGCCGCTCCTGATTTCGGCAGTGATGGTTCTGGCAATGTCAGCTACAGCTTGCAGTTAACTGGAACCGACGTGGGTTCAGGTCTTTATGCGCTGGATGCGAGCGATTCGACTGTCGATGGTTTTGACGGCATTGGCCAGGGCGCGCAGATTGAGCTCAATCTGGTCGGCGGTAAAATTATTGGTTCTGTCGGAAGCACGGAGTATTTCAGCATTTCGGTCGATAGCGCGTCCGGAGTGTTGACTTTCGAACAGCTCAATAATATCTGGCACAGCAACACCGGCGATCACGATGACACAGGGACGCTGACACTGAGCAACGCCAGTTGGTTAAAGTTGGTGCAGAAAGTAACTGATGGTGATGGCGACTGGGATACTGCATCCATCAATCTGGGTAGTGGCGTGTTTAAAATCCAGGACGATGGCCCCAGCGAGCCGT
The DNA here is from genome assembly GCA_018827205.1 of Gammaproteobacteria bacterium. Lineage (GTDB taxonomy): Bacteria > Pseudomonadota > Gammaproteobacteria > Pseudomonadales > Pseudomonadaceae > Aquipseudomonas. The sequence goes on along the minus strand of JAHJXZ010000230.1, from coordinate 6,976 downwards.
TGGACCTGCACAAACAGATACAGGAAATATCGACCATCAACACCAATCTGATGGTGATTCTCGATATGTCCGGCAGCATGGACACCCCGCCTGGTGTTGGTACCTTCGCTTCCAGACTTGACCTGGCCAAGGATGCCATTTCCCAGCTGATCAATGCCTACGATGGTGTCGGCAACGTGATGGTTCGCTTGGTTACATTCAATGCCGGTGCCGACTCCAGCCCAGGTGCTCATGGCGAAGTTTGGCTTTCCGCCGCAGATGCACTGGCTGTCATCAACGGCTTGGGTAGTTATGACGGTGATGGCCTTACTAACTACGATGCAGCATTGCTTGAGGCCATGTCAGCCTTTAGCTCTCCGGGCAGCATTGCTGGGGCGCAGAATGTTTCCTACTTCCTCTCGGATGGTGAACCGACTACTTCGACTGATTGGGGCACTGGTGCAGGGTCCAATAATGGCATCGTAGCCGCGGAGGAGAGTGCGTGGGAGTCTTTCCTGACGCTCAAGAGCATCAAGTCCTACGCCCTTGGAATGGGCGGCGCCGCCGATCAGGGTGAACTCGACCCAGTGGCCTTCGACGGCACTACTGGCGCGGAAATGAACGGCATCGTGGTCACCGATCTGTCGCAATTGCCTGCCGTACTGACTGGAACTGTGGTTATCCCCGAAGTACACGGCAATCTGATCGACGAAGGCGTGGTTGCAGGTGGCTTTGGCACAGACGGCCCCAATGACCAGAAGATTGTTTCCATCGAGCACAATGGCGTCACGTACAACACAGCGTCGGCCGGCTACAATCCGCTGACTCATGTATTGACCATCGCCACCGTCGCGGGTGGAACCTTTGAGGTCAATCTCCATAGCGGTGCTTATAGCTATAACTTGGGCGTTGCGATTGACGCTGATTTGGTCGAGGACTTCAAGTACACCATTCAGGATGCTGACGGCGATACGGCTAGTGCAACTCTGTCCGTGTGTGTTGAAGACACCACGCCGGTTCTGCCTACTGGCGGACAGGCAGCAAACGCTGTTGATGAAGACGGCTTGGCCTTCGGCCTGGTAGATGGACCCAATGACTTGGCCGGGGTCGACACGACAGTAACCGGAACCTTGGGTTATGACTTCGGTGGTGATGGCGCCGCGGCTGTTATGCCGTTTGCCTGGAGCACCAGTGGCTTGCCTGCGCTGAGCTCCGGGGGCACGCCGCTGACCTACAGTGTCAGCCCCGATGGACTGACTCTCAGTGCAACCAAGTCGGGCGGTGGCGCTACTGTGTTCACCGTCAATGTAACCAATGTGAGCACGGGGGCCTATGAGTTCAAATTGCTATTGCCGCTTGATCACAGCGCTCCGTTAACCGCGGGGACCAGTGATGAGAATGATATCAATCTGAACTTTGCTTACACGGTCAAGGATGGCGATGGCTCTACAGCCAACGGTAGCCTGAGTATTACGGTGGATGACGACTCCCCAGCTCAGCCGGAAGATATCAACAACTCCATGGTGGAAGGATCACAAGTCGACACCAACCTGATGATCATCCTTGATGTATCCGGCAGCATGGATGAGGGCACAGGCGTACCCGGGTTTGCAACCAAGTTGGCGTTGGCCAAGTCTGCAATTAATCAATTGATCGCAGACTATGATGGCTTGGGCGATGTGATGGTGCGCTTGGTAACATTTAATGCTTCGGCCAATTCTAATCTCAGTGGTTCTGGGGAAATGTGGCTCACTGCAGCTCAAGCCAGCGCGGTGATTACAAATCTTTCCAACAGCTACGGCAATGGCAATACCAATTACGACGCTGCCTTATTAGAAGCCCAGACAGCCTTCGCCTCCAGCGGCAGTATTTCAGGCGCTCAGAACATCTCGTACTTCCTCTCTGATGGTGTTCCAACCACCTCTAGCACTTGGCCTGGCGTTGTGGGGTCGGGCTCTGACGGTATTAATGCTGTCGAGCAAGCTGCTTGGGAAACCTTCCTGAACAATAACGAGATCAAATCCTTTGCCTTGGGTATGGGTACAGGTGCGGTGCAGGGCCCACTCGATCCTGTGGCCTATAACGGTATTGGTGCCGGTACGCCAATGGATGGGATAGTCGTTACTAATCTGGCTCAGTTGGCTTCGACCTTGTCGGGTACGGTTACCGTTCCAGAGCTAACTGGCAACGTAATTGCCGAGGGTGTTGTGGGTGGTTTTGGCGCGGACGGTCCGGGCGAGATGCCGCTGGTTTCTCTTGAGCACAATGGCGTGGTGTATAACGCGTCATCCGCTGGGTATAACCCTGGCACTCATGTGCTCTCGTTTGCTACCGCAGAAGGCGGCACGTTTAGCATCAATTTCGAAACCGGTGCTTACAGCTATAGCCAAGCTGCCGATGTGGCAGATGACCTGACTGAGTCGTTCATCTACACCATTAAGGACTTCGATGGCGATATGGGCAGTGCAACACTGCATCTCACTGTCACGGACAGCAGTGAGGTATATACCTATAACAACTACAAACAAGCGGTTGTTACAGAGCAAGAAGTGCCTGGTGCTACGGCCGAAACTGTTTTGGCTGATTTTGAGTCAAGCAATGCTAATGGCAACTCTTGGGTATTCGATACTTCTGATGGCGACAGTACTGTAGTTGATGGCGGCTCGAATGTACTGGGTTCAATTGCTGGTAATACTGGTAACTGGATAACCAGTTCAATTAATGGCAATACCCTAGATGCTTCTGTCTCGGGCAATCGTCTTAGACTTGAAGACAATAATGACGACGGTCCTGGCGCAGCTCAGTTGTTGACGCCAACATTTACAGTCGGCGCGACTGGCGATCCGACATTCAGTTTCGATTACCAACGTGATAATACCGATAGCGATGATGTTGTGACATGGCAGCTCTACAAGTTAACTGCAGGTACTTGGCAGGCCGTTCTCGGTAGTGAGAACTCCGGAACTTTGCCTAACAATGGCACCGCGTCGTCAAGGACGACGGGAGTGCTGGGTGCAGGTCAATACCGTGTGTACTTCAGAGTCAACGATGGGGATGGGAACAGCGACTCGCGGCTTTATTTGGATCGCTTGCGTTTGAATAACACTGCTGATCCAACCTACCAAGTTTTGGTGGCGGCAGTGTTAGGCAATGTCATTACTGATCTCAGCCATGCTTCGCAAGGCATTGCTGATATCACAGGCTCAGAAGGGGCAGCGGTCGTCAATGTCAGCTTTAATGGCGTTGATTACGCTGTTCCCGCGATTGGCAATAGCGTCATCGCAGGTGATTTCGGTGACCTGACGATTAAAGCTGATGGTAGCTACAGCTATCAACCAAGCGCCGGTCTTGATCTAGGTGATGTTGGAAATAGCGACACCTTCGTCTACACACTGGCTCAGCCTGATGGAGACAGCGCCACTGCTCAGCTGGTGATCGGTATCGGCGCAAATAGCGGGCCGACCGTGGTGAATGGTACCGCTAGCAACGATGCTGCCCTGGCAGGTACCTCCGGTGACGATCTATTGTCGGGGCAGTCGGGCAATGATCACTTGGACGGTGGTGCAGGTAACGACACCCTGCTGGGTGGTGAGGGCGACGATATCCTTATCGGCGGCCTAGGCGATGACACGTTGAGTGGTGGCGCCGGTAATGACACCTTTATCTGGAAGTCGGGTGATACGGGGCATGATGTGGTCGTGGACTTTGGCCAGACTGCCGGCGATATGGATGTGCTGGATCTTTCTGAATTGCTGGATTTCAGTGGCACAGCCAGCTCTGCCAACCTGTTGGGCTCGTACCTGGATATGAGTTTTGCTGATGGTAGTACTCTGATCGCGGTGTCGAGCACGGGTGACCTTGTTGGTTCAGGAGCGGATCAGACGATTACCTTGAGTGGCGTCGATTTGTCGGCAGGTGGTTCACTGTCGACTGCCGATATCATCGACAACATGCTCGGAAACAACACGCTAGCGGCTTGATCTAGAAGCCGCTTCCACAATAAAAGCCCTGCTCATATCTGAGTGGGGCTTTTATGTTTGGGTTATGCGCAGTGGTAGTGGATGGTCAGTCTTTGCTTGCAATCCTTTGCAAATACCCCACCACATCCGGTGCACCCGCAAGGCGTAGACCTTCACCCAGGGCTGTAGCGTCGGTTGAATGCTTGGGCAGCAGGAGAAATTCCGGTGAGCCAGGGCCGCCCAGCAGAGACAGGCGCGCATAGGGCAGGCCATTATCCAGCAGCAGTGCCATAAACGCAGGGTCGCTCCAAGCCGCGTTGGGCATGCCCAGTACGTGGTAGTGCTGTTGCAGGTTGCTGAGGCCTTGCTCGCTCAAACGGTAATGGCTAAGTTCGGCGGGCAGGTTGACCTCCAACCCGCGTCGGCGGGCGTAGGCAATGGCGCAGGCAAAGGCTTCACTATGATGTTCGCCGGCCCAGAATACGCGCTCGCCACGCCAGCTGGCTTGACGCAGGATGATGCGTTCGCCCGCGAGAAAGCGCGGCAACGCCAGGCTGATAGCTTTGACGAAATCCTTGTAGCTGATGATGCGTACCTGGCGGCAGGGCTCGCTGGCGGCGAATACCTCGAAGCTGGTGTGGCCTGCCTGTTGAGGGTTGCAGGTCGAAAGGCCGTCAATCATGCGCAGATCGAACGAAGTCAGCTGCTGCTCTTGCGCGTCGACCACCCGCACCAGCATGGCGTGGGCTTGCGCCTTGTCTTCCTGGACTGGGCCGGAGAGTGCGCTGCGCGGCAGGTCTATCAGGCGGTGTAGCTGAGGACCGTCCTGCCAGCAGATGCTTTCACGCAGTTGCGGCAAAGGGCTGAAGGGCAGGCGAAGCTGGCTCGCGCGCTCGAGTATCTGGCGTTGCCCACGGCCAATAAGGCCTAGCCGTTGCGCTAAGGCACCGAGGCGTGAGCTGAGGGTGGAAGGCTGCTCAGACAGACTCATGGCCAAGTACGAACTCCAAAATCACCATTGCCAGTTTGGCAGAGCCCGCGCGGCCCTGCACAGGCTTTATCGGCTGTGCCGACAGGTTTTTTATGGCCTGCCATCCCTGGCGGCCACCCTTCGGGCCGTCGCTGCGCGACGTTAAAAATTTCTCCCGGTAATTTTTTATGGCCGTCCGCCCATGGCTGGATACCCGGCGGGCTGTTGCTTGCGATGTTAGAAATGGCTCCCAGCCATTTTTTACCGGGCATACGCGCGGCGTATGGCAAGATTGGTGCAGTCAGTTGCAAAGGTGCCTCCATGCCCAGTTTGGTGTTTGATATTGCGTTACCGGCCGAGCGCTTGCGTGTGGTCTATCAAGGGCGTGCCAACCGGATATTAGTGCAAAGTCGCGATGGGCGGAGTGTCAGTGTGCCGGCCCACCATTTTCGGCCATTTCTGACTCATGAAGGTGTCTATGGTTCCTTCGCGCTTGAGTTCAGTGCGGCCGGTGAGTTGCTCAGCTTGCGCCGCTTGAGCTGATAGCGCCGTGCGCCTCGCCTATCAGGCGCGCAGCCGGCTATAATCGCGGCCTTTGTAACTTTATCGAGCTAAGCCTGCCCATGTATACCCTGGCCCGCGAGCTGCTGTTCAAACTTTCCCCTGAAGCCTCTCATGAACTGTCCATCGATTTGATCGGTGCCGGCGGTCGACTGGGGCTTAACGGTTTACTGACCAAGAACCCGGCCTCACTGCCGGTCAAGGTGATGGGGCTGGAGTTTCCTAACCCGGTTGGGTTGGCTGCCGGTTTGGACAAGAACGGCGACGCCATTGATGGTTTTGCTCAGCTGGGCTTCGGTTTTGTGGAAATTGGCACCGTGACGCCGCGTCCGCAGCCGGGCAACCCCAAGCCTCGGCTGTTCCGCCTGCCTGAAGCCGAGGCGATCATCAATCGCATGGGTTTCAATAACCATGGCGTTGATCACCTGCTGGCTCGCGTGCAGGCGGCCAAATTCAAAGGCGTGCTGGGTATCAACATCGGCAAGAACTTCGATACACCGGTCGAGAACGCGGTGGACGACTACCTGCTGTGCCTGGATAAGGTCTATCAACACGCCAGCTACGTCACCGTTAACGTCAGCTCGCCAAACACCCCAGGCCTGCGCAGCCTGCAGTTTGGCGACTCGCTCAAGCAATTGCTCGAAGCCCTGCGCAAGCGTCAGGAAGATCTGGCTGCCCAGTACGGCAAGCGTGTGCCGCTGGCGATCAAGATCGCGCCTGACATGAGCGATGACGAGACCATCGAAGTTGCCAATGCGCTGGTTGAAGCCGGCATGGATGCGGTGATCGCCACCAACACCACGCTGGGCCGCGAAGGTGTGCATGGTCTGGAGTGTGCGGATGAGGCGGGTGGATTGTCCGGTGCACCGGTGCGTGAGAAGAGCACGCACATCGTTCAGGTGCTGGCCGGTGAGTTGAAAGGCCGTTTGCCGATCATTGCAGTGGGCGGCATTACCGAAGGCAAGCATGCGGCTGAGAAGATCGCCGCCGGCGCCAGCCTGGTACAGATTTATTCCGGGTTTATCTACAAGGGACCTGCATTGATTCGCGAAGCGGTCGATGCCATTGCGGCGCTGCCGAGCAAATCGTAGGCAATAAAAAATGGCTGGGAGCCATTTTTAACGTCGCGCAGCGACGGCCCTAAGGGTGTAGCCATGGATGGTAGGCAATAAAAAGGGCTCCCTAAAGGAGCCCCTGGGCTCGCGCCCGCCGCTCGGATGGAGCGCGCATGGTGAGTCGGTAGGTTCCTGAATCAGCCGACAGCGTGAAGTTCGTTGAGTCGATGGATGCCGGCGGTGCCGGTCATGCCGTCCCAATTGTCACCGCGGCCTTCGCGCCAGCCGTTTAACCAAGCTTGGCGAACAGAGGGGAGGGTGAAGGGGCAGAGTTCGCGGGATTTACCACTGATGCCGTATTGATAGCCGCGCAAAAAAGCTCTTTCTAATGGATCACGCTTAAGTCTTCTCATAGGGTGAAGCCCTCAATGTTGACTGTTATGTCCCTTAGA
>JAHJXZ010000229.1 GCA_018827205.1 Gammaproteobacteria bacterium | reverse complement strand
TATCCCTGGCCGGCATACCGGAGGCGGTGTCCCAGGGCAGCGCCGATACCCAGCCGCCGCTGCAACCGCAGAACGGCCGGCCGTATAACCCGGTGGTTACCCTTAACGGCTGGACCCTGCCGTGGCGGATGAACAACGGGGTCAAGGAGTTCCACCTGGTCGCCGAGCCGGTGGTGCGCGAGCTGGCGCCGGGCTACAAGGCCCATTTGTGGGGCTATAACGGCCAGTCGCCGGGGCCGACCATCGAGGTGGTGGAGGGCGATCGGGTGCGTATTTTCGTCACTAACAAGCTGCCGGAACACACCAGCGTGCACTGGCACGGTCAGCGCCTGCCCAATGGCATGGATGGCGTCTCCGGGCTGACCCAACCCTCCATTCCGGTGGGCAAGACCTTCGTTTACGAGTTCGTCGCTCGCCGCCCCGGCACCTTTATGTACCACCCGCATGCAGATGAAATGACCCAGATGGCCATGGGCATGATGGGCTTCTGGGTTACTCATCCCAAGGAACACCACCCGCTAATTAGCGAAGTGGATCGGGATTTCTGCTTTCTACTTAACGCCTATGACATCGAGCCTGGGGCAGCCACGCCGCAGATCATGACCATGCTCGACTTCAACCTGTGGACCTTTAACAGCCGAATCTTCCCTGGCATCGACCCGTTGGTGGTGCGGCATAACGACAAGGTGCGCCTGCGCGTCGGCAACCTGACCATGACTAACCACCCGATCCATCTGCACGGCCACGAGTTTGAAGTGACCGGCACCGATGGCGGACCGACGCCGCTGGGCTCGCGTTGGCCAGAGGTAACCACGGATATCGCGGTGGGGCAGATGCGTCAGGTTGAGTTTCTCGCCGACGAGGAGGGCGACTGGGCGTTTCATTGCCACAAGAGCCACCACACCATGAACGCCATGGGCCATGACGTGCCGACGCTGATTGGTGTCGATCACCGCGAGATGACGCGCAAGGTCGCCAAGCTGATCCCTGATTACATGGTGATGGGCGAGCGCGGCATGGCCGATATGGCGGAAATGCAGATGCCGCTGCCAGACAACACCGCACCGATGATGACCGGCGACGGCCCCTTCGGCTCAGTGGAAATGGGCGGCATGTTTACCGTGCTCAAGGTACGTAAGGGTCAAGCGCCCGGCGATTACCGCGACCCGGGCTGGTTCAAACACCCGGCCGGCACTGTGGCCTATGAGTGGAAAGGGGAGCTGGCCAAACCGGCGCGTTCGAGCGAGGCCGGCGGGCAGTCGATGCCGCTTAAGCAACCGCCTGGCGAGCCGGTCGAAGTGCAAGTGCGTAAACCTAGCGGCCATGCTGGCCATTGAGGAGGTAGACCCATGCAACAGACAGCTTATTTGCCGTTGGCATTCGCCCTGGCGGGCATGCTGCTTAGCGGCTCAGCGCTGGGCCATAGCGAACAACACGCTGCGCAGCACAGAGCTGCCGTAGTCAAAGAGCAGAAACCCTGGGGTATTGCCGGTGACCTTGAGCAGGTCAGCCGCACTATCGAAATAGGCATGAGCGACCAGATGCGTTTTAGCCCCGATCAGTTGGAGATCAAACAGGGCGAGACCATCCGCTTTGTGCACCGTAACCAGGGCAAGTTGCTGCATGAGTTCGTCCTGGGCACTCAGGTGGATCTGGATGCGCACGCGGCGATGATGGTCAAGTTTCCCGGTATGCAGCACGACGAGCCGTATATGGCTCATGTCGGGCCGGGGCAGAGTGGCGAGATCATCTGGACCTTCAATCGTGCTGGCGACTTCGATTTCGCCTGCCTGATCGCCGGCCACTACCAGGCCGGCATGGTTGGCCGCATTCGTGTGTTGGCCAACTAACCCCTTACTCAAGCAAGAGGATCGACCATGAAAAATTTACTGAGTGTTATCGCCTTGGCCTGCGCGCTGGTCAGCCCCGTATTTGCCAGCCAGCACAGCGCCTCGCCGGCCACAAGTCAGGGCGAGGTGCGCAAGATCGATGCAGCCAACCAGAAAATCACCCTGCGCCATGGGCCGCTGGCCAACCTCGGCATGCCGCCGATGACCATGGTGTTTCAGGTGCAGGACGCTGCTCAACTGGAGGGGCTCAAGGTGGGTGACAACGTGAGTTTTGTTGCGCAGCAACAGGGCAGCCAGTTTGTCGCGAGCGAGTTGCAGGCTGCAAAGCCTTGAGCTGTTGGGGCCGCTAGGCGGCCCCGATCGCTTGATCAGGCAGCCGCGAAGCGCTCGTCGAGATAAGCGATGATTGCTTTGGACTCATACAGCCAGGTGCTCTGGCCGTTTTCTTCGATGCGCAGGCACGGCACTTTGATCTTGCCGCCTTGCTGTTCCAGCTCGCTGCGCGCTTGGGCGTCGTTCTTCGCGTCGCGCAGGGCAACCGGCACATTGAGTTTGTGCAGGGTGCGGCGGGTTTTTACGCAGAACGGGCAGGCGTGGAATTGATACAAGGCCAGATTGGCGGCGTTTTGTTCAACAACGGCTTGAGCCTCCGGCGTGCGTTTGAGCTTGGCCGGACGGCTGATCCAGTCGAGGAGGATGATCAACTGGCCGAGGCCGATGCGCAGTGCCTTGATAATCATGCTGGGGCAAACCTTGGGTCGATAAACAGGGGCGCGCAGCTTACCCGAGTTTGCGGCACTGGCGTAGGCGCTGGCCTGGGTCTGCGCCCAACGGCATACTCTGCACTCGATTGCCGAACCCTGCCGAGCCTGCGATGAAACCCGAAGACCTGCTGCTGTTGGTAACCCGCGAAATGCCTTTTGGTAAGTACAAAGGCCGTTTGCTTGCTGACTTGCCGGGTAATTACCTCAACTGGTTTGCCCGTGAAGGCTTTCCTAAAAACGAGACCGGTCGCCTGCTGGCGCTGATGCAGGAAATCGATCACAACGGTCTGTCGGGCTTGCTCGATCCGTTGCGCACCAAGCCGCGGGTGCCGTTCAAGGGGCAGTAGGCTTTTCACAGGGCAATAAAAAACCGGCTTGTGGCCGGTTTTTTATTGCGTGCCATCCATGGCCGCAGAGTGTGCCGCGCGAAGCGACGGTAAAAGGTGCTTCTGGCAATTTGCATTGCTCAGCAGGCGGCTTACTGCGCCTGGCTGACCTCTGGGGTGAGGGCCAGCGGTGGCACTTCAACGAACTCCAGTTGCAGGCGTTCGCTGCTCCAGGCGCGGGTCTGGTTGGTCAGCGCCAGGTCGTCGTTCAGCTTTTGGCCGTAAGACGGGATGATTTCTTTCAGCTTGTTTTGCCACTCAGTGCTTTGCAGTTTGTCCTTAAAGGTCTTTTCCAGCACAGAGAGCATGATCGGCGCGGCTGTCGAAGCCCCTGGCGAGGCGCCGAGCAGGGCGGCGAGGCTGCCATCTGCGGCGCTGACCACTTCGGTACCAAACTGCAGGATGCCGCCATGCTCGGCGTCTTTCTTGATGATCTGCACACGCTGGCCGGCCTGAATCAGTTCCCAATCCTCCGATTTGGCATTGGGGAAATACTCGCGCAGCGAATCCATGCGGTCTTCCTGGCTGAGCATCAATTGGCCCATCAGGTAGGTGCTGAGCGAGACATTATCGATGCCGGCGTGGGTCATCGGCAGGATGTTGTCGGTGGTCAGCGCGCTGAATGTGTCGAGCAGCGAGCCATTTTTCAGGAACTTGGTGGAGAAGGTGGCGAACGGTCCGAACAGCAGCACCTTCCGGCCTTCGATTACCCGGGTATCCAGGTGCGGCACGGACATCGGCGGCGAACCGACTGAGGCCTTGCCGTATACCTTGGCCTGATGTTGGGCAACAATTTCCGGGTTGCTGGTGGCGAGGAAGGAGCCACCGACCGGGAAGCCGGCATAGCCTTCGCCTTCACTGATGCCGGACATCTGCAGCAGCTTCAGCGCGGCGCCGCCGGCACCGATAAATACGAATTTGGCGTTGATGGTTTTCTCGGCGCCGCCCTTGGCCAGGTCAGCCACCCTTACGTTCCAGGTGTTATCGGCGTTGCGCTCGATGCCGCGCACTTCATGCTGGAGGTTGAGGCTGACGTTGTCCTGCTGGCTCAGCGAGCCGAGCAGCTGGCGGGTGATTTCACCAAAGTTGACATCGGTGCCAATCGATACGCGGGTGGCTGCAAGCTTCTGCCCAGGTTCGCGGCCTTCCATCACCAGCGGTACCCATTGTTTGATCTGCTGCGGGTCTTCGGAATATTCCATGCCGCGAAACAGCGAACTGGCCTGCAGCGCCGCATGGCGCTTCTTGAGGAACTCGACGTTGTCATCGCCCCAGACAAAGCTCATGTGCGGCACGTTGTTGATAAACGAAGGCGGGTTGTTCAGCACCTTGCGTTCAACCTGATAGGCCCAGAACTGTTTGGAAATTTCGAAGGATTCGTTGATCGCTATCGCCTTGCTGATATCGATGCTGCCATCGGCCAGCTCAGGGGTGTAGTTCAGCTCGCAGAAGGCCGAGTGGCCGGTGCCGGCGTTGTTCCAGGCGTTGGAGCTTTCATCGGCGACACGGTCGAGGCGCTCGTAGATATCGATGCTCCAGCCTGGCTCCAACTCGTTGAGGTAGGTACCCAGGCTAGCACTCATGATGCCGCCGCCCACCAGAAGGACATCCACGGTTTTTTCTGGCTCAGGGTGCTTGGCGCAGCCGATCACGCTCAGGCACAGGAGGGTCAACAGGAGTTTTTTCATTAAACCAACCATCTTATCGGTGAAGTCAAAGTGACGACCTGCGCCGGCACGGGGTCAGGCGTGTGGCAATAGCTAGCGTGCCCGTCGGCGAACGACAGGCGCGGGGCGGGTGTGCAGGGCGTCGTGTGCGTAACGGCAGTGGCTCAGAGGGCGTTAACTGGCGTTACATGGGCTATTCGCAAGAAGCATGCCCGGCACTGCAGGCCCGCAGACTGTGGTGCGCTGGCGCAGTACCCATGGAGCGCACAGTGGTTTGGGTGGCGTGATCTCGCCATGTTCAGGCGGGTTTGTTGCGGCTTCTGGCGGGATATCGCCAGGCGGCAGGCAGAAAAAAACCGGCACGGGGCCGGTTTCTATGTGCAGCAGGGGCTGATCAGTTATTGATCAAGCTAAGGAACTCGCTGCGCGTGGCGGCGTTTTCGCGGAACTCGCCGAGCATCACCGAGGTGACCATGGAGGAGTTCTGCTTCTCTACGCCGCGCATCATCATGCACATGTGCTGCGCCTCGATCACCACCGCAACACCGAGGGCGCCGGTGACCTGCTGGATGGCTTCGGCGATCTGCCGGCTGAGGTTTTCCTGGATCTGCAGGCGGCGTGCGTACATGTCGACAATGCGCGCGACTTTCGACAGGCCGAGCACCTTGCCATTTGGGATATAGGCGACGTGGGCCTTGCCGATAAAGGGCAGCAGGTGGTGTTCGCACAACGAGTACAGCTCGATGTTTTTGACCAGCACCATCTCGCTGTTGTCGGAGCTGAACAGCGCGCCGTTGGTGACTTCTTCGAGGGTTTGCTGGTAGCCCTTGCAGAGGTACTGCATGGCTTTGGCGGCGCGCTTGGGCGTGTCGAGCAGGCCTTCGCGGGATACGTCTTCGCCAAGTTGGCCAAGGATCGCGGTGTAGTTCTGTTCCAGGGACATGGACAATCTCGTAGGTCTTTCTAAAGGGCGCAGGTTAGGCCGCGTGGGTCGGGCTGGCAAGTGCGCAGGCCGCCAGCTGCAGGGGCTTATTCGTCGCGGCCATCCATCATGGTGCGCTTGAGCATCACGTATACCGCGCCGGTACCGCCGTGTTTGGCCAGGCAGGAGGTGAAACCGAGTACTTGCGGATGTTGGCGCAGCCAGGTGTTGACGTGGCTTTTGATCATCGGCTTGCGGCCGTCCATGCGCACGGCTTTGCCATGGGTGATGCGCACGCAGCGCACCTCCAGCTTGTTGGCCTCGGCAATAAATTCCCACAGGGTGTCGCGGGCTTTCTCTACGCTCATGCCGTGCAGGTCGAGGCTGCCTTCAAAGCTGATCTGCCCCAGCTTGAGCTTGCGCATCTGGCCGTCCTGCACGCCGTTGGCGGCCCAGTAGAGCGGATCTTCGGCGCCGACATCAATGACGAACTGGTCGGACAGGCCGTCGACCTTGACCGAATCCACGCGCGCAGTGGCCGCTTGGCGCAGGGTGGCCAGTTGGGCACGGTTGGGTTTGGGTTTACCGGTGTCGGCGCGGTCATGCTTGATCG
>JAHJXZ010000228.1 GCA_018827205.1 Gammaproteobacteria bacterium | reverse complement strand
GTGTCGACGCTTGGGAAAATGTTCAGGACTTTGCGCTTGCCGGCCAGGCTGGCCAGGCTCACATCGCTCAGGTCACCGGCGACCAGGCTAAACGCCGGCGCTTGCTGACCAATCTGCGGCAGTTGACCGGTGACTTCAACCGGGGAGCCTTTGAGAGTGACTTGTGCCATGGGAACGATCCTTTTCAGCGATATTGGAGAGGGTTAACAAGTAAGGGCGCGAACCTGCCAAATGGCAAGCTCGCGCCCCTGCAGAGTGGGAAAGCAGAGCTGACCGTTGAGTCAGACTACCCTGCTCGCCCAGGCGACACATCAATTTTTAGCGAAGTGATCCTTGGTCAGCTTAACCACAATCGGGCTAAGCAGCAGCAGCGACAGCAGGTTAGGAATCGCCATCAGACCGTTGAGGGTGTCAGCCACCAGCCAAGCGAAGTCCAGGTGAGCAATTGCACCGAACGGCACAGCTACCACCCAGAGAATGCGGAACGGCAGGATCGACTTGGTGCCGACCATGTATTCCCAGCACTTCTCGCCGAAGTAGCTCCAGCCGAGGATGGTAGTGAAAGCAAACACCACCAGGGCAATGGTCAGAATGTAACCGCCGACACCTGGCATTGCCGACTCAAAAGCCGCCGCAGACAATGCAGCACCGCTGGCGCCGCTGGTCCATACACCCGAGGTAATGATCGCCAGGCCAGTCATCGAGCAGATGATGATGGTGTCGATAAAGGTCCCGAGCATGCCGATCATCCCTGAACGCACTGGGCTGTTGGTAGTACCGGCCGCTTGAGCGATACCGGCAGTACCCAGACCGGCTTCGTTGGAGAAAATACCGCGCGCCACACCAAAGCGAATTGCCGCCATCACTGCAGCACCAGCAAAACCGCCAGTCGCAGCAGCTGGGCTGAAGGCATAGGTGAAGATCATTTCAAAAGCCGCTGGAATTTCAGCAGCGTTAACCACCAGCACCACGAACGCGGCAATGATGTAAGCCACGCACATAAACGGCACCAGAGTCGCGGCCACTTTACCGATACGCTTGATACCACCGAGGATCACCATGCCGACGAAGACCATGGTGACCACGCCTGTGACCCACAGCGGCACGTTGAAGGTGGTTTGCAGGGCCGCGGCCATGCTGTTGACCTGCACCATGTTGCCGATCCCGAAACCGGCAAAGCCGCCGAAGATGGCAAACGCGGTACCGAGCCACAGCCACTTCTTGCCCAGGCCGTTCTTGATCGCGTACATCGGACCGCCGACGTGCTCGCCGCGCTCGTCCTTCTCACGGTAATGCACCGCCAGCACTACTTCGCAGTACTTGGTGGCCATGCCGACCAGAGCGGTACACCACATCCAGAACAGCGCACCCGGGCCGCCGAGGAAAATCGCGGTAGCCACACCGGCGATATTACCGGTACCGACGGTGGCAGCCAGGCAGGTCATCAGCGCCTGGAACGGGCTGATCTCGCCGCTTTCCGCGTCACCTTTCTTGCGGCCTTGCCACATCAGTTTGAAGCCTGCGCCGATCTTGCTCAGCGGCATAAATTTCAGGCGCAACATGAGGAACAGACCAGTGCCGAGAATCAGCACCAGCATGGGCGGGCCCCAGACCACGCCATTGAGTTGATTAACCAGGGTGTTGACGAATTCCATGCTCATTTCCTTATTCTTGTAGTGAACGCGAGGTGGGTAGCCTTCGCTTGTCCGATTGCCGGGTAGGCCATGCTGTTACGCAGAAAGCGAGCTGGGTTGGCGCGCTTGCAAACAACGGATCGGGCTATCCCCGTCAGCACAACGACTGCCCGGTGATCAGCGGCGGTCAGTATATGAAGACTGTGATAGTGGTTTTCACTGTTTAGATTTCAACGCTCAGACGTTTTGAGCGAGGTGCGCAATTTAAACGCGAATTAACTGGGTTAATCCAGCGTGAGCCCGCAGTTAATTGGCTTACTAGAAGTCGCGACGGTAGAACAGGTCCAGTGAACTGGCCAATCCGCTGGCAGCCTCGAGATAGAGCTTACGGCTCAGTTCGTAGCGCAGCGCGATGGTATTCGCTGGCTCAAACACCCCCACGCCGTAACGCAGGCTCAGACGCTCGGACAGGTTGCCGCTGGCCACCACACTGGTGGTTACTCCCGAGCCTTGAGTGTCGAGTTGGAAATCGCTGATACCCAGGCCCTGCGCCAGGCTATTGACCAGTGGCGCACTGCCGGCCATGCCCAATGCCAGTGCGGCTTGCGCCAGCATCGTATTGTCACCACCGCCCTGCCCCAATGGCCGGCCCATGACCAGGTAGGACAGCGCCTGCTCCTGGCTCATGGCCGGTTCGGAAAACACCGTGCTGGTCGGTTGCGCGGCATTGCCGCTCAGGCGCAGACCGGCAGTTACGTCATCGACCTGACGCACTGCCTCAATATCGAGAAACGGCTGATCAATCGGCCCGGCGAACAGCAGGCGCGCGCGGCGCACATTCAGGCGCTGGCCATAGGCGCGGAAACGGCCCTTGTTCAGGCTCAGCTCGCCACGGGTGTCCAGATCATTGCCGATATGCACGCGGCCAAGCAGCTCGGCGTCAAGGCCAAAGCCGCTGAAAGTCAGGCGCTGCTGACCGACCTCGACATCAATATCCATGGCAATTGCTGTGGCCTGTTGCGGCGTGCTGTCGCGGCCCACCACCCGGGCATCGCTGGAAATCTGCACGGTTGAAGGTGGCAGCTCGCGTACTTCAATCTTGCCGCTGGGAATCAGTACCTTGCCGGCCAGCGACAGCTGCTCATCATGCAAACGCAAACGTAGATCCGGCGCGACCTCTAGTGCGGCGTAGGGCTCCATCGTCACGGGCAACCGGCTGCCCCGCAGTTGCATGTCCACCAGCAACCCATCGGCCCAGCTCAGCTCGCCATTCAGGCTGCCCTGACCTTGTTCGCCACTACGCCAATCACCCTCCAGCTGCAGTCGCTCACCTACGATCTGCGCCTGCAGTTGCAGCTGCTCGATATTCATCGGCAGCTCGCCGCCGCTTATTTCGCCTTTCAGCACGCGCAGGTTGCCGTTGATCTGCGGCGTCAGCAGCCCGCCTGACAAGGTGCCCGCGCCGTTCAGTTGCCCGGCGATGTGCTCAACCATCGGCACAAATGGGCGCACCAGAGCCAGATCCAGGCCATTCAGGCGAAAGCTGCCGGACAGCGGCTTGCTCGCCGGGCGCGGATCAAGCTGAGCCTGCAGCGAAAGTTCGCCAATGGCCGGGCCACGTAGTTCCAGCAGGCTGTCGATACGTTTCGGGCGCAATTGCGCGCTCAAGCGCAGGCTGTCGTAAGCAAAATCCAGCCACTGTTGCTGATCGCGAATGCGCCAGATACCGCTGCCGGCATCCAGCTCCAGGCTGCCATTCGGGCCACTGGCCGGCATATCCAGCTGCAGCCGACCATTGAGTTCGCCTTGCCAGGTAAAGTCCTTGGGCCACAGGGCCGCCAGGCTGTCCATGGGGAAGTTGCTTAACTGATAGTCCAGCTTGGGCTGTGGCAGCAGGCGCTGCTGCGTTCCACACAGGCTGGCATCAGCAGAACGCCAACAATGCGCGCCCAGGCTGAGCTGCCCACTGGCCAGCCGCACCAGCGTGGCAGGCTGTTGCAGGCGCCAATCCTGACCGCCGCTTTGCACTTCGCCACGGCTTAGGCTGCCACGCCAGTTGCCCTTGTCCAGCTTGCCGGCCAGGGCCAGTTGGCTATTTAGCAGCGGGCCTTGCAGCTGCATTTCAAGGCTCTGCTGGTACTTATCACCAGTGGCCGTGGCATCCAGACGCCCCAGTTCGGTTTCGCCCAGTTGGATGCCTAACGCTTCCAGGGTGATCCGGGCACGCTGAGCGCTGTTCAGGCTGGCGTCGAGTTTGAGCTGTTGCAGGCGCTGGTCCTCAAAAGCCAGGCGCTTGCCTTGTAGCTGCAACTGGCCCTGGGGCGCTTGCAAGCTGCCAGCCAGATCCAGCTGGCCATTGAGCTGACCCAGCAGCCCCGGCCACAGCTGGCCCAGTCTCGGCATCGACAGTAATAACTGGCCGCTCAACTGTTGCTGCAAGGCGGCCTTGCCGCTGAGGCGGTTATCACCCAGACGCACATCCAGCGCACTCAATTCGCCCTGCTCCAGGCCGCCGGCAAACTTCGCCAGC
This sequence comes from Gammaproteobacteria bacterium, assembly GCA_018827205.1. Classification (GTDB taxonomy): domain Bacteria; phylum Pseudomonadota; class Gammaproteobacteria; order Pseudomonadales; family Pseudomonadaceae; genus Aquipseudomonas. The sequence continues at coordinate 12,529 of JAHJXZ010000228.1, read as the reverse complement.
AACGTGGCCGGCTGCCCGCGCAAACGACCTCTGAGGTCGATATCGGCATTAAGCTTGAGCTGCTGATTGATCATACTGCCAGAGCTGTTTAACGGCCCGGCTAGACTGCCAGGCAGCTCGGCCAGCCAGTAAGCCGGGTCAAGCTGACTCAACTGCAGACGCACATCCCAGCTCAGTTGCTCGGCAAAACCCAGGCTGACCTGACCTTCGGCACGGCCCTGGCCGGCCTGCAAGCGCAGCTCGGGTAAATACAGCTTCTGTAGATCGCCACTTAGCGGGCTTTGCAGGCTGAAAGCACCAGCCGGGCCATCCAGCTCAGCGGCGAAATGGCCAAGATAGTTGCCACCCTGATAGGCCAGTTCACCACTGAGCGTGCGTAACGCCACAGGCGCTGGTTCTGCCAGCGGATAAAGACGCTGCCAGGGGAAATTCTGCCAGTTAAAGCGGCTGTCCAGGCTCAGGCCCTGCTGCCAGTTCAACTCGCCGCTTACTTGTACCTGCTGCTCGGGGCTGGCGGTCAGACTCAGGTTACTGATCGCGGCGCCGTCAGCTTTGAGCAACCCCTCTAATGCCAAGGCTATCGGTCCCTCCGCTGCGGGCAGGCTGGCACTGCCGACGATTTGATAGCCGGCCTGCAGATCGCCCTGGGCATTTAGCTCAAGCTGCTCAAGACGAAAGCTATCCGGCAGTTCGGCGCTGGCTTTGAAGGCGGCGACTTGTACACGAAGTTGCGCCGGCAGGTGCTGCGCCAAGGGTTGCAGCCAACCGCTCAGTTCGCCGGTCAAATAACCACTGCTACTGGCCGTGACCTGCAGCCGCTCGCGCAGATCGCCATCAAGCTGCAGCGCCACCGGCCAGGCCTGTTGCTCAGGCGCGGGTAACTGCAGCTCTCCGCTCAGCTGTAACGGCCAGTTGCTGGAGGTTTGCATCTGGCCCTGTAGTGCCAGCTGTAGATCAGCAGTGCGCAGACTGAGGTTATCGACCTGAATGCCCTGCCTCGTCCAGCGCGCGGCCAGTTGCAGGCCTTGCAACTGCTCGACGCCATTAAGCTGCAGGCTGTCGATCTGCACCTGACCCAGTTGCAGCGCCAACGGCAGGCTCAGGTCCGGCAGGCTGAAAGGTTCGCTGCTGGGTTGTTGATCATCCGGTAAGACCAGGCTGATCGGCCCGCTGTGCAACTGCTCGATGCAAAGGGTCAAACGCAACAGGCATGCAGGCGACCAATCCAGGCTAGGTGTCATTAGCAGAACGCTGTTATCGCCCTGCTGCCAGCGCAGTTGCTGCGCGCGCCAGCTGCCGCCCAGGCGACCATTGAATCCGTCCACCTGCACGCCTGGCAGCTGCGCCAACAACCATCGACTGCCGGCCTGAGTGCCCACTAGCAGAGTCAGGCTGAAGGCCAGTGCAAGCAGCAGTCCCAGAAGACTGAACAGCCCATAACGTAGCGCGCGCTTCACAGTTCCGGCCCCATAGAGAAATGCAGGCGCACGCCGCCCTGATCATCCAGTGGATGTGCCAGGTCGAGGCGCAACGGCCCCAGCGGCGATACCCAGCGCACGCCAACGCCCACCGCGCTTTTCAGCGATGGAATCTGCAGCGACTCGAAGGTATTACCCTGATCAAAGAAGCTCGCCAGGCGCCAGCGCTCGGTCAGGCTGTACTGGTATTCCAGGCTGCTGGTAAACAGGTAGCGCCCGCCAATTTTGTCGCCGGCACGATTCTCGGGCGACAGGCTCTGGTAGTCATAGCCGCGCACGCTCTGGTCGCCCCCAGCGAAGAAGCGCAACGACGGCGGCACATTGGCAAAACCGTCGGACTCAGTGCCGCCCACCTGTACCCGACCCAGCACACGGTGGCGCTGGAAGAATGTGGTCAGGCCTTTGAGCTGGATATTGCCGTGCAGCACATTCGCATCGGACAACAGCCCCTTGGCCGCGCCGGCCAGATCGAACTGCAGGCGATAGCCGTGGTTGGGGTCGATCTGGTTGTCGCTGTGCAGGTAGGAGTAGCTGATACCCGGCATCAACAGCGTACTGCTGCCGGCGTCATCGCCAAGGTCGTACTGCTCGTGCTGCCACTTCAGCGACAGCACCCGCTGCCAGCCGCTGTCGAGCTTACTGTGCCATTCTGGGCCAACGGTCAGCAGGCGACTGCTGCTGTCGGTATTGGCCAGATCTTCGGCCTGATAGCCACCGGCGATGCGCAATTTATCGGTCAGCGGCGGATCGAGCGGCACGTCGTACCACAGGCCTACATTCTGCCGCGGCGCCGACAGCTCGAACTCCGCGCCATAACTATGGCCCTGGGGGTTGGCCCAGTGCCGCGTCCAGTTAGCTCGACCGCGCGGGCCAACGTCGGTCGAGAAACCAAGCCCCAGGCCCATGCTACGCGGCTTACGCGCCTGTAACTGAACCTCTACAGGGATCTGCTCGCCAGAAGCGCTGCTCGGGTTGGCATCCACCTGTACCGACTCGAAATAACCACTGGAACGCAGCGCCTGATACAGCTCGGCAATCAGCGCCGAGTCGTAGGGCGTATCGGCTGGGAACGGCACCATGCGCTGCAGCAGCTGCTCATCGAATGGTGAGTCGCCGCTAAAGCTCACGTCACCCAGTTGGTAACGCGGCCCACTGAGGTAGACCAGCTCGATATCGGCAACCCCAGCGTCCGGATCTATCGTCAGGTGCTGACTGCTGAAGCGCCCAGCGAAGAAGCCATAACGCGAGGCCTGATTCTGAATCTCACGCTTGGCCGCGTCGTAACGCCCATGATTGAGCTGCGCCCCGCTACGCAGCTGTGGGTCACTCGGTGTACGGAAGGCGCGCAGCTGCGCAGCGGGGCCTTCGACGCGTACCACCACATCACGCAAACGCACCGGCTCACCCGGCTGAATACGCAGGGTCAGGCGCGGCGTTGTGCCCTCGCTGACCTCTGTAGTGATCTGCGCCTGGTAATAGCCGAGGGCCTGGGCGGCCTTTTCCGCCTGGTTCTCGGCCACTCGGCGATAACGCTGCAGGGCCTCGGCATCGCGCTCGCCCAGGCTGCCGATATAGCCCTCGATATTGCTTTTCAGCGCGCTATTGGCCGGTTCAACCCGCACGCGCAACTGTGCTTCGGCCAGGGCCGTAGCACTTAGCAGCAGAAGAAACAGCCCTGCGAGAAGGTTGGGGAAAACAGACATGAGGGCGATGCTAGCACGGGCTCAGGGCCGACTTAGAGCAGCAGTGCGGGCAATTAGTTGCGACTCGGTATGCCGGCAGACACACCGAGCAGGCCATTTTCAGGCGCTGGCCTTGATCGCTACTTGCGGGCTGGGATGGAAAAACACGTGCTCGATAATCGGCCCAATGGCCACTTCACCGAGTTCCTCGTAGCCCTGACGCTTATAGAACTCCAGGTAATGTCCATTGCCGGTATCCAGCACCACACCCTGTGAGCTGGCGTCTTCGGCGCACCAGTTGTGCAACGCCTCAAGCAGTTGTTCACCGAAGTGCTTGCCCTGATATTCCGGGTGAATGCCGAGCAGCGGCAGCACGTGGTACGGCCCTGGCGGCAGGCAGGCGATCACTGCATCGTGGTATTCCAGATAGCGCTTGGTGCAGCGAAAACCGGTGGTCAACAGCATACGCATGCGCCAGCCCCAGCTTTCGGTGATATCCATGCGCCGCTGCGGCGGAGCGATCAGCGCCATACCAATCAGGCGGTCGTCGATCAGCAAGCCAATAGCCGGCAGGTCTTCGGCAAAATGCTGCTGTACCAGCTCGCGCACCGTGGCGCGCACACGCTGGTCATAGCCTGGGCGCTCGGCCTCAAACAGGTAAGCAAAGGTGGGGTCATGGCGGTAGGCGTGGTACAGCAACGAGCGGGCTTCGCGGGCATAGCCGCTATCGAGCATGCGAACTTCGGCGAGACTGTTGGGCATCTGCTTGACCTCTGTTGTTCTTGATTTGCTGGGCCTGCAGCCACGTTAGCACCGTGCACCCAGCGCCGCTACAGGCTGGCAGGCAGGGCGGCTAATCGGCTAGCATCGCGAGCTTTCCAGAGCCACAGCCAGGACTGCCGCCCATGAAGATCGTCTCCTTCAATATCAATGGCCTGCGTGCACGCCCGCATCAACTGGCCGCATTGATCGACAAACATCAGCCGGATGTCATCGGTCTGCAAGAAACCAAGGTGGCCGACGAGCAATTCCCCGAGGCGGATATCCGCCAGCTCGGCTACCACGTGCATTATCACGGCCAGAAAGGCCATTACGGCGTCGCCCTACTTTCGCGCCAGGAACCGCTGAGCCTGCACAAGGGCTTTCCCGGGGATGCCGAAGACGCCCAGCGGCGCTTTATTTACGGCACCTTTGCCGATGCCCAGGGCAACCCGGTCACGGTAATGAATGGCTACTTCCCGCAGGGCGAAAGCCGCGACCACCCGACCAAGTTTCCGGCCAAACAGCGTTTTTATGCGGATTTGCAGAACCTGCTGCTCAGCCAGTTCAGCCCCGAACAGGCGCTGGTGGTGATGGGGGATATCAATATCTCGCCGGAAGACTGCGACATCGGCATCGGCGAGCCAAACCGCCTACGCTGGCTAAAAACCGGTAAATGCAGCTTCCTGCCGGAAGAGCGCGAATGGCTGGCCACGCTGAAGAACTGGGGCCTGGTCGACAGCTTCCGCCACCTCAACCCAGCGGTGAATGACCGTTTCAGCTGGTTTGATTACCGCAGCCGCGGTTTCGAGGACGAACCCAAGCGTGGCCTGCGCATCGACGTGATTCTCGCCTCCCAGGCCTTGCAGGTGCGGATCAAGGATGCCGGCGTTGACTACGACCTGCGCGGCATGGAAAAGCCTTCCGACCATGCGCCGATCTGGCTGGAGCTGGCGCAGTAGCCTGTAGTAGAGCCTTCACATAGATAGGTGACTGTCATATTACAGTCACTTTTTTGTCTTATCGTCGCGGCACTTTCACTCACCCATATAAGGTGTTTGCCGCATGCTGCGCGCCTCCTCTGCCTTCGAACGTGATACCTGGATTCGCACCGTCAGCTTTCTGCTGCTCGGCTCCATCTGCTACGCCCTACCCTGGTCGGTATTCGCCGCCCTGCCCATCCCCAGTGACAACAGCAGCGTGCTGCGCATTCAGGGCTCCAACACCATCGGCGCGCGACTTGGCCCGGCGCTGGTCAAAGGCTTGTTTGAAGAACAGGGCCTAAGCGCCATTCGCATTGAGGCCGGCAAAGCAGAAAACGAGCAGAGGATCACCGGTAAAACCGCCGATGGCCGCAGCGTCAGCATTGAGGTGGCGGCCCACGGTTCAGGCACCGGTTTTACTTCACTGGCCGACGGCAGCGCCGAATTGGCTGCTTCCTCCCGGCCGATCAAGGACAGCGAAGCCACCAGCCTGCTGAGCCTGGGTGACCTGAAAAGCGCCAGCGCCGAGCAGATCATCGCCCTCGACGGCCTGGCCATCATCTTGCACCCGAGCAACCCAATCGCGGCGCTGAACACTGCGCAGCTGGCGCAGATATTTGCCGGTGAGATCAGCGACTGGGCGCAACTCGGCGCACCAGCCGGCGCCATCACCCTGTACGCACGTGATGACAAGTCCGGCACCTTCGACACCTTCAAGGAACTGGTGCTCAGCGCCAACGGCAAAGCCCTGGCACCTGGCGCCAAGCGTTTTGAATCCAGCGAAAAACTCTCCGATTTAGTCAGTCAGGACCGTAACGGCATCGGTTTTATTGGCTTGCCCTATATCCGCCAGGCCAAGGCTGTGGCGATTGCCGCGGGTAATTCGCAACCCATGCTGCCAAGCCTGACCCTGATCGCCACCGAGGATTACCCGCTGTCGCGCCGGTTGTTCTTCTATAATCAGCCAGATTTGAGCAACCCATGGGGCCGTGCACTGGTGAAGTTCGCCCACAGCACGCGCGGCCAGGCGATTGTTGATCAGAACGGTTTTATCGCGCAGACCGTGCAGGCGGTAAAAATCCCTGCGAACGGGCAAATGCCGGCGAGCTACCAGGACCTGGCGAAAAACGCCCAACGTCTGTCGGTGAACTTCCGCTTTCAGGAAGGCAGCGCCAACCTCGACAACAAGGCCCTGCGCGACCTCAAGCGGCTGATGGCCTACCTGCAAGAGCAGAACAAGCTCCGCGACAAGGTGGTGCTGGTGGGCTTCGGCGATGCCAAGGCCGACACCGCCCGCGCCGAACTGTTATCAAAACTGCGCGCCATGGCGGTACGTCGTGAACTGAGTAAGGGTGGCGTGATCTTCCGTGACATCATCGGCTTGGGTGATGAACTGCCGGTGGCCGCCAACAGCGGCGATGACGGACGAATCAAGAACCGTCGGGTAGAGGTCTGGGTTTACTAACGGAAACTGCTGCGGGGCCTGCTAACCTTAATCGAGCGTGACGCCGGGCCCCTCTGGCGGTGAGCCTTCACCGTGATGTCGGAGTCACTGAGTTGATTCTCAACTTAGGTAGACATTCGAGGTGGCTCAATGGGTAGTTTTGTAAACACTCTTAGCACTCCACTGCTTGGTACTCCAGGCTGGTTCTGGCTGGCCTTTCTACTGATCATCCTCGGCTTGCTGATACTCGACCTCGGCGTGCTGCACCGCGATCAGCATGAAATCGAAATGCGCGAAAGCCTGCTGCTGTACAGCGGCTACTTCAGCGTTGGTATGGCCTTCGGCGGCTGGATCTGGTTACAGCTGGGTGAGACTAGGGCGCTGGAGTTCTACACCGGCTTTCTGGTCGAACAGTCTCTGTCGATGGACAACGTGTTCGTCATGGCAATGATTCTCAACTTCTTCGCCATCCCCCGGCGCTATCAACACCGCGTACTGTTTTGGGGCATCCTCGGGGTGATCGTGCTGCGTGCGACGATGATTGGTCTGGGCGCGGCGCTGGTGCAGAGCTTCGAATGGGTGCTGTACCTGTTTGGCGCGTTTCTGCTCTTTACCGGGGTACGCATGCTTTCTGCTCAGGAAGAACATCACCCTGACCTCGCCCAGAACCGCTTACTGCAATTCCTGCGCAGGCATATCCGGGTGACCGAAGATATGCACGGCGGACGCTTCCTGGTGCGTCAGCCGGATAGAACGTCGGGCAAGCACCTGCTGCATGCCACGCCGCTGCTGCTGGCGCTGGTAGTGATCGAGCTGGCCGACCTGGTTTTTGCCGTGGACAGTGTGCCAGCAGTGCTGGCCATCTCTCAGGACCCTTTTATCGTCTACACCTCGAACATCTTCGCGATTCTCGGCCTGCGCGCGCTGTACTTTGCTCTGGCCGCATTGATGCACCGCTTTATCTACTTGAAGTACGCCCTGGCTCTGGTACTGATGTTTATCGGTGGCAAGATCTTTCTCCACGAAATCATCAAGGTGCCCGCCCTGCTCTCGCTGTGCATGACTCTCGGCTTGCTGGCGGGCGGAGTGATACTGTCTCTGCTGAAAACTCGCACACCCAGGCAGGAGCATTGATCGTTTGAGCTCACCGAGCATCGTTATCGAACCGCTGCTGCAGCGCGGCAAGCTGCGTTGGCAAGTGCGCATGGGCCGCCGCAGCCTGATCTTCCATCAGGAACAAGCCGCCCGCGCCTTCGCCGCGCAACTGCATATGCGCCTGCTTTGGCTGCAACAGAGCGCCAGTCCGGATGATGAATTTGCCCCGCCGGGAACACCGCATTAGCCAAAACGCACAAGGCCCGCATTTGCGGGCCTTGTGCGTTTTCAGTGACGCGTTTTAGCGGCTGGCTTTCATCATTTCTTTCGACACGTACTTGCCGATCTCGAACTTGCCAACGGCCGCGCGATGCACTTCGTCCGGGCCGTCGGCCAGGCGCAGGGTGCGCTGCATGGCATACCAGTAGGCCAGCGGGAAATCGTTGGACACCCCGGCACCGCCGTGGATCTGGATCGCCCGATCGATTACTTTCAGCGCCACGTTAGGTGCAACCACTTTGATCTGGGCGATTTCACTGGCAGCGATTTTGTTGCCCACGGTGTCCATCATATAAGCCGCATTCAAGGTCAGCAGGCGAGCCATATTGATCTCCATGCGCGAATCGGCGATGTGATCGATATTGCCACCCAAGCGCGCCAGCGGCTTGCCGAAGGCGGTGCGGTTGATCGAACGCTCGCACATCAACTTCAGTGCGCGCTCGGCCATGCCGATAGAGCGCATGCAGTGGTGAATGCGGCCTGGGCCAAGGCGACCCTGGGCAATCTCAAAACCACGACCCTCGCCCAGCAGTACGTTTTCATAGGGCACACGTACGTTTTCAAACAGCACTTCGGCGTGACCATGGGGTGCGTCGTCGTAACCGAATACCGGCAGCGGGCGCAGCACTTTCACCCCCGGCACGTCCATTGGCACCAGAATCATCGAGTGCTGCGCATGGCGCGGACCATCCGGGTTGGTCAGACCCATAAAGATCATGATCTTGCAGCGCGGATCGCACGCACCGGAAGTCCACCACTTGCGGCCGTTGATCACCCACTCATCGCCCTGGCGCACGGCGCTGGCCTGCATATTGGTGGCATCAGAGGACGCCACGCCCGGCTCGGTCATGGCGAACGCGGAGCGGATGGTGCCGTCCAGCAGCGGCTTGAGCCACTGTTCCTTCTGCGCTTCGTTGGCGTAGCGCACCAGCACTTCCATATTGCCGGTGTCCGGCGCGGCGCAGTTGAACGGCTCGGCACCGATCAAGGAGCTGCCCATGATTTCCGCCAGCGGCGCGTATTCGGTATTGGTAAGGCCGGCGCCCAGTTCGGACTCCGGCAGAAACAGGTTCCACAGGCCTTCGGCTTTAGCCTTGGTTTTCAACTCTTCCATGATCGCGGTGGGCTGCCAGCGGTCGCCTTCATTGACCTGTTGCTCGAACACGGCTTCGGCTGGATAGACATGGGTCTCCATAAACGCGGTGACGCGTTCACGCAGCTGCTGAACCTTGGGGGAGTAGGCGAAATCCATGATGGCTACCTTCTGACGCTGATTTTGGGGGAGTTCGGTGAAGTGGAAATGATGCTAGAACAGGGCTTAGGATTTATCTAATCTATTCTCACCGTGTATAAACATTCATCACCGATATATGATTAATTAGGGTCTGTTGCCGTTTCTTCGCGAGCTGCGTTGCTGCGCAAAATCTCGCCAGGCTAGGCGGAGGAAGTAGGTAATGGTTGTTCCCTTGCCAAGTCCTCCAACAACGCATGGCGCGATTTTGCGCGCAACCCGAAGGGCCGGGCCTGTTTTAGCGCGATACTGCGTTTCTCGACACTCATTTGGAACAACCAAACTTCGTGTCTCGTGCCTTGCCTCGCGCTAAAACAGGCTTCGGCGCGGCCGCGAACGAAACGGCAACAGACCCTAATACCGACAACCTGCGGAGCGAGCGTGTAATGAATCTGAACAAGGTCGACCTCAACCTCTTTGTCGTCTTCGATGCCATCTACACCGAGGCCAATCTGACCCGCGCCGGACAGATCGTCGGTATTACCCAGCCAGCCGTTTCCAACGCACTGGCGCGCCTACGGGAAACCTTCAATGACCCGCTGTTCGTGCGCACTGCCCAGGGCATGGTGCCCACGCCAATGGCACAGAACATCATCGGCCCGGTGCGCAACGCGCTGCAGCAGCTGCGTATCTCTGTGCAGGAAAGTCGCATCTTCAACCCGGCGCAGGCCAACAAGACCTTCCGCATCAGCATGACCGACCTCACCGAGGCTATCGTCTTGCCGCCGCTATTCCAGCGCCTGCGCCGCATGGCGCCGAACGTGAATATCGAAAGCATGCTCGCCCGTCGCCGTGAAACTACTAAGGAGCTGGCCGCCGGCCGTCTGGATTTTGCCGTGGACGCCCCGCTCAACACCGACCCGCAGGTGCGCCACGTCAAGCTGATGGAAGACCGCTATGTCTGCGCCCTGCGCCGCGGCCACCCTATGGCTAAAGAGAAAATCAGCCTCGACGAATATATGGGCCTGACCCACATCCATATCTCCAGCCGCCGCAGCGGCCTTGGCCATGTTGACCTGGCCCTTGGTCGCATGGGCATCCAGCGCAAGATCGCCCTGCGCTCGCAGCATTACCTGATGGCTACCACCGTGCTGCAAGGCACTGATATGGCCATGACCGTGCCGGAACGCTTTGCAAGGCGTAACGACCTGCACTTTGTCGAACTGCCAATCAAGGATATGACCCCTCTGGAAACCCATATTTACTGGCACGAAAGTACCGACCAGGACCCGGCAAACCGCTGGATGCGCGAGCAGATCATCGAGATTTCCCAGCAGGCTACGGCCCTGGAAAAGAAAAACCAAAAGGCCCAGGCCTGAACCATCGGATAGCAAGAACATGCCACTCAGGGTCCTGTTTATCTGCGCCAAGAACCGCCTGCGCAGCCCAACAGCCGAGCAGGTTTTCGCCGATTGGCCTGGGGTGGAAACGGCCTCGGCCGGGGTTAACCGTGATGCCGATATTCCAGTCAGCCCGGAACTACTGGAATGGGCCGAGCTGATTCTGGTGATGGAAAGCCGCCATCGCCGCAAACTGGCCGAGAAATTCCGCCGGAATCTAGCCAACAAGCCCATTCACAGCCTGAACATCCCCGACGATTACGCTTTTATGGAACCCGCGCTGGTGCAGGTGCTGCAGCAGCGTGTTCCTCAATATTTTTCTAGATAAGCACTGTAAGTCGCTATCAAGTAAAGACTTTATCTGTCCATTTCTACTCAACCAGATCGCTGTTTCAGGCACCTGGGTTGACGGCAGGTCACGACGAGCTTACGTTAACGTAAAGGTAAACAAGAGCGCTGTCGTATGTCCGCTACCACCTACTCCATTTCCGAACTGGCCCGCGAGCTGGATATCACCACCCGCGCCATTCGTTTTTATGAAGAACAGCAGATGCTCTGCCCCGAACGCCGCGGTCAGGAACGCATCTACACCGCCAAGGACAAGGTCACCCTCAAGCTGATCCTGCGCGGCAAACGCATCGGTTTCTCGCTCGCCGAATGCAAGGAACTGATCGAGCTGTACGACCCGGTGCACGGCAATCACAAGCAGCTGCACACCTTTATGGTGAAGATCGCCGAGCGCCGCGCCCAGCTGCAGCAGCAACTGCTGGACATCGAACAGATGCAGCTGGAGCTGGATACCGCCGAAGAGCGCTGCCTGGCAGCTCTTGCTGAAACTGATACAAAACAATCTGTTGTCTCCTGAACTTAATTCGAACAATTACAGGTGGAACCATGAGCTACCCATCTCTCAACTTCGGTCTCGGCGAGACCATCGATATGCTGCGCGACTCGGTGTATCAGTTCTCTCAAGCCGAGCTGGCCCCGCGTGCCGCGCAGATCGACCGCGACAACGAGTTCCCCATGGACATGTGGCGCAAGTTTGGCGACATGGGCCTGCTCGGCATGACCGTGGAAGAGGAATACGGCGGCACCAACATGGGTTACCTGGCGCATGTGGTGGCCATGGAAGAGATCAGTCGAGCCTCGGCCTCCGTCGGCCTGTCCTACGGCGCGCACTCCAACCTGTGCCTCAATCAGATCCGCAAGAACGGCACCCATGAGCAGAAGGCCAAGTACCTGCCCAAGCTGTGCTCCGGCGAGCACATCGGCGCCCTGGCCATGAGCGAGCCAAATGCTGGTTCTGACGTGGTGTCGATGAAGCTGCGCGCCGAGAAACGCGGCGACCGCTACGTGCTCAACGGCAACAAGATGTGGATCACCAACGGCCCCGACGCCCACACCTACGTGATCTACGCCAAGACCGACATCAGCGCCGGCTCACGCGGCATGACCGCGTTTATCGTCGAACGCGACTACAAGGGCTTCTCCCGCCACCAGAAGCTGGACAAGCTGGGCATGCGCGGTTCCAACACCTGCGAGCTGGTGTTCGAGGATTGCGAAGTACCGGAAGAGAACATCCTCGGTGTCGAAGGCGGCGGCGTGCGCGTGCTGATGAGCGGTCTGGACTACGAGCGCACCGTGCTCTCCGGCGGCCCGACCGGGATCATGACTGCCTGCATGGACGTGGTGCTGCCCTACGTGCACGAACGTCAGCAGTTCAAGCAGTCGATCGGCGAGTTCCAGTTGGTGCAGGGCAAGCTGGCCGACATGTACGCCGGCATGAACGCCTCCAAGTCCTACCTCTACAACGTCGCCAAGGCCTGCGACCGCGGCGAGGAATCGCGCAAGGATGCCGCCGCTGTGATCCTCTACACCGCCGAAATGGCCACCAAGATGGCACTCGACACCATCCAGCTGCTCGGCGGTAACGGCTACACCAACGAATACCCGGCCGGCCGTTTGCTGCGCGACGCCAAACTCTACGAGATCGGCGCCGGCACCAGCGAAATCCGCCGCATGCTGATCGGCCGCGAGCTGTTCAACGAATCCAGGTGAGCCTGCGGGCGGAAAGAACGCCCCCAGCCTCGTAGGGTGGAAAACCGCGAAGCGTTTTCCACCGCAGTCGGTGGATGGCAGAGCCATCCATGATGGAATTGAACGGAGCCAACCATGGCC
>JAHJXZ010000227.1 GCA_018827205.1 Gammaproteobacteria bacterium | reverse complement strand
CTCAGACTGATCAGACTTGAAACGGCGACAACGGCGATAATCGCCCAATCGACCCAGGTGAATGCCACGATGCAGGTTACCGACGAGAAAGGCGCTGCATTTTAGCAGAGCACCTGTGCGGGGCGTAAGCAAAGGATTCGCCAACCGCTGAAATGCCCGGCCAGCCTAATGATAGGCCAGGCAGCTCGGCTTGGCGGAGCGCGCCAAGCCCCTGATCAGCTCGCTTCGGGCTGAAAACGCACCACAAAACCATTGAGCTTATGCTGACGATTGAGCTGATCGCGCAGACGGTCGGCCTCTGCACGCTCAATCAACGGCCCGACAAACACCCGATTCATGCCATCGAAGCTTCGGATATAGGCGTTGTAGCCCTGACTGCGCAGGGTTTTCTGCAGCTTCTGCGCGCCATCAGTACTGGACAGGCTGGCCAACTGCACCGACCAACTGATTGGCAGACTATTGGCGTCCAGCTTACTGGGTGCTGGCTGAGGCGACTTTAAAACAGGCTCAGGCGTAGCCGCTGGTGTCGCTGGAGTAATTGGCCCGGTCGGCTGCTCACTCACAACCGGCTCACTCGACTCCAGACTTTGCGCAGCGTCGGCGCCGATCGGCTCATCAGGCAATAACTGCGGCTCAGGCACGGCCACCGGCTGCAATTCGACCTCAGGGGCCTCGGGCGCCACCGGCATTGCCGGCGCATCAACCTGAACCCGCTGGGACTCATCTTCACGCGACAGCAGCATCGGCAGGAAAATCACTGCCAGCGCCAGCAATACCAGCGCACCGACCATGCGCTGCTTCAATCCCTTATCCAGCAAAGCCATCCTGCACGCCCCCATTGGCTTGGCGGGCCAGCCAATCCAGGGCCTCGGCCACGCAGTAGAAAGATCCAAACAGCAGCACTTCATCCCCATCCGAAGCCTGCTCACACTGAGCTTCAAGTGCCGCCCGCACATCGGCATAAGCGGCCACCTGCGCCCCGCTACTTTGCAGATGCGCCTGCAACTCGGCAGCAGCACGCGTGCGACTGGTCGGCAAAGCCGCCACCGCCCAGCTGTCCACTTCACTTAACAAAGGCGCCACCACACCGGGCAGATCCTTGTCAGCCAGCAAACCGAATACGGCCAGGCGTTTACCTGACAACACCCGACTAGCCAGGCGCTGAGCGAGGTACTCGGCAGCATGGGGATTATGCCCAACATCGAGCAGCAGCGTGAGTGACTTACCCTGCCAATTAAGTATTCTGCGGTCCAGCCGCCCGGTTACTCGCGTCTGCTGTAATGCCTGGCTGATCAGCTCAGGCTGCCAAGGTAATTGCATCACTGCATAAGCCTGCAGAGCCAGGGCAGCGTTTTCCATGGGCAAATCGAGCAGCGGTAAGTGCGTCAAGCTCAGCACTTCGCCTTGATGGTTAAGGCCGTACCAGGACCAGTTCTGTGCAGTGATGCTCAGGTCATAGTCACGGCCACGCAAGAAAAACGGCGCGTCAAGCAGGGCCACCTGGTCCAGCAAAGGCTGTGGCGGTTCAAGATCGCCACACAGAGCAGGCTGGCCGGCGCGGAAGATGCCAGCCTTTTCAAAGGCAACCGACTCACGGGTATCACCCAACCAGTCGGCGTGATCGATGCCAATACTGGTGACCAGGGCGATGTCGGCATCCAGCAGATTCACCGCGTCCAGCCGACCACCGAGACCAACTTCCAGCACCAGAGCATCCAGACCGGCCTGCTGAAACAGCCAGAACGCGGCCAGGGTGCCCATCTCGAAATAGGTCAGCGAGGTTTCACCGCGCGCAGCTTCGACCACCGCGAAGGCTTCGCAGAGCATGGCGTCAGTCGCTTCAACGCCCGCGATCTGTACGCGCTCGTTGTAACGCAACAGGTGCGGTGAGCTGTAAACACCGACCTTGAGACCCTGCCCTTGCAGCAGCGAGGCAATAAATGCACAAGTCGAACCCTTGCCATTGGTTCCGGTGACGGTAATCACCCGCGGCGCCAGCTTGGCCAGGCCAAGGCGCTGCAGCACTATTCGGGAACGCTCCAGCCCCATCTCAATGGCGCTTGGATGCAGCTGCTCCAGATAGCTCAGCCAATCGGCAAGGGAGCGCTCGGTCATGCAGTCGCCGGTAAGGCTACAGGCGAAGGCAGCCCCATAAACTGGGCCAGCAAACGCGCAAGGCGCGGACGCAGCTCGGCACGGTGAATAATCATATCGATGGCGCCGTGCTCGAGCAGAAACTCGCTACGCTGGAAACCTTCAGGCAGCTTTTCGCGTACGGTCTGCTCGATCACGCGCGGGCCGGCAAAACCGATCAGCGCGCGAGGCTCGGCAACAATCACATCACCGAGCATGGCCAGACTGGCAGACACGCCGCCATACACCGGGTCGGTCAGCACAGATATAAACGGAATACCTTCTTCACGCAGACGCGCCAGTACAGCCGACGTTTTGGCCATTTGCATCAACGAGATCAGCGCTTCCTGCATGCGCGCACCGCCAGATGCGGAGAAACACACCAACGGGCATCGCTGCTCCAGGGCCGCGTTGGCCGCACGCACAAAACGCTCACCAACGATGGCGCCCATTGATCCGCCCATAAAAGAAAACTCAAAGGCGCAGGTCACAATCGGCATGCCTTCCAAGGTACCGCGAATGGCCACCAGAGCATCTTTCTCACCGGTCTGCTTCTGTGCACCGGCAAGACGGTCCTTGTACTTCTTGCTGTCACGAAACTTCAAGCGATCAACCGGCTCGAGGTCAGCTCCCAGCTCTTCACGACCCTCGGCATCGAGGAAGATATCCAGGCGCGCGCGAGCATCGATACGCATGTGGTGATTGCACTTGGGGCAAACATCCAGGGTCTTTTCCAACTCAGGCTTGTAAAGCACGGAGTCGCAAGACGGGCACTTGTGCCACAGGCCTTCGGGCACCGAACTCTTCTTGACCTCGGAACGCATGATCGATGGGATCAGTTTATCTACTAACCAGTTGCTCATGCTCTTGTCTCTCCAAAGCTGTTAACCGGACGGGCTGCGCTAAATGCGACCTGGCCTAATCGGGAAAATTCATGGGTACAGTCGTTTCAGGGGCCGGTGCACCGCCATCAACATTTACGCACCCGCCGCCTCTAACGACCGCCTGCAGCGTTTATCCAACCTGCAACAGGGTTATGGACGGCCAAGCCGGCAGCGTCGTCACATCAACCCTGCGCACCTCAAGCAGCCTTTACTGCCTGCATAAAAGCGCGAATCTTCCCGCCATCCTTGATGCCCTTGGCTATTTCTACACCACCACTGACATCCACGGCATAGGGACGCACCTGAACGATGGCCTGCGCAACGTTCTCAGCGCTCAGGCCGCCCGCCAGAATAATTGGCATCTTCAGGCCTTGAGGTACCAGTGACCAATCGAATGCCTCACCTGTGCCGCCCGGAATACCTGGCACATAGGCATCCAGCAGCACGCCACTGGCATTCTTATAGAGCGCAACCTGCGCGGCAATGTCATCACCTGGTTTGACCCGCAGCGCCTTGATGTAGGGACGGTGATAGCCCTCACAGTCGACTGGGGTTTCGTCGCCATGGAACTGCAACAAATCAAGTGGCACCGCATCAAGGATTTCCCCAAGCTCGCAGCGGCTGGCATCAACGAACAACCCTACCGTGGTCACAAAAGGTGGCAAGGCGGCAATGATCGCCCGCGCCTGCAACACCGTAACAGCGCGCGGACTCTTGGCATAAAACACCAAGCCAATCGCATCCGCGCCTGCCTCGACAGCCGACAATGCATCCTCTATGCGGGTAATGCCACAAATCTTGCTGCGAACGGCTGACAACAGGATGACCTCGATAAACTCAGTGGAAGCCGGATGCTAGCAAATAGCCTTTCAGGCGTCAGCCGCCACATCGGGCAAGCCGGAAAGAAAGTGCGGCCCAAGGTAGCGCTTGGGCAGATCGAACTCCTTAGGGTAATCGACCTGCACCAGATACAACCCATAAGGATGCGCAGTCACGCCGCCGGTACGCCGCACGCGGGTTTCCAGCACTTCCTGCGCCCACTCAACCGGTCGCTCGCCCGCACCAATGGTCATCAGCACCCCTGCGATGTTGCGCACCATATGATGCAGAAAGGCATTGGCGCGGATATCCAGCACGATAAACCGCCCGTACTGCAGCAGTTCCAGGTGATGCACAGTCTTGATCGGTGACTTGGCCTGGCACTGTCGGGCACGGAAAGCGCTGAAATCATGGGTGCCAATGAATGCACGAGACGCCTGGCGCATGCGTTCAACATCTAGCGGCCGATGGTTCCAGGTCACCTCTTCGGCCATATGCGCCGGACGAATCTGGTCGTTATAAATCACATAACGGTAGCGCCGCGCCTGAGCGCAGAAACGCGCATCAAAGTGCGCCGGCATCGACTTGGCCCAGGCCACACTGATATCACCGGGCAGGTTCATATTCGCGCCCATGACCCAGGCATGCATGGAGCGCTCGACCGGCGTATTGAAATGCACCACCTGAGCACTGGCGTGCACTAGCGCATCGGTACGCCCAGCACAGCTCAGCGTTACGGGAACACCGCCTGCGACTTTCGCCAGAGCTTTTTCCAGCGATTCCTGAATTGAAGGCACGCCAGCACGCTGGCGCTGAAAGCCGCGATAGCGCGAACCTTTGTACTCGACACCCAGGGCTATCTTGAAAACGCCAACGGCAGCCGAAGCGTCTGCCGCTTTGTCTATATCATTCAATTAGTTACAGCCATTTAGTTTCCGCAAGTCCGCGAATTATACGCGGCTGGAGCCCTAGTGCCACGCGGGGCAGTGTTTTAGTTGCGGAAACGATTTGCGGGAAGTTTTGCGCCAAACGGCAGTAACTGTCGGCCGGGGTTTCAAATCCCCCCGGCTCCACCAAATAAGGCCCGGAAACACTGGGCCGCAGTAGAAAAGGTTGCTGAAAGTTGCTGTGGATTAAGGCTGTTTGAGGCCAGGTTCAGCGACTTTCCAGCAACCTTTTTTATTTGCCCCTTCCCTGCCCGTCCTGGGCGCTTTCACTCCCTCTTCTTGCACGCTTCAATATCTGGCCGCTGCTCGCACACATAGCCCTGCAGATAGGCCAGCTTTGCCCGGTCGCTGATCATTCCGCCCCGGATATTCCAAACAGCTGATCCAGCTCGCTCACTGAGTTCGACGCTGGCTCCATTGCCCACGCTGCCGGCGCCGGCGGTATCGGACACGACGCGATCATTGGCGGCAATTCTGGCTTCGATGCGCAGCCGCTTGCGCTCAGCATCAGCGCCAGCATAAAGGCGCTGCAGACGGTCATTCTCAGCTTGTGCATCGGTAAGCTCCTTGTGTTCTTTGGCATCGAGGGCGGCCAGTCGCAGCTCTAAGGCCTGCCGTTGTTCTTGCTGGGCCTGCAACTGGCGGGCTG
>JAHJXZ010000226.1 GCA_018827205.1 Gammaproteobacteria bacterium | reverse complement strand
GCCCTGGATGCCATGGCGACCGACAACGAGCAGCGCGAAGGTCTATTGGCCAGTCGCGATAGCCTGCGTGAACGCCTCGACCGTGTGCGCCAGGAAGCTCGCCAGCACAAGGACCATGCCCACCAATTGGCCGTGCGTTTGGGCTCGTTGAAAGCCCAGCATGATTCCACTCGCCAGGCTCTGGAACGCCTGGAACTGCAGGCCGAGCGCCTGCACGAGAAGCGTGAGCAACTCAACCTCAACCTGGAGGAGGGTGAAGCGCCGCTGGAAGAGCTGCGGATGAAGCTGGAAGAGCAGCTCGACAAGCGCATGGCGGTGGAAGACGAACTCAAACTGGCGCGCCTGGCGCTGGAAGATGCCGACCGTGAACTGCGTGATGCGGAAAAACGCCGTACCCAGGCCGAACAGCAGGCGCAGTTATTGCGCGGCCAGTTGGAACAGCAACGAATGGATTGGCAATCGCTGACCGTAAGGCGCAAAGCCCTGCAGGACCAATTGCTGGAAGACAATTACGACCTGCATGGCGTGCTCGCCAGCTTGCCTGCAGAAGCCAGCGAGAAAGCCTGGGAAGACGAACTGGAGCGCCTGGCTGCACGTATTCAGCGTCTGGGTCCGATCAACCTGGCTGCGATTGACGAATACCAGCAGCAATCCGAGCGTAAACGCTACCTGGATGCGCAGAACGCCGACTTGGTAGAGGCCCTGGATACCCTGGAAAACGTGATTCGCAAGATCGATAAAGAAACCCGCAATCGCTTCAAGGAAACCTTCGATCAAATCAACGGCGGCTTGCAGGCGCTCTTCCCGAAAGTCTTCGGTGGCGGCAACGCTTACCTGGAACTGACCGGTGAAGATTTGCTGGACACTGGTGTGACCATCATGGCGCGTCCGCCCGGCAAGAAGAACAGCACCATCCATTTGCTCTCAGGTGGAGAAAAGGCGCTGACCGCATTGGCACTGGTATTTGCCATCTTCAAACTCAACCCAGCGCCGTTTTGTATGCTCGACGAGGTGGATGCGCCACTTGATGATGCCAACGTTGGCCGTTATGCACGGTTGGTTAAAGAGATGTCGGAAACCGTGCAATTTATCTATATCACCCACAATAAAATCGCAATGGAAATGGCTGATCAGTTGATGGGCGTAACCATGCACGAGCCCGGTTGTTCGCGATTGGTGGCTGTGGATGTGGAGGAAGCGCTGGCCTTGGTTGATTCATGATGGCCAGGGCGGTGTAAAGTTATCTTTCGTCGTGCTAGCTTAATGCGCATTGTTATTAGACGTGGCGTTATAACTCAGGGAAAGGCCTGGCATAACATAGGCTTGGCGTCGCGGAAAAGAATTAGCAAAATGGCCCAGGAAGGCCTTTTTCATCACATTTTATTAGGGGTTAAGGTATTTCATGGAATTCGGTCTGCGCGAGTGGCTGATTGTCATCGGCATTATTGTGATTGCCGGCATCCTGTTTGATGGTTGGCGGCGGATGCGCGGTGGCAAGGGCAAACTCAAGTTCAAACTTGACCGCAGTTTTGCCAATCTGCCGGATGATGACAGCGATCCTGATTTACTCAGCCCACCTCGGGTTATTGATCGCAGTAATGAGCCAGCTTTTGATGAAGAAGATTTGCCGTCGCTGAGTGCCCGTGAACTGAATCGTCGCCGCAGCGGTGAGCCGCAGCAGGGTGACCTTAATTTGGGCCTGGAAGAACCTGTGCCGACGCTGCTTAATCCGGTTGATGACGATGTGGTCAAACCCGCCAGTCATGCCAAGGAAAGCAGCAAGGAATTGCCACCGGTTGAAGAAGTGCTGGTGATCAATGTCATCGCTCGCGACGAGGACGGCTTCAAGGGGCCGGCGCTGTTGCAGAATATTCTGGAAAGCGGTCTGCGCTTTGGTGAAATGGATATCTTCCATCGCCACGAAAGCATGGCAGGTAATGGTGAAGTGCTGTTCTCCATGGCCAATGCGTTGAAGCCTGGCACGTTTGATCTCGACGATATTGAAGGTTTCAGCACCCGTGCCGTGAGTTTCTTCCTCGGCTTGCCCGGCCCGCGTCACCCCAAGCAGGCTTTTGATGTGATGGTGGCAGCCGCACGCAAACTGGCCCATGAACTGGGTGGCGAGTTGAAGGATGACCAGCGCAGCGTGATGACTGCGCAAACGATCGAGCACTACCGCCAGCGCATCGTCGAGTACGAGCGCAAGCAACTGACAAACAAGCGCTGAATTAACCGATGAAATACCAAGAGCAGCCAAGGCTGCTCTTTTCGTTTGAGAGAACACCGTAATGATCGACGCCTCGACTGCTGCCCAGCGCATTGTGCAACTGCGTGCCGAACTGGATGGGCATAACTACCGTTATCACGTACTTGATGAGCCGAGCGTTCCCGATGCCGAGTACGACCGTCTGTTTCGTGAATTGCAGGCGCTGGAAGCTGAACATCCGCAACTGGTGACAGCCGAGTCGCCGACTCAGCGCGTTGGCGCTGAGGCGCTTGCGGCGTTTGGCGAAGTACGCCATGAGATTCCCATGCTCAGCCTGGGCAACGCCTTCGAAGAAGAGGATCTACTCGCCTTCGACCGCAGTGTGCAGAGCGGCCTTGGCCTTTCGGGCGACCTGTTCAG
This sequence comes from Gammaproteobacteria bacterium, assembly GCA_018827205.1. Taxonomy (GTDB): domain Bacteria; phylum Pseudomonadota; class Gammaproteobacteria; order Pseudomonadales; family Pseudomonadaceae; genus Aquipseudomonas. Next base: position 44,126 of record JAHJXZ010000226.1, on the reverse strand, counting down.
CGGCGGAGCGGATGTTGAATACAGCTGCGAACCCAAGCTCGATGGTCTGGCCGTCAGCTTGCGTTACGAGAACGGCCAATTAGTGCGCGGCGCAACCCGTGGCGATGGCACTACCGGCGAGGATATCAGCCGCAATGTGCGCACCATCCGCAACGTGCCACTCAAGCTGCAAGGCGAAGGTTGGCCGCAGGTGCTGGAAGTGCGCGGCGAAGTCTATATGCCCAAGGTGGGTTTTGAAGAGCTTAATGCCCGTCAGGCCGAGAGTGGTGGCAAGACCTTCGCCAACCCACGCAATGCAGCAGCCGGAAGCCTGCGTCAGCTCGATCCGAAGATCACTGCCAGTCGGCCGCTGGAGTTCTGCTGCTATGGCGTCGGCCAAGTCAGCGGCGAGCTCGCGACCACTCAGGTTGGCATGCTTGAACAGCTCAAAGCCTGGGGTATTCCCATTAGCCGCGAACTGAAACTGGCCAAGGGCGTGCAGGCTTGTCTGGATTACTACCGAGATATTGGCGAACGGCGCATGGCCCTGGCCTATGACATCGATGGTGTGGTGTTCAAGGTCAATACCATCGAAGATCAGCAGCAACTTGGCTTCCGCGCGCGCACGCCGCACTGGGCGATTGCCCACAAGTTTCCGGCGCAGGAAGAACTGACCGAGCTGCTAGGTGTGGAGTTTCAGGTTGGTCGAACCGGCGCGGTCACTCCAGTAGCGCGGCTCAAACCGGTCAAGGTGGCTGGAGTGATGGTGGCCAATGCCACGCTGCACAATATGGATGAGGTGGCGCGCCTAGGCGTGATGATCGGCGATACGGTGATTATCCGCCGCGCCGGTGACGTAATCCCGCAGGTTATGGCGGTGGTGCCTGAGCGGCGTCCAGCGAATGCCCGGGCCGTGCAGATACCAGAAAACTGCCCAGTGTGCGGCTCCCACGTTGAGCGCACCCAGTTGGTCAAGCGCAGCAAAGGCAAGGAGACCTTCAGCGAAGGCTCGGTGTACCGCTGTGTCGGTCGTCTGGCCTGTGGTGCGCAGCTCAAGCAAGCGATCATTCACTTTGTTTCGCGCCGGGCTATGGACATTGAGGGGCTGGGCGACAAGACCATCGAGCAGCTGGTTGATGAGCAGCTGATTGCCTCGCCTGCCGATCTATACAAGCTGAAGTATGAGCAGATCATTAACCTGGAAGGCTTTGCCGAGGTCTCCAGCAACAAGCTGCTGCAGGCCATTGCGGACAGCAAGCAGCCGACCCTGGCGCGCTTTATCTACGCCCTTGGTATACCCGATGTAGGTGAGGAAACTGCCAAGGTGTTGGCCCGTGCGTTGGCCTCTCTGGATCGTGTGCAGCAGGCTTTGCCTGAAGTGCTGACCTACCTGCCGGATATTGGCCTGGAGGTGGCGCATGAGATTCACAGCTTCTTCGCCGACAGCCATAACCAGCAGGTGATGGCTGCCTTGCTGGCTCCTGACCAGTGTGGCTTGCAGCTGCAAGAGCAAGGCGAGCTGGGCGCCGAGTTCAGTGCCAGCGCTACCCTAGCCGGGATGCTCGATAAGCTGAACATCCCCTCAGTCGGCCCCGGCGGTGCGCAGAAACTGGCAGATAAGTTTGGCAGTCTTGACGCTGTACTGACTGCTGACTGGCTGGATATGCGACAAACTCTACCGGAGAAGCAGGCCAAGGCTGTGCGCGAGTTTTTCGATGTGCCAGCTAATGTCGAGCATGCACGTGCTATCGAATTGCAGCTGCAGGACTTTGGCATGCACTGGCACAGCGAGAAAAAAGTTATCGAAGGCTTACCGCTAGCTGGGCAGACCTGGGTGCTGACGGGCACGCTGGAAGTGATGAGCCGTGATACCGCCAAGGAAAAACTGGAAAGCCTGGGGGCCAAGGTGGCCGGATCGGTATCGGCGAAAACCAGTTGTGTGGTCGCCGGGCCAGGAGCTGGTTCGAAGCTGGCAAAGGCTAGTGAACTGGGGGTGCGGGTGATTGACGAGGCGCAGTTCTTGTCAGCCTTGGCAGGCTACGGCCTCTAGAAAAACAGGTTTTCTGTACTGCCCCAAACAGGGTTGGGGCAGTCCGACAACTTAGTTACCGGTTACGTTCACGCAGGTTTCGCCGAAGAACGGGTAGAAGCCTTTGGTGTGGTAATCAGCGGTAGCGATGGTGCCGATGTTGCCATTGGCCTTGGCGGCAGCAATGGAAGCGTCGCCTTTGTTGATCAGACCAATGATGGTAGTGGCGCAAGCAGTACCGGTTTTGCTTCCTGAAGCGGTAGTGGCAGTGATCGGACCTTTGACGTCAGTGATCAGGCCAACGCTGACTGGCGACATGCCAGTGGCGCAACCGCTGAGCAGGGTAACCAGGCCGGCAGCCAGAGCAATTTTCTTCAACATGTTGTGATTCCTTTTCGCTTATCCGTAAGAAGCTTTACCCATCCAGGCAAAGTGCCTAAGCACCCTAAAGCACGGCCTCACTAATGACAAGTTGGTCTGTTTTTCTCAAACCAGTTTCAAGGTTATGAAACCTTTCTGTGGGTTTTAGGCGGTTATTGGATAGCAATCACTGTGTCGGTGTTCGACCTAGCGACAGGCTTAGCCGTGCGCGGTTCAATAGCGCTGGGGGCTCAGGGAAGCGGACTAGCGCTATGGGCACTATGAAGTGAGCAATCAATCGCCACGGTATTCGCAGCCGCTGGTACAGGTTTCGTGGATGCGGATACGCGACAGCTCAGGCAGCAGCGGCTTGAGTTGCTGCCAGATCCACTTGGCCAGCACTTCACTGGTAGGGTTTTCCAGGCCTGGAATATCGTTTAGGTAGTTATGGTCGAGTTGCTCATAGAGCGGCTTGAAGATCGCCTTGATCTCGGAGAAGTCGCGAATCCAACCGGTGTAGGGGTCAACTTCGCCCTCGATATACACCGCAACCTTGAAGGAGTGGCCGTGTAGGCGCCCACATTTGTGGCCTTCGGGGACGTGAGGCAGTCGGTGGGCAGCCTCGAACATAAACTCTTTGAACAATTCCACGGTCTTTCTCTCAGGTGGTACGCGGTTAACAGTGCGTTTGGCAAGGCGCGAATATTAACAGCTCAACGGCTGGTAACCGAGTAGCACAGAGGATTGGATACAGTTTTATGGCTGGTTTCGCTCCAACCGATAGATGCTGACGGCCTCGTAGACCGCCTTTCTCAGGCGGTTGATACCGCCAATCGGGCGATGCTCGGGCAGCGCATGCCAGGGATTGAACGACAGGTTGTCGCAGAACAGGTTCTGCTCGCGGCTATCAAAATCCTGTGCGGGCACCTTGATGGTGGCGACGGTTTCGAACGGCGATATAGCTTCGTTCCACTCAACGCTGGGGTCTTCGATGGGCATGTAGTACTCGGCATTTTGCCGCTGCACCTGCAGGGCAAAGCAGGCCGGTACACGGTCCAACGACAGCTGCTGATACAGCGCATTGCGCAGGAAGTTCGGCAGGTCCTGGTTTTGTTCAGGCAGCTGATACTCAGGGCAGGCTTCTGGTTGAGGAATAACCCGGTACTTGATGTTGTGCTCGCCCAGTTTGAATGGGGCGATGGAGTTGTAGGTGGTCGCCACCGGCGTTTCCGGGGCAGGGGAAAGGGTCTTTAAGGCAATGATCAGGTGGCGGATTTCCCAGGTGCTGGGATTCCAGCTGGGGAAGAAAGCCAAGACCTTTTGGCCGTCAGCTTGGGCGGCGAAATTGCTTTTGTACTCGGCCACATCGCGCACGAAAAAGGCCGGGTGATTGAACATCACGAAGTCCTGCTCGCTGGCGTGTTGCGGGCTTTTGCTGAGTTTTTCACCGGGCACATCCAGCAGCTTGATCGCCATCCCTCGCGCATCGCGGGCCCGGTCGAATTGCGGGTAGGCATTGCCATTGGACAGGCGCATCCAGGCCTGCCAGGTTTTGCCGGGCTCACTGAGCACGCCGTGTTGCAGGCTGCTATCGAGATCGGCGCTGACGGTGACTTCGGCCTTCATACAACCGTGGGCTTTGGCGTGGGCATCACGTAGAACGCGGGTATTGTCGCGGTGCTGTTCGACCACGCGAATGGCATCTTCGATGATGCTCTGGGTCAACGCAGCTTCATCGGCAGGGATCTGCTCTTCAGTGGAGACCGGGCCGGAGAACTTCCAGCCGTAATAGGCCGCACCGATGGCCCAGCCGCCGATACCGATGGCCAGTACAAGCACCAGCAACTTGCCAAGTACGCGGCCGAGCCAGAGCCAGAATCGTTTAAACATGGAGTCAATTCCTTTTAATTATTCTCAGTGTGCGATCAAAGGCAGCGTGCAGTTCAGTTCTGGCAAGACGGGCCTGGTGTCCACTCCTTGGCTACAACAGGCTGTAGCTGTTGTTCCAACTCAGGATTGCCCAGGACCTTGAGGTACTCGATCAGCGCCCAGCGTTCTTCCGGTTGCAGGGCGCGGCCGATCACGCCGTCTTCACGGCAGCCCGCGCGGAATTCATGGCCGCGATTGCTGTTGCCGGTGACCTGGGTGTCGAAGTGGAAGCCGCCGGTGAATTTTTCGCTGTTGTAGCCAATCTGTTTGGGGTTGAACTCGAAGTTGCCCACCCAGAACTGGGTTTGCCGCTCCGAAACTGGCGACAGCAGTTGGAATAGGGTCGGTACCGAACCGTTATGCAGGAACGGCGGGGTGGCCCAGATGCCATCCAGCGGGCGCGCCTTGTAGCCGCGCTTTTCCTGGACGCCAATCGGCAGGCCGAAACCATCCATGCGCCAGCGTTCGCGCTCGGAAATGCCGGCGTCTTGGTAGGCGCGGTTTTCCACGTAGGCGGTGACATAGGCCAGGGCCTTGGCGCTGGAGATGCTGCGCATGTCGATGTCGTCCAGCGTCGCACCAAACAGGCGTTCATCCAGCTTGCTCAGCTCGGTTTTGGTCCAGCCCAGTTTGCTGATGTCGAAACGGTGGTCGGCGATGTTGTCGGCGGTGGTTGGGTCGGTGCCGACTACTGACGTAGGGACCACGCGCATACGCCATTCCGGGTTACGCGAGGGGGCAAAGCTGTCCTCGGGCTTCTTCGGGTTTGGGGCGTGGCAGTAAGCGCAGTTCTCGCTAAACAGCGCGCGGCCACGGCTGGCCAGAGGCAGATCGACCTTGCCAAACACCTCTTCCGGCCAGGTTGGCGGTTGCAGTTGCTTGAGGGTTTCTTCCAGGGTGAAGAGGTCGCGCAAGCGAACGCTGGAGGCGTAGCGCTCAGCTTCGACAACTGGGTGGCCGTCGGCATTGAGCAAACGCAGGGTGGCGCCGACGCCCAGGGCTTCGCCAACGTTGCGGGCCATGGGCTGCATGGCTGAGCCGTTCCACTGCACCCAGTCGAATTTCCAGATATCCCAGACCTGCGGGTAGCTTACTGGTGCATCGGCGACTCGGTAGTTACTCGGGTCGATGGCATCACCAAAAACGCTGTTGGCAATACGGCCGAAAGCATCGGTACGACCAAAGCCTTCCTCGGTTGGGTAAAGGCCGCGGTGCCAGTCATTGAACGCGGTGCCGAGCAGGCGGTCGAGCACCACCTTGAAGTCGCGGCGCAGCTGCGCTTTGTGGCTGTCGTAATCATCGCCGAGTATCTGTTTGGCGAAGCGGCGGAATTTCAGCGGGTTGTAATAGGTGAATGCCATGCTCATGCCGAGCGCCTGGCCAAAGCTGCCGCCGCGTAACGTGGGTACGGTGGATGCCAGCGAATGCAGCGCGGCGCCGCCGTCAATACGCACGGCCTGGCCCTTATAGCGCAGCTCGCCGGTGTGGCATGCGGCACAGCTGATATCGAGGTAATGCTCGCCAGTCTCCGCATCCTCATGCTGGGCAAAACCGACCGGTAGGTTGCCGGGGTTCAGCTGCGTGGGCTGTTGGGCGGGGTCGATGAGGAAACCAAAGCGCGCAAGATAGTCCGGTGTGGCGAACTTGCTACTGCTGAACGGCAGCTCCAGAGCGTTGAACCATTCATATCGCAGGCCTTTCACCTGGGTACCCTGGGGGGTGTAGTAGTAAGTCTGGCGCTCTTCTTCCGACCACTGATCGAGGTAATGAAGCTTATCGGGTTGTTGGTAAACCGGCAGATTGGGGTTGGCGATGAAATATAGAGCGACCAGCAGCCCTACCACCAGCAACAAAAGAAGCCCATACAGGGCCCGACGGAGAATGCGCATGGATACTTCCTTGTGGCGTTTTTTATTTGTTGTTTTTATGCCTATTGCAGCAGCCGATGGCAAGCAGCCATTACTACGAATCTCAGGAAATAGTCTTCTTTCAGGTCCGGAAATGGCTTTACAGTGCGGGTTGTGACGAATTCATCCGCAGGAGTGAGTGCATGCATCCATTTGACGCACCGCAGCCGCCTAAATTGGCGATGTTGCTGGGTTATGCCGGGCTGGTGCCGTTTGTTAGCGGGGCATTGGGCATCTGGGTGACGCCTGAGGGCTGGCGAGTGATGGTTCTGGCGGCACTGCTGGACTATGCCGCGGTGATCCTGGCCTTTATGGGGGCGATTCACTGGGGGTTGGCTATGCGTGCGGAAAATGCCGGTGAGCCGGCGCAGATACAGCTTGGGCTATCGGTGGTGCCACCATTGCTCGGTTGGCTGGCGATCAGTGGCGGCATGTCATCGAGCCTGGCTCTGCCTTTGTGTTTGCTGGCGTTTGGCGGGTTATATGCCGCCGATTTGCGGGCGGTGAAATTAGGCCTGGCGCCGCAGTGGTACCCCAGCCTGCGCCGGCCGCTGACGATTATCGTCTGCCTAAGCCTGCTAGTGGCCTGGGCGAGTGTGCTGTTGCGTTGAGTTGAGCCAGTGCGTCACTGTCGCCAGCGTCTGCTCACGGCGCTGCGCCCAGTCGCCCTGAATGCATTGCACTGGCTGTTGATGCAGCCGTAACCAGTGCTCGCACCGCTGGTAGAACGCCAGGCGCTGGGCCAACTCCGGCTGGCAGCGCTGGCCATCGTCGACCCAGGGCACATCGACGGGGTCGAGTAACAGGTGCAGATGGTAGTCACGTTCGAACAGGGCTTGTTCGATCCAGGTGGGGCAGTCACCAAACAGTTCGCGACTCCAGAGCAGATTGCTCAGCAGGTGAGTGTCGAGGATCAGTAGCTCGGGGCGCGCCGCCCTGGCTTGATCTTCCCAGGCTAATTGACCCTGAGCGATGGTGCTGATATCGGCGTAGCAGGTATCGCGCTGCTCACGCTCGATGAAGTGCCGCACGTACTCGCCAACCAGCACGCCACCAAAGTTCGCCTGGATATGCCCGGCCAACCAGCTTTTGCCGCTGGATTCCGGCCCAGTGAGCACCAGTACCTTCATATTCGGGCCTTCATGCATTGACCAGCGCGCGATCACGCCGCCAGGTTAGCCAGCCATTGACCGCCAGCAGGGTAAACAGTCCATACAGTGCGGCAGTCGGGTACAGACCTTGCTGCACAAACAGCGCAACGAACAGCAGATCGAGGACGATCCACAGCGACCAGCACTCAACGCGCTTCTGCGCCATCCAAACTTGGGCGACCAGGCTGAATGCGCTCAGTGCGGCGTCCTGCCAGGGTGCCGCCGCGTCGGTGAAGGTGGCCATCAGGTAACCAAGCACAAGTGCACCGACTGCACCTATTGCTAAGCTGATCAATATGCCTTGTTGGCTGAGCCTGCTGACTTGTACTCCGCTATGACTACTGCCGCCGCGTGTCCATTGCCACCAGCCGTAACCTTGCAACACGGCATATACGCCCTGCAGCAGCATGTTCGAGTACAACTTACCGTCATAGAAGATCCAGGCGTACATCAGCACCATCAGCAAACCCAGCGGCCAGCACCAGCGATTTTGCCGCACAGTTAGCCAGACGGCCCAGACACCCAGGGCTGAAGCGATGATTTCCAGAGGCGACATAAAACACCGGTGTTAGAGGGCAGGAATGGCTGGCGATTGTAGCGATTGTGCTCTGCGTCGTCTTGGCTGCAAGGCTACGAGTGATGCCGCGATGACGGCGTAGGTGGGTTTTCAACAGGCTATTAGATGGCTAATTGCTATGGCTTTACCGATATACTCTGCGTCCCTTTCAGGAGGCATGGCGTGTTCAGGTCCGTTTTAGCTGTTATTTACGCTGTGTGCTTATTGGCGTTTGGCCTGGTTCTTCCGGCCGTCGCAGAAAACTCGCGCGCAGCGGTTAAGGCACCGGCGTCGGTGGTATTCCTCAACCCTGGTTTTTCCGACGAACCATTCTGGGTGGGTTACAGCGACTTTATGCAGGCCGCGGCCGATGACCTGGGTATGCAGTTGCAGGTTATATACGGCGAACGTAATCCACCGCAGCTACTGGAAAAAGCCCGCAGCGTGCTAGCCCGCGACAAACAGCCGGACTACCTGATATTCGTCAATGAAATGTACACCGCGCCGGAATTGCTCAGGCTGTTTGCCGATAGCCCGATCAAACTGTTTTCCCTGCATAGCACCTTAACGCCAGAACAGCAGCAGATAATTGGTGGTTCGCGTGGGCAGTACCGTAACTGGATAGGCAGCCTGATCCCCAATGACGAACAAGCCGGTTACTGGATGGCGAAAGCCCTGATCGCCAAGCTGAAAGGTAAGCCGGGTAGCCTGCTGGCGTTTGCTGGTGTTCGTTTTACACCGTCTTCAAGCCTGCGCGAAGAGGGCTTGCACCGTGCTTTGCGCGAACACCCTGAGATCAAACTGCAGCAGATGTTGCAGGGCGAGTGGAAGCGTCAGCGTGCCTACGAGCAAGCACGGTTGATGTTACCGCGCCATCCCGAAGTGCAGCTGGTGTGGTCGGCCAATGACGAAATGGCTTTTGGGGTGATGCAGGCTGCGCAGGAGTTGGGAAAACAACCTGGTAAGGATATTTACCTTTCAGCGCTGAACAACTCGGATGAAGTACTGCAGGCGCGTATCGACGGTAAGCTCTGCGTGCTGGTCGGCGGACATTTCACCCTGGGCGGGTGGGCGATGGTGATGTTGCATGATTACCATGCTGGGGTGGATTTTGCCGCCCGCGGCGGCAAGGATCGGGTTGATCAGTTGTTCAGCCTGCTCGATGCCAAACAGGCTGCGTATCTGAAAAAACGCCTCAAAGTGCCAGGTTACGGCCTGGATTTCCGCCAGTTCAGCGCTGTGTACCGACCGCAGATCAAGGATTACGGTTTCTCCATCAAACCGTTGCTGCAGTAAGTCAGACGCCTGCCAGGTGCAGCACCAGTTTGACGATGCCGAAGATCACCAGCACAAACACGGCTGTGAACAACACACCGAGAATGATGAAATGGCTGGGCTTACCCCGTGAGAAATCGCGGCTACGGTTCTTCCCGCTTTGCACACCGAGTGCTGCGCTCAGCACGCTTTGCAGCATCTCCCATAGCGTCAGTGGTTTGTTTTCCTCTTCGCTCACAAGCACCTCCTGTTTGCTTTGACTGGCTTTGCCGCGGGTCAGGCTTTGTTGACACGTTCAGTGGAGGCCGGGTATTGCAGCAGTTTTGCGGCCGGGCGGCGCGGTCGCTGCAGCAATTCACCACCACAGTTCGGGCAGGTGCCCTGGAGAGTGTTCTCGGCGCATTCGCGGCAGAACGTACATTCGAATGAGCAGATCAACGCATCAGTTGAGTCTGCTGGCAGATCACAGTCACAGCTTTCACAGTTGGGGCGCAATTGCAGCATGGCAGACTCCTCACAATCATTCGTTTGCTGAGCATAAGCGCTAATACGCGAGCACAGCAAAGCTCGGCCGTCAAAAGAAGTGCAAGGTGTGTGGGGAAATTCGTAAGCGAAGAGACGCATAAAACAGTGCGACGTAGAGGAAGTTAAGGGCTCTGATAGGAAGAGGGGCCAGTCGGCAGCTCAGAGCCCTTGTCGCAGCAGCCGATTACTCCGGCATGCTCCATGGTTCCAAGGCGAAACCTTGCTGGCTGAGCTGCTCACGGGACTGCTTGAGCAGATCGGCAAATTGCACTGGATCGCTGTAGATGGTGCTGGACAGTTGCGTGCGGCCGAGCAGGCGAGTGCTGGTACGGTCGATCACACTGAGGCTGAGGTTGCCAGTGCCATCTTGCGGGGCCCAGGCGACGCATTGGAAAGGTTGAAAGGCGCGGTCGGCAATCAGCAGAGCTTCGTTAAAACGCAGCGGTGCGTTCATGGGGTCGGTTTCTCCGAGGTGATCCCAAATACACAAAGGGGCAAACGGTAGATTCACGCTTGCCAGTCATATGTGTTGATGAACGAAGCTGACCGTTAAGTCACATGTGGGCGTAAAAATGCAAGAAATTGTCCGATAAATCACAGTTTTAATTGCGTAAGCCGAGAAACAGGGCGAGGAAGAGAGACTTAGACCCTCTCTGATCCTTTACAGACCGCTAGTAATTGCTGCAGATAACGGGCGATGTAGCGCTGAAACCCACGGTCATCCCAATAACCGACGTGGCTCAGGGGTGTATGCCGTTCGTACCAGGTGCCCACTGGCATGGCACGGTCTTCGGCGACCACTGCGGCGTAATTGGGCAGTGGCCGCAGCGGGTAACCCAGTGGGTCGGCAGGGGCATAGATGTTGAGCCAGCGCGCCTGCTCAGTAACCGCGTCGGTCAGGCAGTGACCGGGGAAGCGGATGGGCATGACAGGGTCGTAAGCAAAGGTAAACAGCGGGATATTGCAGCCAAAGGTGATCAAGCCGCTCAGGGTTTCCAGGGCCAGAAAGGGATCAAGCGGGCACTCCTCAACCGAGTTGATGCGTTGCTGATCCCAGGCGAAGTTGGAGAAGATATGCCCACCCAACGAGTGTGCGAGCACCACCAGCGGGGTGTCGGCATCGACTTTTGCACGCAAGGCATTGAGGCCGCTACGTAGGCACTGATGGACTTCTTCGTAGGTCGTGTCGTAGGCCTGGCTGACTTGGCGATAGCCGCTGGCATCACCGAGAAACAGCGTGACTATGCGCCGCAACCAACGCCAGCGCACGGGCTGGTCATTCAGTTTGTCGAGAAACGCCAGTTGTCGCTTGTCCAGCACACTGGCCCAGTACAGCGTTTGAAAGGCCACCTGATCGGCTTCTGCGCCCAGGCGTTGGCGTAACCCGGCGATTAGGCTCTGGGCAAAGGCGTGCTGGCCTTCGTCGTCACGCAGGTCGGGTTGCGTGCCGATGCCGTGGATAATGGCGACTGCGAGTTTCATCCTGGCCATCCTTGGTCATGCTGTCTTGGTTGTTCGGCCGGCGTCAGTCTTTAAAGTGGCTGCAAACGTTCGCTAAGGCGGCCGCTGTCGGCCAGTTCGAGAAACTCGTCACCAAGCCGCTGGCTTTCGCTCATGGCCGTGCGCCAATAGCGCTCGCGGCCTGCATCATCGCCGAGGTAACGGCTGAAATCCTTGCGGTCGGGGAGTTTGCCATGGGGCAGGCGCGCCAGATAGTCACGTGAGGGTGCCAGCAGCAATACATCCTGCAGACGCCCAGCGTCGCCACGACGCCAGGGCATGCCCTTGTCGAACCAGCCGGGAATGACCTTATCGGTGAAGTGCGGGTAGAGCACGATATCTTCGCCGCTGTAGGGCAGGTCGAGGTGATAGTCGAGCAGGCCGCCATCGCGATAAGTTCCGGGGCCAGCACCGGGAATATCACGCACGCCTTGCATGATCATTGGGATGGAGCCCGAGGCCAGCAGTGCATGACGCAGGTTGCCACTATCGAGCTGCAGGTAGCGCGAGGGAAAGTCGCTGAGCGCGCCCAGCGGCGGAGCCAGGCGAGCGTCGTGCAGAATCACCCGCTCGAAATGCTTGGCCAGGCGCGGGCGGCCCAGCAGGTTGCTGCCAATTACCGACGACAGGCCCAGGCCGAGGGCGCCGCGATGATCGTGCTGCAGCAGGCCATGGCTTTTCACCACAACGATATTCAAGCGGTAATGCGGGTTGTTGAGGATGCTATCGCTGTCGTTGCCCAGCAGCTGGTCGAGCATCAGGCTGCAGCTACTCGACACCTGCGCCATGCTCACGCCTTTGGCAAAACGCTGCGAGGTATACAGCTCACCGAGGCGGCGCAGGCCAGCTGCCGCATCCGGTAAACAGGCGCTGGCGAAACGCCAGGAACCAATGGACGCGCCAATCAGCGAACGTTCGCGGGGCGCACGCTGCAGCCAGTCGCCAAACAGCGCCAGATCCAGCCCCTGAATTCCCAGCGCCTTCGGGCCGCCTGCCGCGCCTGGCAGAATGCCGACGTCGGCTGGCTGTAAGCCGTGCTCGCGAATTCGCGCGAGGGCACGTTTACCGGCCTTGATCGTCAAAGCAGGGGACTTGATTAATATCGCACTCATGCTGGCCTCCATCGCGCAAGGCAGCGATTATAAAGCGCCGAGTTGCTAGGCCAAGCGACTTCAGCATGTGAATGATGGGTGCACGGATTTGGATAAGTCAGCGTTTGCGCGACGCCTTAAGCAAATTCAGCTTGAGTTAAGTCGTGTGCAGTAACTTGGGCTGCGTCGAAAGCCAATGCCATAAAGGACTTGAACATGAAAACACTGACTGCCGTATTTGCCGCTGCTGCTCTGACCCTGACTGCCGGCCTGGCCCAAGCCCGTGACTTAGGCCCGGATGAAGCGCTCAAACTGCGTGACGCCGGCACCATCCAGTCCTTCGAAAAACTCAACGCTGCCGCCTTGGCACTGCATCCTGGCAGCAAGACCGAAGACACTGAGTTGGAAGAAGAATATGGCCGCTACATCTACCAGGTTGAAGTTCGCGACGCCCAGGGCGTGCAGTGGGATGTTGAGCTGGATGCCACTAACGGCCAAGTGCTGAAGAACCAACGAGACGATTAATGAACACCACAGCTTGGTTTCCCCGCGCTCTCCTGGCCTGCCTGCTGCTAACGCTGCCGCTCAGCAGCAGTGCGCGAGACCTGGATCAGGATGAAGCACTTCGCCTGCGCCGTGAGGGGCTGATCATGCCCCTCGAGCAGCTGTTGCAAATGGCCATGCAGCGTCATCCCGGTGCAGTTTTGCTGGAAGTCGAGCTGGAAGAAGAGGACGGCGTACTGGTGTACGAAGTCGAGCTGGTGACTGAGCAAGGCGTGGTGCGTGAGCTGAAATTGCATGCCGGCACCGGAGAAGTGCTCAAGGACGAGGTAGAAGACTGAATGCGCCTACTGCTGGTTGAAGACCATGTCCCCCTGGCCGATGAGCTGCTGGCAGGCTTGACCCGTCAGGGGTATGCGGTGGACTGGTTGGCCGATGGCCGTGATGCCGCCTATCAGGGCGCGACCGAACCTTATGATTTGATCATTCTTGACCTCGGTTTGCCTGGCAAACCGGGATTGCAGGTTTTGCAGGAGTGGCGGGCGGGCGGTCTGACCACACCGGTATTGATTCTTACCGCTCGCGGTTCCTGGGCCGAACGTATTGAAGGACTTAAAGCGGGCGCAGATGACTACCTGAGCAAGCCCTTTCACCCGGAAGAGCTGCAATTGCGCATTCAATCACTGCTGCGCCGCGCCCACGGCTTGGCCAACCAGCCACAACTGGAGGCAGCAGGCTTGCAGTTGGATGAAGGCCGGCAATCGGTCAAACGCAATGGTGAAGACGTGCAGCTGACCGCCGCGGAGTTCCGGCTGCTGCGCTATTTCATGCTCCATACCGGGCAGTTGCTGTCGAAGAGTCATCTGGCTGAACACCTGTATGACGGCGAGAGCGAACGCGACTCGAATGTTATCGAGGTACACGTCAATCACCTTCGGCGCAAGCTGGGGCGCGAGATCATAGAAACCCGCCGCGGCCAGGGCTATCGCTTCAGCGGGGATGCCGCTTGAGGTCAATTCAGCAGCGTTTGAGCCTGGGTCTGATCAGCGTATTGCTGATTATCGGTTTGCTGCTGGCGCAAAGCAGCCTCTGGCTGTTCGACCGCAGCCTGCGCGGTTATTTGCAGACAACCCTACAGGACGAAACGCAAACCTTGTTGGGCGCGATTGTGCGTGGCCCCAACGGCCTGCAACTGGATGAGCGGCGCCTCAGTGCGGCGTTCAAACGGCCGTATTCAGGGCTGTACTTTCGTATCGATCTTGGCGAGCAGAGCTGGCGCTCACGTTCTCTATGGGATCGTGACCTGCCCCCGGTGCCAGCAGCAGGGCTGCAAGATACGTTAGGCGACGGGCCGCAAGGTCAGCAGTGGCTGGTGTACCGTGCCGACTATCAGCGCTATGGCCAGTCCATCGTGATTCATGTGGCACGTGACTACACACCCATACTCAACAGCTTCAGCCAGGTGCAGAAAATGGTCCTAGGCCTGGGTATTGCCGCGTTGGTGCTGATTCTGTTGTTGCAGCGGCTGACTGTCAGTCGTGCATTGCGCCCGCTGGAGCAGGCCCGTCGGCAGCTCATGCAACTGCAGCAAGGCCAGCGCAGCCAGCTGGACCAACAGGTGCCGTTGGAGCTGGAGCCGTTGGTGGCGCAAATCAACCACCTGCTGGCGCACACTGAAGACACCCTCAAACGCTCACGCAATGCCTTGGGCAACCTCGGCCATGCGCTAAAAACGCCGTTGGCGGTGCTGGTCAGCCTGGCCACCCGGGAAGAACTGAAACAGTTGCCGCAGTTGCGCGAGAGCCTGAATGGGCAGCTGCAACAGATCGAGCAGCGTATCGCCCGCGAATTAGGCCGCGCACGCTTAGCCGGCGAAGCCTTGCCGGGCGCGCATTTCGACTGCGCCAGTGAGCTGCCTGAGCTGTTCTCAACCCTGGTGATGATCCATGGCAACCACCTGCAGCTGGACTGGCAGGCCGAGCCTGGCTTGCGCTTGCCCTGGGACCGTGAAGACCTTCTAGAATTGCTCGGCAACCTGCTGGACAACGCCTGCAAGTGGGCCGACAGCCAAGTAAAGCTGCAGATCAGCAAGGTGGCTGAGGGCTATCAATTAACGATTGATGACGATGGTCCAGGTATAGATGCCGCGCTGCGGGACGAAGTGCTCAGCCGCGGCAGCCGCCTGGATGAGCAGGTTGCCGGGCATGGCCTGGGCCTGGGTATCGTGCGCGATATCGTCGATGCCTGGGCCGGGAGTTTACAGCTGGCAGACAGCCCACTGGGTGGCTTGCGGGTTACGGTCAGTTTGCCGGTGAAGCGCACCTGAGTTCATCAGGTGCGCCCAGAGCAATGTTCACATGCCGTTGGCAAATGCCGGATTGCTCATATCAATACTGGCGCGTACCGGAAGTAGGGCGTGCGCGTACTTGGCCAGAATATCCAGCTCGTAATCGATCCGTGCATGCAGGCGCTGATCGTCTTCGCTGCTTGGCTCCGGTGTGTTCAGTACCTTCTCGACGCTGCGTACGATCAGGTGTTCGGGCAGGTAGCAGAGGCGGCAGTTCTTGTAGCTAGACGAGCGTAATTCGCTGATCGGGTAAGCCCCGCCAACCCCCGAGGAGACGCCAACCAGCAGCCCTGGTTTGTGCGCCAATTCGGCCTTACTGGCATAGATAAAGAAGTTCTTGATGGCCGGGCAGGCCATGCCATTCCACTCTGGGGAAATGATCACTACGGCATCGGCGGCCGCCAGTTGTTTGCTGTACAGGCCCCAGGGGCCGGTGTCGTCGGCGGGCCAGAGCGGTAGCGGGGCGAGCCCCAGGTCAATCACGTTGCTCTGCGCATCATCGGTATGGCCCAGCTGAATCAGGCGCTGGTGCAAGAAGCGGGCGACCTTGCCCGATTGGCTATTAGTACGACCTGAACCAGCCACCAAAGCGATATTGAGCATCGTGTACCTCTTAAATTTATGAGTCTTAAATGAAAAACGCAGGCTAACGATTGCTAGCCTGCGTCACAAGGGAACAGCCGCCAGAGTGGCGGACCGATGGTGCCATACCCGGCGTTTAGACGCGGAACTGGTCCATAAGACTTTGCTGGTGATTAGCCAGTTTGTTCAGGCCCTGGCTGATCTTGGCGGACTCATCGGCCTGAACAGAAATCGACTCGGTGACATCCCGGATAGAAGCCACATTGCGGTTAATCTCCTCAGCTACCGAGCTTTGTTCTTCGGCGGCGCTGGCGATCTGCAGGTTCATATCGGTAATTACGCTGACCGCCTGACTGATGCGCTGGAGTACGGCCACTGCCTGCTCGACCTGCTCAACGCTGCCCTGTGCCTGGCGATGGCTGCTGTGCATGGTGCTGACCACTTCCTTGGTACCACTTTGCAGACCTTCGATGACCTGGCGGATTTCCTCCACCGAGTCCTGGGTACGTTTGGCCAGGTTGCGCACTTCATCGGCTACTACAGCAAAACCACGTCCAGCCTCACCGGCGCGGGCGGCTTCAATCGCGGCGTTGAGTGCCAGCAGGTTGGTCTGTTCGGCGATCGAGCGGATCACTTCCAGTACCGAGCCGATCTTCTCGCTGCTGTTGGCCAGGCCTTCGACTTCCTGCATGGCCACGTTCATCTCATTGGCCAGCAGCTCGATAGTCGAGGTGGTCTTGCCAATCACGCTCATGCCTTCGCGGCTGGCATGGTCGGCGGTACGCGCGGCCTCTGCGGCCTGGGCGGCGTTGTGCGCAACATCCTGCGCTGTGGCGCTCATTTCCTGGAAGGCGGTGGCAACCTGATCGACTTCGCGGAACTGCTGCTGCATGCCGTCGCTGGTCTGGCTGGCGATCAGCGCGGACTGGTCTGCGGTGCTGCGGGCGTCCTGCACACTGCGTTTGACGTCAGCAATGATCGGTTGCAGTTTGTCGAGGAAACGGTTGAACCAGCTGGCCAGCTCACCTAACTCATCCTTTTTGGCGTATTCCAGACGGCGGGTGAGGTCGCCTTCGCCACTGGCGATATTTTTCAGCATCGCCGCTACACCGAGAATTGGCCGAGTGACACCCAGCGCCGTTAGCCAGATCAGCAGAATACCCACTACTCCCGCAGCCAGGCCGAGGCCCAAGGACACGGCAGTGCTGTGTGTGCCCATTTCATCCATTTGCGCTTCAAGGCGACCTGCCGGGGCCAGCAGAACCTTCTCCGGCACCTCCATTAAAACGCCCCAGGGTTGCGACTCAGGGATCGGCAGCAGCGGTTGTAGCACTTGCAGCGCACCATCGTAGTGCAGGGTTTCTGGGCGATTACTTGCGACCAAACTGAGTATTTCGTTGTGTTGCTCGGTGAAGGCTTTCTCCAGTTTTCCACCTAACAGGCTGCTGTCGCGACTGTGCCCAGCAAGCAAGCCTGCGGGGCTGATGATGCTGACATGTCCAGCACCGTCAAACAGACCTTGGTGCGCGCTGGTACTCAGTTCCTGCAGACTGGCCAGGCTGATATCCACACCCAGTACGCCAATCACTTTGTCGCCTTGGATCAAGGGGAAAGCGATGCTGGTCATCAGGGTTTTTACCCCGTCAGCCTCATCGATATAGGGATCAAGCAGACACACCTTTTTTTTCTGCAATGGGCAGCTGTACCAAGCGTTATAGGGCGCGCCGCTGATACCTGGTGTGGTGTCGTTGAGGTTTTCTTCGGTCATGGCCTCGGAGCTGAGTTCGCCGTTATCGCCCTGTGACCAGTAGATCGAAAAGCGACCTTTATCATTGCTGCCGAGGTTTTCCTGATCGGCAAACAGCTCATCCTTGCCATCCAGCGCGTTGGGCTCGAACGCGACATAAATGCCCAGCAAACTGCGGTTGGCTTCCAACGCGCTGCGTACCTGACGAGTCAGGTCTTCACGTAGGTCGAAGGCATCGAGAAAGCGTTTTTCGGCCTGTTCACGAATAAACAATACCTGCGTAGCCGCACCACGCCCGTACTGATAGGCGTCCATAAAATAGCGCTGGATTTGCAAGGCCTGGGATTCGCCGCGTGCGGACATGCGCAACTGCGCGGACTCTTGCAGCATGGCCGTGCTGGCCTGTTTGACCAGGCTGGCGCTGCGTGAGGCCTGGATAACCGAGGCGGAAACCAGCACCGCAACAATGGCCAGCAAGCAGAGGCCGGCCAGTAGGGTGATCTTCAACTGGATAGAAAGTCGGCTGAACAGCATTTTCAGGACCTTTATATGAATGAGGCTTAGAGCGCCTATCGGCGCTTAGGCACTTTTCTTTAAGTTTCAGGTTAAGTAAAGCAGAGCAAATTGCAGGCCAGTAGCGCTCTTTAAAGTCGCAGGTTAATCGAAATTAGCAACGCCTTGTACAGAATAATTTACGGGTGTTTTGACAGGTCAGTCAGCATTGTGCAGAGTACGCGCCCTTCGCCGAGCCGGCGCAGCATCCAGAGAAGGTCGAAACCTTCGCGGACCTATTTAAATTGCGGGAGTAAATCGATGAACGCAGTCGTTGCGGCAGTGGGGATCATGCTGATTCTCAGCTTGTGCCGTGTGCATGTGGTGGTAGCCCTGATCGTCGGCGCCTTGGCCGGTGGCCTGCTCGGTGGCCTGGGCATTGAAGGCTCTCTGGCTGCATTTAACAAAGGCCTGGGCGGCGGGGCGACGGTGGCGTTGTCCTATGCCTTGCTCGGCGCATTTGCTGTGGCGATTGCCAAATCCGGCCTGGCCCACGCCCTGGCGGACAAGGCCCTGGCCATGGTCGGTAAGCAGGACGCCAAAGGTGCTGGCCTGCTCAAGTGGCTGCTGATTGCGCTGTTGTTGGTGGTGGCGATTTCCTCGCAGAACATCCTGCCGATTCATATCGCGTTTATCCCGCTGCTGGTGCCGCCTCTATTGTATGTGTTGAGCAAACTGCAGCTCGATCGCCGCCTGATCGCCTGCGTGCTGACCTTTGGCTTGATTACCCCCTACATGTTTTTACCGGTGGGTTTTGGCGGGATTTTCCTCAATGACATTCTGCTGGCCAATGTCGCCAGCGGCGGCGTAGATACCAGCAGCCTGGACGTGAGCAAGGCCATGGCGATTCCGGCGCTGGGCATGCTGTTTGGCTTGCTGGTAGCGGTGCTGTTCAGCTACCGCAAGAAACGTGTCTACGACCTGAGCAAGATCGAACAGGTCGAGCGCGTGGATGTCGCCTACAACCCGCTGAGTCTGCTGGTGGCGGGCGTGGCGATTGTTACTGCGTTTGTTGTGCAGCTGTGGCTGGACTCGATGATTATCGGTGCGCTGGCAGGCTTTATCATCTTCTCGGTGTCTGGCGTGGTGCGCTGGAAAGAGGCCGATGGCCTGTTTACCGAGGGGATGAAAATGATGGCGATGATCGGCTTTATCATGATCGCCGCCGCCGGTTTTGCCGAAGTAATGAAAGCCACTGGCGAAGTGAAAAGCCTGGTCGACAGCTCCGCCGAGCTGATTGGTCACGACAAGGCGCTGGGTGCGCTGTTGATGCTGCTGGTTGGCCTGCTGGTGACTATGGGCATCGGTTCATCGTTCTCCACCGTGCCAATCATTGCCGCGATTTTCGTACCGCTGGGTCTGCAATTGGGCTTCAGCCCGCTGGCCATTCTGTGCATTGTCGGCACTGCCGGCGCGCTGGGAGATGCTGGCTCGCCTGCCTCCGACTCGACCCTCGGGCCAACTGCCGGGCTCAACGTCGATGGTCAACATAACCATATCTGGGACAGCGTAGTGCCGACCTTCCTGCACTACAACCTGCCGTTGCTGGTATTCGGTTGGGTAGCAGCTATGGTGATTTGACCGGGGCATTGCACGTCTGTTGCGTGTTCGCAAACAGGCGATTCAATCTTTCAGCGGGGCTACCGATAAACCGGTAGCCCCGTTTTAATTTCGCTTCACTGCCAAGCAAGGACCTGCTCTATGCGCCTTACATTGAAATCAAAAGTAGTGCTGCTGGCACTGGTTCCAGTGGTGTTGTTTGCCCTGGTTCTCAGCGGTGCTGCTGCCAAGGTGCTGCAGCATCTGGCGGAGCAAGAGATCAAAGAAACACGTGAGCGGTTGTTACAGCAAAGCCGTGATGAATTGGAACACTACATACAGATCGCGATGGGCTCGGTGCAGATGCTGTATGACGGTGCGGCGCAAGGTGATATGGGCAGCCGTGAGCAGGCAATTAGCATTCTGTCGAAGATCAAGTACGGTAAGGATGGTTACTTTTTTGGTCATGACTCCAACGTGGTCCGCCTGTTCCGTGGTGATAGCTCGGTCGATGTGGGCAAGAGTCTGGCCGATCGCCGCGACCCCAACGGGGTTTACACCAACCGTGAGTTGGTTAATGTGGCGAAAAACAACACCTATTTCGTTAACTACAGCTCGCCATTACCTAGCAATGACGCAGTGTTGGTGCCGAAAATGGCCTACAGCTTTTACCTGCCCAAATGGGACATGGCACTGGGCACGGCAATCAACCTTGACGGTGTAGAAGCACAGATCGCCATGGTGCAGGGTGAGATTGATGAACGCATCAGTACCATCATCACCAGCATCATGATTGTGGCCGCTGTGCTGCTACTGGTCTTTGGTATCGTGGGTGTAGTGCTGAGCAATGCGTTCCTGCGCCCCCTGCAGCAGATAAAAGATAACCTTGATGACATCGCCGCCGGTGAAGGTGACCTGACCCGACGCTTGCCAATCAATGGCGATGATGAACTGGGCCAGTTGGCAGGTTCGTTCAACCGATTTGTCGAGAAAATTCATGGTCTGGTACGTCAGATTGTCGATATGACGGGCCAGCTAACCGAGCTGGTCGGCCAGGTATCAACTCAAGCCCAGCGCTCGGAGGAGGCCATGGAGCGTCAGCGCCATGAGACCGATCAGGTCGCCACCGCCATCAATGAAATGTCCGCCGCCGCCCACGAAGTTGCGCAGAGTGCCCAGGGCGCAGCTGAAGCGGCGCAGAAGACTGACACCGAAGGTCAGGCGGCGAAAAAAGTGGTCGATGGCAGTATCGAGCGCATCCATACCCTGGTGCAGGACATCCGCGACAGCGGCGTGTCTCTCGACACTCTGCAGAAAGACGTGTCGTCGATTGTCAGTGTGCTCGATGTGATTCGCTCCATCGCCGAGCAAACTAACCTGCTGGCACTCAACGCTGCCATTGAGGCTGCCCGTGCCGGTGAAGCGGGGCGAGGCTTTGCCGTAGTGGCCGATGAGGTGCGGGCGCTGGCTAGCCGTACACAGCAGAGCACCCAGGAAATTCAGGGCATGATCGATCGCCTGCAGAAAGGTACGCAGGATGCGGTGACCGCAATGCGCCGCTCCAGTGATGCCGGTGATGTCACCAGCGAGCAGGCCAATCGCGCCGGCACGTCGCTGGATGCCATCGCGCAACTGATCGGCACCATCAACGCAATGAACGCGCAGATCGCAAGTGCTGCCGAGGAGCAGACCGCGGTGGCCGAAGAGATCAACCGCAGCGTGCACAAGATTGCCGTGGCGGTAGACAGTGTGGCCGACGAAACCCAGCAGGGTGCGCAGACCGCGCGCAACCTGGCCGGGCTGGGCGAACGACTGGGCGCACTGGTGCGGCAATTCCGCATCTAGCACCTGACGCAACCGCATTGAAAGGGAAGCCATGCTTCCCTTTTTTATTGCGCATACCACTGCAGGAATCACGCGCAGGCAGATAACTGCAGCAGCTTAAAAACCCACCGATCTATATCCAATAAGTATGTAACCCTGTGGTTAGCGGGAGTTTCTTGGACTAACGTGCACGAATCGCCGGGCCCGCTTGAAATCTGAGCAGCGGCGACACGTTTGGGTACGCGTAGTTACTGCTGCTTCGGCGCGGTGTATGAGCAGTCTCCAGTAGGTGATTGGCTGATTTTGGGTGATAGCTGGAGGGGATTCGTACAACGGCTCGGGTATGTGGACCCATCGATAACAACAAGATGAGGGACTCACTATGTCTGTAGCGATAACACTTCGGCGCTGTGTCGCGCCGCTGATGGTTTCGGCCCTGGCCATGCCAGTACAGGCCGAGCAGGGCGATTACAACTTCTGGCAAACCCTGAGCAACCTGGTGGTGGCACCGGCGGCAGATAACAAGGTCACCCCGGCGCAACGCCTCGGGCCGTATCCGCTACTCGCCAACCCGGGCGGTTTCAACAGCGGCTTCAAACCGGCTAATTACTACGCCTGGCAAACTGTGCAGATGGCCCCGCAAACCGGCGCTGTGTGTGGCAACGGCTCGCCTTACAAGTTCTTCGTCAACCGCGTACCTAATACCCGCAACACCATCATCTATCTGGAAGGAGGTGGGGCATGCTGGGACTACGCCAGTTGTACCGGCCAGAGCGGCATTCGCGGTGCGCGCAACCCCGACGGCATTCCCAATGACTACATGAGCCTGCTCAACCCGGGGGCCAGCCTGGTTAGCCCTTTTGTCGTGCGCCTGCATCCCTGGACGCGGGTTAAGACTCAGAACTGGAACATGGTCTATGTACCGTATTGCACCGGCGACATCTACTCAGGCGACAAGGTTGCAGTCTATGAAGACCCGCAAAGCCAACAGGCGCCGCTGATCTGGCACCACAACGGCCTGCGCAACATGCGTGCGGTAGTGGGCTGGCTGAAAGACAACCTGCCGCGCCCCACGCAAATGCTGACCACCGGTTGTAGCGCGGGTGGTGCCGGCAGCCTGACCAACTACGCACCAACCCGGCAGGACATCGCGCCCACACGCAGTTTCCTGATCAATGACTCCGGCCCAGTGTTCTCGGCTATCAGTGGTGGGGGCAACGAGGCCTATCCGTCGTTGCCGTTGCAGGGTTTTATTCGCGATGCCTGGGGCCTGGATGCCGGGCCGTTGCCGTACCTGCAGTCACGTTTGCCGGGGCTGAACCTGAACAACCTTGGCAGTCTCTACCCGGCGCTATCGAGCAACCTGGCAGGCGACCGCATGGGCCATACGCACTTTTGGAAGGATCTGAATTACTCGTCCTATTCCTATGAGCGGTTCTACCCAGAGATCATCAATGCACCGAACCAGGCCGCCAAGGAGGCGCTGATCCACGCCAAGTGGGATGTGGATACCGGCAGGCTGCGTAACGAGCTGGCCAACCTGCCGAATGTTGGCGGTTACTTCCCGCAGTACCGCGCGGTCAATGAAAGCCACTGCACCAGCATCATCGAGTTTGCCAACGCGGATATTCAGGAGCAGAACCTGCAGCTGGATGACTTCGTCAATAACGTGATGAATGGCAGCGGCCCGGTACTCGATGCCTCAGAGCAAAGCGACACCGCCGACCGCAACAAGCCCTTCAACCTGCTGTACTACGCGCTCGACCAACTGCTGTAACAACGCTGCCGCCCGACCTGAGCAGCTTGCTCAGGTCGGGTTATTGATAATGCTGTTCACGCGCCTGCTGCAGGCGTTGGCGCAGGTATTCATCACGGCTCAAACCATCGGGGAAGCTGTCCATGCTCAGGACTTCTTCGACGATGCGCTTCTCATCGGTCTTATAACGGCGAAACTCGGCGCTGGGTGTCGCGGCCTTGGCTTCGCGCTCGGCGCTAATCGCCTTGTAGCGGGCGACCAAGGCGGCGGCTTGGTCTTTCTGCGCTTGTTCATCGCCGGTGGTGAGCTGAATAAGACCCAGCTGCAGTAACAGCGACTCGCTCATGGCCAGCTCGCTGCGCTGCTCGTAAGTCTCGATCTGCTCACGTAAGGCGTGCGCCTGGCTTTCACGTTGCGCGGGGGACAGCTCGGCAGCCCCGCTGACAAAGCTGCGATAGGCCTGATGGAACGCCAGACGCTGCTCCTGGTTTTTTACGGCGGGGTTTTGCAACAGCTCTTGCAGCTGCGCCTCGGTGGGCATCGGCGTTGCGGGGTTATCACCCGTAAACACGCTTGCAGTGTTATCGGCCGGACTGGTCAGCGCGGCCAACGGTGGCTCGTTGTGCAAACGCCAGTACAGCGTACCGAGCACGGCAATCAGCACCAACCCACCACCAATTAAAAGAGGTTTTCCCTGCACCGGCTATCTCCCGAATAACGCCGCACACTACGGCGTTTTCAGCTTAGCCCAGTCTGCATTCAGCGCTTCTTGCTAACCCAGGCCCACAGCATTTCACACTGGATCGGCTGGATGCCGGCTTCATCGGTCACGGTCACGGCAACCAGTACTTCGCCTTTTTCCTGGGTATGAATGGCTTGAATCTGCTCGGGTGTCAGGCTTGCCACGGCGCGCAGGCTGCCAGTGGCGCGCTTGAGGTAGTCGACCTTGAGGCTTTTGATTAGCGGCAGTTTGTCATCCGGCACGTTCATACCCACCAGAAAACCCGTGGCCGATTCAGCCAGCAACGCCATGGCGGCGGCATGCACGCCTTTAATGTGGTTTTGTACCTTGCGCTTGTTGGCGATGCTCATCACCGCCTGCTGCTGGGTCAGCGTATGCACGCGCACCTTGGCGGTGCCGGCGAACTTCACCTGGGAGCCAAATAGCAGCGACAGCGCCGGGCTTTGCAGGGCGCTGGGCAGTTGCTGGATTTTGTCGACGATACGGCTCAAGCGGTTGCTGGACATGCTTATGCTCTTTGCGCAGAGGGAAGAGCATGAGTCTGTCACAGCAAAATGTGACCGGCCAGGGCTGGCCGGTCACATAATTGCCAGCCGATTAAAGCAGCCGACGGCCGTCTTCACGGGTGATGATCACGGTGGCCGAGCGCGGACGCTGAGCGGGGCCATCGGGCCAGGTGCTGAGCAGGTTAGTCGCCGTGGAGCCTTCGCCCGGGTGCTGGATATTGACGAACAGCGTGCGGAAGTCCGGCGTTGCGGTGATGCCCGTTACCTCGGCGCCCACAGGCCCCACCAGGAACCGCTTAAGTTCACCAGTGCGCGGCTCAGCCACCAGCATCTGGTTGTTGCCGAACGGCCCGCTGCTCAATTGGCTGCCGCTCATGTCGGTCTGAATCCACAGCCGGCCTTCTTCGTCAAACCACAGCCCATCGGGGCTGGCCAGGCGGTTGTCAGCCGTAAGCGGTTTGCCATTCGGGCCGATGCTGTCGCTCTCAGGCCCGGCCAACATAAACAGGCTCCAGGCGAACTTCCGGCCGGCGTAATCCTTGCTCAGTTCACGCCAACGGATGATATGGCCGAACGCGTTGGCTGGGCGCGGGTTGGCGGCATCAGTGCTGGTCCGGGCAGTGTTGTTGGTCAGGGTGAAATACACCTCACCGTTGTCCGGATTGACCGCGCCCCATTCCGGGCGGTCCATCTTGGTAGCACCAACCACGTCAGCGGCCAGACGGGTATTGATCAACACTTCGCCCTGGTCGGCAAAACTCACCCCAGCTGCCATGCAGGCTTTCTGGAATTTCTTGTTGTTGATATCCAGCGCCAGCCATTCACCCTTGCCGCTGGCATCGAAACGCGCGACATACAGCGTGCCTTCATCCAGCAAACGGCCATTACTGCGCCCTGGCCGGTACTTGTCGCGGCTGACGTATTTATAGATGTACTCGTTCTGCGAGTCGTCGCCGGAGTAGCACACCACTGGGCGGCCGGATTTTACCGGGGCAAACACCAGGCCTTCGTGGGCGAAGCGGCCGAGTGCCGTGCGTTTAACGGGTACGGATTCTGGCGCGAACGGATCAATTTCAACAATCCAGCCAAAGTGATTGGGTTCGTTACGATAGTCTGCGCTGGCGGTGGTTGTGATGCGCGTGGCATCGAAACGTTCGAACTCATCACCCGTGAGGTGATCCCAGCCATAGCGGCTGCTGCTGCGCAGGCCATAGCGGCTCAGTTCGCGCGGTAAGTCGCTATCGCGGCTGGCGAAGTAACCAGCCCAGTTCTCTTCACAGGTCAGGTAGGTTCCCCACGGGGTAAAACCGTTAGAACAATTGTTCAGGGTTCCGCGGGTTGCCGTGCCTTTGGGGCTGTAACGGGTTTTCAGCAGCACATGACCGCGCGCAGGGCCGCTGATCTGCATGGGCGTAGCCCCGGTGATACGGCGGTTTCGGGCGCTCGGCAGCACGGCCCACTCGCCATTCAGGCCACGGCGTACTTCCACCACTGAAACACCGTGGGCGTTGATCTCCTTACGTACTTCCTCGGCGCTGCTGCGTTTACCGGCAGCGAGCGTCGGGCCATTGGGGTGTAGCAGTGGCGCATCGATATATTCGTGGTTGAGCACCAGCAATCCGTGATCGCTTTTCTTGCCGCCACGCTGCGCGTCAATCGGGAAGAAATGCATGCCGTCATGGTGCATGCCCAGTTGCTCAGCCTGGTCCTGGGCGCTGTTGCTGCCATCGCTCAGGTAAGCCGGATAGTTGCCAGTTATCGGCGTGCCCCAGGGGATAAAGGGCGTGGCGCGGTAACCCGCCGGCACACTGATGCTGTCTAAACGATTAGTCGCAATAGCCGTGAAGGGCAGTTTGCTGCGCGGTTTAAAGCGCAGCTTATCCAGGCCCTTGGCCGCGGGATCTGCCGCAACAGCGGCGCCGGGCAGGGCGCTGCCGAGAAACGCCAGAGTGCCGAGCGCGGCACCGGCGGCCAGCACTTGGCGACGACCGACGCCGTCGATCAGCTGATTGATATGCGGGTTGCTGGACGCATTGCTGGGCAATTCATCGCCATTGCCGAACAGCACTGAGTTGTCATTATCGTGGCTCATGCAGGCTCCTTGGATTAATCGACGGGTGCCTGACGCTATCCAAGTAAATTGACGTAAACATGACAGCGGCTGTGCGAAAGCGCACAGAATCAGAAAAGGGCAAATTGCAGGCAAAAAAAATCCCAGCATTTCTGCTGGGATTTTTTCAACGCCCTCAACCTTGATCGTGGCCTCGGTTGAGTGAGCCGGTTCTTAGCTGAACTGGTTCATGGTGTTGTCTTTGCCGCCGGCTTTCAGAGCCGCTTCGCCAGCGAAGTACTCTTTGTGAGCGTCGCCGATGTCGGAACCGGACATGTTCTGGTGCTTAACGCAGGCGATACCTTGACGGATCTCCTGACGCTGAACGCCTTTCACGTAGGCCAGCATGCCTTGGTCTGCGAAGTACCCTTTGGCCAGGTTGTCGGTGGACAACGCAGCGGTGTGGTAAGTCGGCAGGGTGATCAGGTGGTGGAAGATACCAGCCTGAGCCGAACCGTCGCGCTGGAAAGTGCGGATGCGCTCGTCAGCGATCTGAGCCAGTTCAGTTTCGTCGTAATCAACGCTCATCAGTTTGGCGCGATCGTAGGCAGAAACGTCCTTGCCTTCGGCAACCATGGCATCGTATGCCTGCTGACGGAAGTTCAGGGTCCAGTTGAACGATGGGCTGTTGTTGTAAACCAGCTTGGCGTTCGGGATGGTTTTACGGATTTCGTTAACCATTTCTGCGATCTGGCCGACGTGTGGCTTCTCGGTTTCGATCCACAGCATGTCAGCGCCGTTCTGCAGCGAAGTGATGCTGTCCAGTACGCAACGCGCTTCGCCGGTGCCAGCACGGAACTGGAACAGGTTGGAAGGCAGACGCTTAGGACGCAGCAGCTTGCCACCACGGTTCAGAACTACGTCACCGTTGTTCAGGTCAGCAGCGGAAACTTCTTCGCAATCCAGGAAGGAGTTGTACTGGTCGCCCAGGTCGCCTGGCTCTTTGGTCACGGCGATTTGCTTGGTCAGGCCAGCACCCAGGGAGTCGGTACGAGCAACGATCACGCCGTTGTCGATGCCCAGTTCCAGGAATGCGTAGCGAACAGCGTTGATCTTGGCCAGGAAGTCGGCGTGAGGAACGGTTACTTTACCGTCCTGGTGGCCGCACTGCTTCTCGTCGGAAACCTGGTTTTCGATCTGGATGCAGCAAGCACCCGCTTCGATCATCTTCTTGGCCAGCAAGTAGGTGGCTTCCGGGTTACCGAAACCAGCGTCGATGTCAGCGATGATTGGTACTACGTGAGTTTCGTAGTTGTCGATCTGGTTCTGCAGGTCAGCAGCTTTGGCGTTGTCGCCAGCAGCGCGAGCAGCGTCCAGAGCGGTGAACAGCAGGTCCAGTTCGCGGGCATCAGCCTGGCGCAGGAAGGTGTACAGCTCTTCGATCAGGCCGGAAACCGAGGTTTTCTCGTGCATGGACTGGTCTGGCAGCGGACCGAAATCCGAACGCAGAGCAGCAACCATCCAGCCCGACAGGTAGAGGTAGCGCTTGTTGGTGGTCTTCAGGTGCTTCTTGATCGAAATCAGCTTCTGCTGACCGATGAAGCCGTGCCAGCAACCCAGCGACTGCGTGTAAACGGAGGAGTCAGCGTCGTACTCGACCATGTCTTTGCGCATGATGTCAGCAGTGTACTGAGCGATTTCCAGACCGGTTTTGAAGCGGTTCTGAGCGCGCATACGGGCTACGGACTCAGGGTCAATAGCGCTCCAGCTGCTGCCGGCAGCTGCTTTAAGGGCGGCAACGGCTTTGATGTCGTTTTGATAAGCTGACATGGTCAATCCTTCAAAGTATGTATTTGGTTGAGCACCGACTTCCCCACTGAAAACTGTGTTGCTGGAGGTTGTTGTAGCCAACTGCAGAACGCCGAGACATCGACTTGAGACGGAATTGATCCGGGAGGAGGGTGACGAGCTAAACAGTTCGCGGGCTTCAGCTGTTGCAAATGAGCGAATCATTTGGCGTTCACCGGCCCAAGATGCTGCCGGACGACTCAACTTGCTGTGCGTGCTGCGCGCTGTTGCTAAACGCTTCCCCGTCCCTCAGGACAACTTCGTTCCAGTCGCAATCTCATCGAACGGCCTTGTGGGCTTTACAACGCAAATCGGCTCGGACGGTAAGTTGGAGCGCGATTCGGAGGGCCTTTCAGCACCTCTGATTAGCGGGAGCGGGGCCATCATGCCTCTGCCAAAAGTGTTCGTCAATTATTTTGTAGTGCTTTTTACATGACTACTACATAAATCCGAAAACGACCGACAAGTCAGCTTTTACGGCTCTATCCGGCGCTTTGCGGGGTTGGGCAATGGCTGCGAGGTTTTTGCTTTGCGGCGGCGACATAGATCAGCCGATGAGCGGTTATCGGCACTGGGCCAGGGCGGCCCAGTGCTAGGGAGGGGCGCGGGGTTTAGTTAACCACGTCGACTTTGACGCGCATGCTCATGTCTTCACGGCCCTGGGTCGAGCGGTGTTGCAGAAAGTCGCCTTGCTCGCCCTGGCTTTGCTCGCTGACGCCGCCAATGCTGATCCATTCGCCCAGTCGTCCGCTGACTCGCGTATCGGTGCTTTGCACATCAATGGCGCCGGGCTGTGACTGGCTGAGGCGATCACGGTTGCTGCTGATGTCGATATGCACACGCTCGCCACTGATGCTGGCCGTGACGTAGAAACCGCGAGTGACGTTGCGATACTGGGTATTGCTATAGGGCTGGCCATAGGCATCACGCCCGCGGGTAGTCAGCGGCACGCTCTGGCCGACCTGAATCAGCGCTGGATAACCCTCAGTGGCCTGCACTTGCTGGGTACCACCGCTGCGGCTGTCGGTACTGCGGCGGATAATACGCACCTGATCGCGACCATTGATTTCGCCCTGGCCAATCTGTACTTCGGCATTGCCGGCGCTGATCGTGCCGTCGGCGCGGTAACCGCGGTCGGACTGAAAGCCTGATTCATTGGTGTCGACGCTGATCAGCAAGCGGCGTGGTTCGGTGTCGAGTTGCTGCAGCAGGGCGCGCACCTCGGCAATCTTCGCTGGCTCGGCATTGACGATCAACTGGTTGCCATAGGCGTTGACCTTACCCTCGTGGCCGAGCACCGATTGCACCACACTGAGCACTTCATCAGCCGTGCGGAAATTCAGTGGAATCACCTCGGTCGCAGCGCTTAGAGACAGGCTGCAACTAAACAGCGCAGCGGCGAGCAGGGCACGAACCTTCATAGCAGAAAACTCCGTAAATCAGCGTCGGTGATGCTGGTATCCCAGGCTTGATCAAACTGTGCGCGGCGTTGGCGATTACGCCCGGGGTCTTGGTACAGGGCATAGCCGCTGGCCTGGCCAATTTCGGGTAACAGCAGCAAAGCGCGATCGTCGGCCAGCAAAAACGCCAGCTCCTCATTAGGGTAGTCCGGGTGCAGCTTGCGGATCTGCAGGTTGGAGGACAGCCGGCGCGAAAGGCTGAGCAGGCGGTGGCCTTCCTTGACCGCACGACTGGGGTCGCGCAGCAGAATACGCAGTTGATTGCGCGGGCTGGCCAGGAGAAAACGGGTGCAGGCGTCTTGCACGCTGCTGTGGTGATAGAGCCAGGGCTCCAGGTCGTGGCTGTAGATGCACAGGCTGCGCTGCGCTTGTTGTAACAGCGCGAGGGCATGGGCGCGGGCCTGTTCGGGCTGGCTGAAGCGCTCCAGCGTGGTGTGCGCGCCAAGGGTGAACGGCGCCGGTTCTGCGCGTGGGCTATCCGGGCTGAGGTTGCCCGGGTTGTGCACAGCAAAACGCCCCGGTGACTGAAACTCGATGGCGGGAAGCTCTATGGGCTCCAGCGGTTCGGTAGGGTCACTCGGGGCGTTTTCGTCGTTCATCTCTGCCTCTAGGCGCTATGACGCACCATGTCCACATGGGGGATGCCGGCGTCGAGGTATTCCCCGCTGACGATGGCAAACCCGAGCTTTTCATAGAAGGCGGTGGCGTGAACCTGGGCGCTGAGCATTTGCTGGGTCAGGCCGCGATCTTCCGCTTCCGCGATCACCGCCTGGATCAGTGCCACACCCACGTTCAGGCCGCGCCAGTCCTTCAGCACTGACACCCGGCCGATATGGCCATCGGGTAACAGGCGCGCAGTGCCGACCGGGTAGTCGCCTTCCAGTGCCAGAAAATGCACGGCATCGGCGTCTTCGGCATCCCATTCGAGCTCTGGCGGCACCGCTTGTTCCGCGATGAACACGGTTTCGCGAATGCGCCGCAAGTCAGCGTTGTCCTTCTGCCAGTCGGCCAGACGAACCTGTATCTCACTCATCAGCAAACTCCAGGCTGCCTTGTTTGACCAGTTCAACCAACAGATTACGCCCTTCATCATCAGCGAGCCATGCGCCGAGGTTTTCGATGTGCAGGGCATCGGCCGCGCACACCAGTTTCAGCAGCTCACGCAGGTTGGCCGAAAGCAGACGGCTCTGGCCGCTGGCGAACAGCACCAGGTCATCGCCAACTTCCGACCAGGCCATCCGCGCGCTCGGGTTGCGGATCAGTATCGCGCCATTTTCCAGCCCGGCGATAAAGCCTGCTTCGTCAATCTCGATGCCGGCAATCAACTCCGGATACTTGGGTTCGGTCATGAACTGACCGAACCAGGTCATCAGCAGGCGCTCATCGCTCATGTGCTCGGTGAGCAGGGCTTTGAGACGATCCAGAGCGTCGCGCTGGATCTGCGTCGGGTCGCTGGTCGGCTGCGCGTCGGCATCGCTGTAGCGTTCTTCGTCAGGCAGGAACTGGCCGAGAAAATCGGTGAAATGGGTCAGAACTTCAGCAGCGCTTGGCGCACGGAAGCCTACGGAATACGTCATACAGTCATCCTCAGCGGTACCACAGTGGGCCAGAAGCGGCGGCAGATAGAGCATGTCGCCGGGTTCCAGAACCCATTCTTCAGTTTTAACGAATTCAGCGAGGATCTTCAGATCCGCGTGTTGCAGTGTCGGGCTATCGGTATTGCACTGCTGGCCAACCTGCCAGCGGCGCTTGCCGTAACCCTGCAGGAGAAACACGTCGTAGTTGTCGTAGTGCGGGCCTACGCCGCCACCGGGGACGGCGAAGCTGACCATCACGTCATCGATGCGCCACTTGGGCAGAAACTTGAACTCTTCCAGCAGCTCGGCCACTTCCGGCACGAACTGGTCGACCGCCTGCACCAGCAGGGTCCAGTCGCGCTCAGGCAATTCGGCAAAAGCGTCTTCGGCAAACGGACCGCGGCGCAGTTCCCAGGGGTGAGCACCATGTTCGATCACCAGGCGCGATTCGATTTCTTCTTCCAGCGCTAGACCGGCCAGCTCGTCTGGGGAAATCGGGCTTTCAAAGCCGGGGATGGCTTGGCGTACCAGCAAGGGTTTCTTCTGCCAGTAATCGCGCATGAACTCGCGAGCAGTAAGGCCACCCAGCAGTTGTAGCGGAGTATCAGGATTCATCGCTAAGCCCTTGATGTAAGTAAATACCCATAAATAAAAACGCCCGGCGCAGCCGGGCGTCTGGGAGGCTATTGCCGTTTAGATGCGCTTGGCCTGGGCGACCGCGTTGCCGATGTAGCTGGCAGGGGTCAGGAGCTTGAGCTCGGCCTTGGCCTCTGCTGGCATGTCCAGGCCGTCGATAAAGGTCTGCAGCGCTTCGGGGCTGATGCCCTTGCCGCGAGTCAGTTCCTTGAGCTTCTCGTATGGGTTCTCGATGGCGTAACGACGCATCACGGTCTGGATCGGCTCGGCGAGGACTTCCCAGCAGGCGTCCAGGTCGGCAGCGATACGCGCTTCGTTCAGTTCCAGCTTGCCGATGCCCTTGAGGCTGGCTTCGTAAGCGATAACGCTGTGGGCGAAGCCGACGCCGAGGTTACGTAGCACGGTGGAGTCGGTCAGGTCGCGCTGCCAGCGGGAGATCGGCAACTTGCTGGCCAGGTGTTGGAACAGTGCGTTGGCGATACCCAGGTTGCCTTCGGAGTTCTCGAAGTCAATCGGGTTGACCTTGTGCGGCATGGTCGATGAGCCGATTTCGCCAGCGATGGTGCGCTGCTTGAAATAACCCAGGGAGATGTAACCCCAGATGTCCCGGTCGAAGTCGATCAGAATGGTGTTGAATCGGGCGATGCCATCAAACAGCTCGGCGATGTAGTCGTGCGGCTCGATCTGCGTGGTGTAGGGGTTGAACTGTAGCCCCAGGTCACCTTCGATAAACTGGCGCGCGTTGGCTTCCCAGTCAATTTGCGGGTAAGCCGACAGATGGGCGTTGTAGTTGCCTACGGCGCCGTTGATCTTGCCCAGCAACGGAACCGCCGCAACCTGAGCGATCTGGCGCTCCAAGCGATAGACCACGTTGGCCAGTTCCTTGCCCAGGGTGGTCGGTGACGCCGGCTGGCCGTGGGTGCGCGAGAGCATCGGCACGTCGGCGAATTTGATCGCCAGTTCGCGGATGGCTTCGGCAGTCTGACGCATCAGCGGCAGCAGCACGTCATCACGTCCGGCGCGCAGCATCAGGGCGTGGGACAAGTTGTTGATGTCTTCACTGGTGCAGGCGAAGTGGATAAATTCGCTGACCTTGTCCAGCTCAGGCAGCTTGGCGGCCTGTTCCTTGAGCAGGTACTCCACGGCTTTGACGTCGTGGTTAGTGGTGCGCTCGATTTCTTTGACGCGCTCGGCGTGCTCGAGGGCGAAGTTTTCCGCCAGCTCATTGAGCACAGCGTTGGCTTCGGCGGAGAAGGGTGCTACTTCAGCAACACCTTCGTGAGCGGCTAGGCGCTGCAACCAGCGTACCTCAACCAGTACGCGGAAACGGATCAGGCCGTATTCGCTGAAAATCGGGCGCAGGGCGCTGGTTTTGCCGGCATAACGGCCATCAACGGGGGAAACCGCGGTGAGCGAGGAAAGCTGCATGGGAGGCGTTCTCGGACAATCGGGCATTGAAAAGGGCGCATATCATACATGAAATCGGTAGCTGAATCGCGATTGACTATGACCGTTCAGCCGCGTTTGCCTTTGGCAATGGATAGCAGGCTGGCACTGAAAATTAGCGCTGCACCGATCAACGATGTTAGGTCAGGGGTTTCACCCCAGCGCAGCCAAGCGATCAAGCCGGCAAATACAATTGCCAGGTAGGCAAATGGGCCGATCAGGCCCGGCGAGGCCAGGCTGTATGCCTTGGACATGATGATCTGGCTGGAGGTGGCCAGCAGACCGATTACCAGCAGCAGCCAGAGGTCCTGCTCATTTATCGGCTGCCAAGCCCAGGTAAGTGGGATGGCCGAGAGCAGGGCACTGAACAGGGAAAAATAGAACACGATGCGATACGCCGGCTCCGTATCGCTCATCTCGCGGATCGATACAAAGGCAAACGCAGCCATCACACTGGCGGCCAGGCCGATCAGTGCATGACTGTCGAGCAGCGCAGCTGAGGGCTTGGCCACCAGCAGCACGCCAATCAGGCCAACTACGGTGGTCAGCAGCATGCGCTTGCTCAGGGGCTCCTTGAGCCACCACCAGGCAATCAGCGGGGTAAACAGCGGCGCGGAGTAGGTAAACAGCATGGCGTCGGCCAGTGGCAGGTGGGCAATGGCGTAGAAGAAGCAGTACATCGCCGCCAGGCCGTATGTAGTGCGCCATAGATGGGATTTCAGGCGTGTGGTTTTGAGTGGGCGCAGGCCTTTGAACAGAATCAGCGGCAGAAAGAACAGCACGCCGACCAGGTTGCGCAAGAACACCACGGACTCGTTGTTGACACTGACCGAGACCTCGCGAATACCAACGCCCATCAGTGAAAACAGCAAGGCCGACAGCGCAAGTAGTGCAGCACCCTGGACGGGTTTGGCCGAGCGGGTGCCCATGTTCACGTGCGCAGCAGCGGGTAGAGTTCCTTGAGCAACTTGCTGCGGCTGAACACCATCTGCCAGCGATGGCCGCCCAGTTGCCGCCACAAGCGCGCGGAGCGAATGCCGGTGAGCAGCAGCGCACGAATCTTCGCAGCATTGTTGGTCTGCTGCAGGTGACGCATGTCGCCTTGCACCTGAATGCGCTGGCGGAAGGTGCTGATGGTGTCTTGGTACAGGCTGGCGCAGTTGGATATCACGTTTTCATGGGTTGGGCCGAAGTGCTCGACCTGTTGCTGCACCTGATCGAGGCGACTGCCCATGACTTGCAGCATGTCGCCGCGCTTGTCCAGCTGACGTTCCAACGCCAGTAGGGCCAGGGCATAACGCAGCGGATCACGCTGCAAGCTGGCAGGGTCGCGTTCTAGGGCGCTGACCAGGGCACGGTAGCCGTCGCGCAGGTTGAGGTCATCGCCGCCGTAAACATCCAGTGTGTCCTTAGGGTCGCGCACCAGCAGGCTGTTGATCATGCAGGCCACGGCTGGCTCGCCGACCTGGCCGGTACGTGCCAGTTTGTCGACCAGCACTGCCGATTCAAATACCGCACCGAGGGCGATCAGTTGCTCGCGGATTGGATTCACGGCTGTAGCTCCCGCGCAGTCCAGGGCTCGGCGGTTTCAATCACACCGCCACCCAGGCAGATTTCACCGTCGTAGAACACCACCGATTGCCCTGGGGTCACTGCGCGCTGCGGTTCATTGAATACGGCGCGGTAGCCACTGGCAGTCTTCTCCAGCGTGCAGGCCTGATCGCTCTGGCGATAGCGAACCTTGGCGGTCAGCTTACGCGGCGTGCTCAGGTCGACCGGGTTGACCCAGTAAATCTCCGAGGCGAGCAGGGCGCGGCTGAACAGCCAGGGATGCTCATTACCTTGCCCAACAATCAATACATTGCGGGTCAGGCCCTTATGCAGGACGTACCAAGGCTCATCGCTGGCATCTCTCAATCCGCCGATGCCCAGCCCCTGGCGCTGGCCAATGGTGTGGTACATCAGGCCGTGGTGACGACCGATGACTTCGCCTTCGGTGGTTTCGATATTGCCCGGCTGGGCCGGCAGGTACTGCTTGAGGAAGTCGCTGAAGCGCCGCTCGCCGATAAAACAGATCCCGGTAGAGTCTTTCTTCTTTGCTGTGGCCAGCGCGTATTTTTCGGCGATGGCGCGCACTGCCGGCTTTTCCAGCTCGCCGACCGGGAACAGGGTTTTGGCAATCTGTTCGCCGCCCACTGCATGCAGGAAGTAGCTCTGATCCTTGTTCGGATCGAGGCCCTTGAGCAATTCGGTACGCCCGTCGATATCGCGGCGGCGCACGTAGTGGCCGGTGGCGATCAGGTCGGCACCGAGCATTAGGGCGTAGTCGAGGAAGGCTTTGAACTTGATCTCGCGGTTGCATAGGATGTCCGGGTTCGGCGTACGCCCAGCCTTGTATTCGGCGAGGAAGTGCTCGAACACGTTGTCCCAGTATTCGGCGGCGAAGTTGGCGGTGTGCAGTTTGATGCCGATCTTGTCGCACACGGCCTGAGCGTCAGCCAGGTCATCCATGGCGGTGCAATATTCGGTGCCGTCGTCCTCGTCCCAGTTCTTCATAAACAGGCCTTCGACCTGATACCCCTGCTCAAGTAGGAGCAGGGCGGAAACGGAGGAGTCGACACCGCCGGACATGCCGACGATTACGCGCTGAGTAGTTGGATCTGACATGGGGATACTGGGCACGGGCTTAAAAAGAGGGCGATTCTAGCAGGCGCAGAGGTGTGGCCGTTAATCGCGGATCAAGCTCAGGGGAAAACACTGGCCGTTCAGGTAGTCATCAATGCAGCGCAATACCAATTCGCTGCGCCAGCGCTCGGGTTGCGCTGCCAGCTCGTCACGGCTCAGCCAGCGCGGGCCGATAATGCCATCATCCAAAGGGTGATTGGGCCGCTGCTGCAGTGGTTTGGCGGCAAAGCACACGCGCTGGTAGGTGATGCCGTTGCTCGGTGCGGTGTAGAGATAAATGCCGGTGACGCCTGTCAGCTCGACATCCCAGCCGGTTTCCTCGAGGGTTTCGCGCAGTGCGGCCTGCAGCAGACTTTCGTTGGCTTCCAGGTGGCCGGCAGGCTGGTTGAACACGGCGCGGCCTTCGGCCATTTCTTCGACCAGCAGAAAACGGCCCTGGTCTTCGATGACCGTGGCCACGGTGATGTGCGGCTGCCACTGCATGAACGTGCTACCTGTTATGAGAAAAGGCGATCTTATCCTGATTCTCTCGGCCCTGAATGCACAAACCCCGGCACTGGGCCGGGGTTTGCGGTGTTGCAGCGCTGTGGACGCTGGCGTTACGCCTTAGTTCAGAGCGGCGAGCGCGGCGTTGAAGGTCGCACTCGGGCGCATGACCTGGCTGGTCAGTTGCGGGTTGGAGCGGTAGTAGCCACCGATGTCCACGGGCTTGCCCTGCACGGCGCTGAGTTCGGCAACGATGGTTACTTCATTCTCGCTAAGGGTTTTGGCCAGTGGCGCGAACTGCGCTTTCAGCTCGGCATCATCGTTTTGTGCGGCCAGTTCCTGAGCCCAGTACAGCGCCAGGTAGAAATGGCTGCCACGGTTGTCCAGCTCGCCGGTCTTGCGCGATGGCGACTTGTTATTGTCCAGCAACTTACCGGTAGCCGCATCGAGGGTCTTGCCCAGCAGTTTGGCTTTAGGGTTGTTGGTCTTGATCCCGGTTTCTTCCAGGGAAACCGCCAGGGCCAGGAATTCACCGAGCGAATCCCAGCGCAGGTGGTTTTCTTCGATCAGTTGCTGCACATGCTTGGGTGCCGA
This sequence comes from Gammaproteobacteria bacterium, assembly GCA_018827205.1. Lineage (GTDB taxonomy): Bacteria > Pseudomonadota > Gammaproteobacteria > Pseudomonadales > Pseudomonadaceae > Aquipseudomonas. The sequence goes on along the minus strand of JAHJXZ010000226.1, from coordinate 6,946 downwards.
GCCGCCAGCGCCGGTTTCATACATGCCACCGCCGGCCATCAACGGCACGATGGAGAGCATCTTGGCCGAGGTGCCCAGCTCCATGATCGGGAACAGGTCGGTCAGGTAGTCGCGCAGTACGTTGCCGGTCACCGAAATGGTGTCCTGACCACGAATCAAACGTTCCATGCTCACGCGAATGGCCTGGTTGTAGTCCATTACACGGATGTCCAGGCCGGTCAGATCGTGTTCCTGCAGGTAGGCTTCGACCTTTTTCTGCAGTTCGCGGTCGTGGGCTCGTTCCGGGTCCAGCCAGAAAATTGCCGGGGTATTGGACTGGCGAGCACGGGTTACAGCCAGTTTGACCCAGTCACGGATCGGCGCATCTTTGGTCTGGCACGCGCGCCAGATGTCACCGGCCTCAACTTCGTGCTGCATTAGTACCGTGCCGTCGGCCAGTACCACGCGCATGCTGCCATCGGCGCTCATTTCGAAGGTTTTGTCGTGGGAACCGTACTCTTCGGCTTTCTGCGCCATCAGGCCAACGTTCGGCACGCTACCCATGGTGGTTGGGTTAAAGGCGCCGTTGGTTTTGCAGAAATTGATCATTTCCTGGTAGATACGGGCGTAGGTGCTTTCCGGCATCACCGCTTTGGTGTCTTTGAGCTTGCCGTCCTTGCCCCACATTTGCCCGGAGCTGCGAATCATCGCAGGCATCGAGGCGTCGACGATCACGTCGCTGGGGATATGCAGGTTGGTAATGCCCTTGACCGAGTCAACCATGGCCATTTCCGGGCGGTGGCTGTAGCAGGCATGGATGTCATCGAGGATTTCTTCTTGCTGCGACGCGGGCAGGGACTTGATCTTGTCGTAGACGCTGCTGATGCCGTTGTTCGGGTTGACGCCCAGTTCTTCAAACAGCTTGCCGTATTTATCGAACACGTCCTTGTAGTACACGCTGACAGCATGGCCGAACACGATCGGATGGGAGACCTTCATCATGGTCGCCTTGACGTGCAGGGACCACATCACACCGTTTTCCTTGCAGTCCTGCAGGGTGCGCTCGAAGAAATCGCGCAGCTTGCGGCAGCTCATAAACATGCTGTCGAAGACTTCGCCTTCCTTCAGCGTGAGCTGCTTCTTGACTTCGACCTTGCCGTCCTTGCCGACGAACTCAATGCGCACGTCACCGGCCTTGGCCATGGTGATCGATTGCTCGCTGGAGAAGAAATCGCCGCCACGCATGTAATCGGCGTGGGACTGCGATGTCATGCTCCATTTGCCCATGGAGTGCGGGTGCTTACGTACGAAGGCTTTGACTGCGGCAGGCGCGCGGCGGTCGGAGTTACCTTCACGCAGCACCGGATTGACCGCACTGCCAAGCACCTTGCTGTAGCGGGCGCTGGCTTCTTTTTCGGCGTCAGTTTGCGGGTCTTCCGGGAAGTTCGGGATGTTGTAGCCCTGGGCCTGCAGCTCGGCGATTGCGCCTTTGAGCTGCGGCACCGAGGCGCTAATGTTCGGCAATTTGATGATATTGGCGTCTGGCGAAGTGGCCAGCACGGCCAGTTTGGCGAGGTCGTCGGCGATCTGCTTGTCGGCATCCAACTGGTCGGCAAAGCTTGCAAGGATGCGCGCTGCTAGAGAGATGTCGCGCGTTTCGACGGCAATCTCAGCAGAGGCTGCGAAGGCTTCTACAATAGGCAGAAGCGAATAGGTCGCAAGGGCTGGGGCTTCGTCGGTGAAGGTATAAATGATCTTCGAGGGGGTGGACATTCTGAGTTAACTCTCTTCTTTGCTGAGCGTGCACAGGCACTCGACATGCACAGGTAAGCGCTGAGGCTCATACTAACGAGCCAGAAGTCGAGGTCTTGCCGCGGTGATGTTGGATGCACCAGTAGAGTGTTGAGCGTTTCGAGCCGTTGAATCGCTGTAGCAGTTCGACGGTTTCAAGAGGCGGACAACGTGTTTGAACGATCCGCGCCTTATGACCTGTTAGTCATTCGTGAAGTATACCACTGCGCTAGCGCGTCGCAGAATGCCTTGGCGCATAAGACCAATGAACATATGGTTTCGCCCGATTCAAGTGGGTTACTCTGGGGCGATCTGACTGTTTAACCACAAGACGGAGTCCAGCATGGGATACCAAAAGATCCAGGTGCCTGCCACCGGTGACAAAATCACCGTCAATGCCGATACATCCCTGAACGTACCGAATAATCCAATCATCCCTTTTATCGAAGGTGATGGTATCGGTATCGATATCAGTCCAGTCATGATCAAGGTCGTTGATGCTGCCGTACAGAAAGCCTACGGCGGCGAGCGCAAGATATCCTGGATGGAAGTGTACGCTGGCGAGAAAGCCACTCAGGTTTACGATCAGGACACTTGGCTGCCTCAGGAAACTCTTGATGCGGTCAAAGATTACGTCGTTTCCATCAAGGGCCCGCTGACCACTCCAGTCGGTGGCGGCATCCGCTCCCTCAACGTTGCCCTGCGTCAGCAGCTCGATCTGTACGTCTGCCTGCGCCCTGTGCGCTGGTTTGAAGGCGTGCCAAGTCCGGTGAAAAAACCAGGCGACGTCGACATGACCATCTTCCGTGAGAACTCGGAAGACATTTACGCCGGTATCGAGTGGAAAGCTGGCTCGCCGGAAGCAACCAAGGTCATCAAGTTCCTCAAAGAGGAAATGGGTGTAACCAAGATTCGCTTTGATCAGGACTGCGGCATCGGCGTCAAGCCAGTTTCCAAAGAAGGCACCAAGCGTTTGGCACGTAAAGCGCTGCAATACGTTGTCGATAACGACCGCGACTCGCTGACCATCGTGCACAAAGGCAACATCATGAAGTTCACCGAAGGTGCCTTCAAAGAATGGGCCTACGAAATTGCTGCCGAAGAATTCGGCGCAACCTTGCTTGATGGCGGTCCTTGGATGCAGTTCAAGAACCCGAAAACCGGCAAGAATGTCATCGTTAAAGACGCCATCGCCGACGCCATGCTGCAGCAAATCCTGCTGCGTCCGGCAGAGTACGATGTAATCGCTACCCTAAACCTCAACGGTGACTACCTGTCTGACGCCTTGGCGGCTGAAGTTGGCGGTATCGGTATCGCTCCGGGCGCCAACCTGTCCGACACCGTTGCCATGTTCGAGGCTACCCACGGTACGGCACCGAAGTACGCAGGTAAGGACCAAGTTAACCCAGGTTCACTGATCCTCTCCGCGGAAATGATGCTGCGCCACATGGGCTGGACTGAAGCAGCTGATCTGATCATCAGGGGCACCAACGGCGCTATCTCGGCCAAGACTGTGACCTATGACTTCGAGCGCCTGATGGACGGTGCCAAGCTGCTGTCCTGCTCGGCATTCGGCGATGCACTGATTTCGCACATGTAAGCAAATCAGTTACTTAAAGAAAGGCCGGTCATATGACCGGCCTTTTTTGTGGGCGATTAACTGCCCAGGTGACTCTAATCAGACTTCAACCGTTGAGCCCTGGTGTTGCTTGACTGCGGCGGGCGCTTCACTGGCGGCAGTAGCCGCACTGATGTTTACGGCGTGGAGTCCTTTTGGACCTTGAATAATATCGAAGCTTACCGGCTGGCCAGCCTTCAGCGTTTTATAGCCGTCCATCTGGATAGCCGAGTAGTGGGCGAACAGGTCCTCATCTCGACCATCGGCCAGGATGAACCCATAGCCTTTGGCGTTGTTGAACCACTTGACCTTACCGCTAACCATGCTGATATCCCTCTGCAAAGGACTCCATCACTGGAGTATCATCCACTTCAATTTCACGCATTGCTTGACGTGAGCCCGCAAAGCTGTGAAACCCCTTAATACCCACACTGGGTATTCATTGTTTGTAACACCGTTTTGCCGATAGTCAAGGCAATGCTGTAACTGGCTGAGAAGCCGTTCAAACTCTGTCTAGCACAGACTATTCGCCCATCAACGAAGCTATTCCGCATGCATGCACGTAGCCAGATTCGACTAACATTCAATCAGGATCGCCCCGAAGAGCATGAGGACGATTCCTTCGGCTTAGCCGTTCAGGAATCCAAGCCCGCTCTGCAGGCGCCTCCTATGTATAAAGTGATTTTGTTTAATGACGACTACACGCCCATGGATTTCGTGGTCGAAATTCTCGAGGTGTTTTTCAACCTGAATCGAGAGATGGCGACCAAAGTCATGCTGACCGTCCATACAGAGGGGCGGGCAGTGTGTGGAGTGTTTACCCGCGATATTGCTGAAACCAAAGCAACACAGGTGAATCAATATGCGAGAGAGAGCCAGCATCCGCTACTCTGTGAAATAGAGAAGGACGGTTAACGCCGGCCACTTGGGCATGAGGTGAAGCTATGTTAAATCGAGAGCTCGAAGTCACCCTCAATCTGGCTTTCAAGGAGGCTCGTACCAAACGTCATGAGTTTATGACGGTTGAGCACTTGTTGCTGGCCCTCCTGGATAACGAGGCCGCTGCAAGTGTACTGCGCGCTTGTGGTGCCAATCTGGACAAGCTGCGGCATGATCTGCAGGAGTTTATCGACTCCACCACACCACTGATCCCTCAGCACGATGAAGAGCGCGAGACGCAGCCTACGCTGGGCTTTCAGCGCGTTCTGCAGCGCGCGGTGTTCCACGTACAGAGCTCCGGCAAGCGTGAAGTGACCGGCGCCAACGTACTTGTGGCAATCTTCAGCGAGCAGGAAAGTCAGGCAGTATTTCTGCTCAAGCAGCAGAGCGTTGCGCGTATCGATGTGGTCAATTTTATTGCCCACGGCATCTCCAAGGTGCCGGGCCATGGCGGCCATTCGGAAACCGAACAGGAAATGCAGGACGACGAGGGCGGCGAGTCCTCCAGTTCGAGCAATCCTCTGGACGCTTATGCCAGCAACCTGAATGAACTGGCCCGCCAGGGTCGCATTGATCCGCTTGTCGGTCGCGAATCGGAAGTCGAACGTGTGGCGCAGATTCTGGCGCGTCGGCGTAAGAACAATCCGCTATTGGTAGGTGAAGCTGGTGTAGGTAAAACCGCTATCGCCGAAGGACTGGCCAAGCGCATTGTCGATAATCAAGTGCCTGATTTGCTGGCGGATAGCGTGGTCTACTCGCTGGACCTCGGTGCGCTGCTGGCCGGAACCAAATACCGCGGCGACTTCGAGAAGCGTCTTAAAGCTCTGCTTAATGAGCTGCGGAAACGTCCTCACGCCATTCTGTTTATCGATGAAATCCATACCATCATTGGTGCCGGCGCGGCATCGGGTGGGGTGATGGATGCCTCCAATCTGCTTAAACCCATGCTGTCTTCGGGTGAGATTCGTTGCATCGGCTCGACTACCTTCCAAGAGTTCCGCGGCATCTTCGAAAAAGACCGCGCTCTGGCTCGGCGCTTCCAGAAAGTCGACGTGGTCGAGCCCTCGGTGGAAGACACCATTGGCATTCTACGTGGACTGAAAGGCCGCTTCGAGCAGCATCACAGCATCGAATACAGCGATGAGGCCCTACGTGCAGCTGCTGAGCTGGCTTCGCGCTACATCAATGACCGCCATATGCCGGACAAGGCCATTGATGTAATCGATGAAGCAGGCGCTTATCAGCGCTTGCAGCCGCTCGAAAAACGTCTGACGCGCATTGATGTGGCGCAGGTCGAAGACATTGTGGCGAAAATTGCCCGTATTCCGCCGAAGCATGTCAGCAGTTCGGACAAAGAGTTGCTGCGTAACCTCGAGCGCGACCTGAAGCTTACTGTGTTTGGTCAAGACGCTGCGATTGACTCGCTGTCGACCGCAATCAAGCTGTCGCGCGCAGGGCTCAAAGCGCCCGACAAGCCGGTCGGCTCCTTCCTTTTCGCCGGCCCTACTGGGGTGGGCAAAACCGAAGCCGCTCGCCAGTTGGCAAAGGCCTTGGGTGTTGAGCTGATTCGCTTCGATATGTCCGAGTACATGGAGCGCCATACCGTGTCGCGCCTGATTGGCGCACCACCCGGTTATGTCGGCTTTGATCAAGGCGGTCTGCTGACCGAGGCGATCACCAAAACGCCGCATTGCGTACTGCTGCTTGATGAGATCGAGAAGGCTCACCCGGAAGTCTTTAACTTGCTTCTGCAGGTCATGGACCACGGTACTCTGACCGATAACAACGGTCGCAAAGCAGACTTCCGCAACGTGATCGTGATCATGACCACCAACGCCGGTGCTGAAACCGCGGCGCGGGCATCCATAGGCTTCACGCACCAGGACCACTCGTCTGATGCTATGGAAGTGATCAAGAAGAGCTTCACGCCGGAGTTCCGCAACCGCCTGGATACCATTATCCAGTTCGGCCGTCTGAGCCACGAAGTGATCAAAAGCATTGTCGATAAGTTCCTCACTGAGCTGCAGGCGCAGCTTGAGGATAAGCGCGTCACGCTGGAGGTCAGTGATGCAGCGCGAAGCTGGTTGGCTGAAAGCGGTTACGACGTGCAGATGGGTGCGCGGCCGATGGCGCGTTTGATCCAGGACAAGATCAAGCGTCCACTGGCCGAAGAGATCCTGTTTGGCGAGCTGGCTGAGCATGGTGGCGTGGTGCATATCGATCTCGAAGGTGGTGAGTTGACCTTCGATTTTGAAACCACGGCAGAAATGGCCTAGGCGTAGTTTTCTTGCGCGCAGAAAAACGCCCGGCATTGCCGGGCGTTTTTACTGGAGCTTGGTGTAACAGATGCCGGAAAACTGAGTTTTCGCTGGCCTGTTAACGGGCGCGGTAAGTAATGCGACCTTTGCTCAAGTCATAAGGCGTAAGTTCAACGCGAACTTTGTCGCCAGTCAGAATGCGGATGTAATTTTTGCGCATCTTTCCGGAGATGTGCGCAGTAACGACGTGCCCATTTTCCAACTCCACACGGAACATGGTGTTGGGCAGGGTGTCGACGACAGTGCCTTCCATTTCGAAGCTGTCTTCTTTCGACATGCAGTAAAGCCCTCGGTATCCAAT
>JAHJXZ010000225.1 GCA_018827205.1 Gammaproteobacteria bacterium | reverse complement strand
TGCGGACCGGCCCAGATGTACAGGGTGATCAGCGCCCAGAAGTGCACGATGGACAGGCGATACGAGTAGATCGGACGCTCGGCCTGCTTAGGAACGAAGTAGTACATCATCCCCAGGAAACCGGTGGTCAGGAAGAAGCCCACGGCGTTGTGGCCGTACCACCACTGGATCATCGCGTCAGTCGCACCGGCGTAAGCCGAGTAGGACTTGAACAGGCTGACCGGAACGGCCGCGCTGTTGACGATGTGCAGCATCGCGGTAACCAGAATGAAGGCACCGTAGAACCAGTTGCCGACATAGATGTGCTTGGTTTGACGCTTGACGATAGTGCCGAAGAACACCACCGCATAGGCGACCCAGACGATGCCCAGAAGGATATCGATTGGCCACTCCAGCTCGGCGTATTCCTTGGAACCGGTGAAACCCATTGGCAGGGTGATCACCGCAGCGACGATCACGGCTTGCCAGCCCCAGAATACGAATGCGGCAAGACCATCTGAGATCAGGCGTACCTGGCTGGTGCGTTGCACCACATAGAACGAGGTTGCCATCAGCGCGCAGCCGCCAAAGGCGAAGATCACCGCGTTGGTGTGCAGCGGACGCAGACGGCCGAAGCTCGTCCATTCCATACCCAGGTTGAGTTCAGGCCACACCAGCTGTGCGGCGATGAAAACACCCAGGCTCATGCCAATGACTCCCCAAATCACCGTCATTACGGCGAACTGGCGAACCACCTTGTAGTTATAAGCAGTCGGACTGATTGCTGTGCTCATTATGGGTTCCACGGTTAATGGATTTTTTAGGGGCAAAAATCGGCGGCAAGTATGGAGAAAGCAGGTGCTCATTGCAACGACACAAGCCGGCACGATAAGGCTTTCAGGGCTTATGGCAAGCATGCATGACAACTTGTGCCAGACATTGCCGCAAGCAATAAATGCCTTACAGGCGTAGCGCGAAAGATAGGAATCGCCTTGGAGTTATGACAGGTGGCGACTGTCGACAAGATTAGCTCAAGTCAAACGTTGCGCGTGCACTTGGTCGGAAGGGTGCGACTTTGGGTCGCATGGCTCGGGCGGCTGTCCGGGCGCGGGAGAGGCTTGGTTGAGTGGCTGGCGATCTGGGGTCGCCAGCCGGGTGCTGCGGTTTTAGCGATTACTGTGCCGTTGCGTTCTGTTGTTGCTGGCTCAGGCTCAGTACGTAAGCGGCCAGCAAATGCACCTTGTCGTTACCCAGATACTGCTCTTGCGCGGGCATTTGGCCGTTGCGGCCGTGGCGAATGGTCTGCTGCAACTGCACCAGGCTGCTGCCGTAGATCCAGCCAGCTGGGCTGGTCAGGTCCGGCGCACCGAGCATGGCCATGCCTTTGCCTTCTGCACCGTGGCAGGCCTGGCAGTTGGCAGCAAAAATCGCAGCACCTTTCTCAAGGCTGAGGGGCTTGTCGGCTGGCAGCGGCAGACCGGCCAGCGAACTACGTACATAGGCTGCGACCTGCTGTACGCCGTCCTCGCCAATCACGGGTGCCCACGCAGGCATGGCGCCCATACGGCCATTGAGGATGGTGGTCTTGATCACGGCTGGCTCGCCGCCCCAGCGCCAGTGGCTGTCGGTGAGGTTAGGGAAGCCCACTGCGCCCTTGGCGTCGGAGCCGTGGCAGACCGAGCAATAGGTGGCAAACATACGGCCGCCCATTTTCAGTGCCTGCTCGTCTTTGGCCACTTCTTCCAGGGGCATGGCAGCGTATTTGGCGAAGATGGGCCCGTACAGCTCGTCAGCCTTGTCGACTTCACGCTGCCATTGCTTGACCTGGGTCCAGCCGCCTTCATAGCCTGGCAGCACGCCTTTCCAGTTGCCCAGACCCGGGTAGAGCACCAGGTAGCCAATCGAAAAGACGATGGTGCCGATAAACAGCATGAACCACCACTTGGGCAGCGGGTTGTCATATTCCTCGATACCGTCGAAGGCATGACCCATGGTCTGCTCGGTCGGATTTTTATGAACTTCGCTTTTGCGGGTGGCGAAAATCAGCCAGAACAGGGCGAGCAGGGTGCCGACGGTCAGCACTGTGATGTACCAGCTCCAGAACGTGCTCATGGGGTCTTGCTCCTTGGTGCAGCCAGCTTGGGTTCATCGGCAAAGGGCAGTAGGGCGGCCTGGTCGAACGCCGGGCGGCGTTTGCCGCTGTAGGCCCACAGGGTGACGCAAACAAACGACAGCAGAACCAGTGCCGTGCCAATGCCACGCAGGGTGCCTGTATCAATAAATTCGAATGACATGGCTCTACCTCTTGTTCTTCACGGCAATGCCGAGCACTTGCAGGTAGGCGACCATGGCGTCCATCTCGCTCTTGCCTTTGACGGCAGTGGACGCGCCGGCGATGTCCTCTTCGCTGTACGGCACACCTACAAAGCGCAGGGCCTTCATCTTCGCGGCGGTGTTCTGGCCGTCCAGGGTGTTTTCCACCAGCCATGGATAGGCAGGCATTTTTGACTCCGGCACTACGTTGCGTGGGTTGTACAGGTGTGCACGGTGCCATTCATCCGAGTAACGACCGCCGACGCGAGCCAGATCTGGCCCGGTGCGCTTGGAGCCCCAGAGGAAGGGGTGGTCGTAGACACTTTCACCGGCTACCGAATAGTGGCCGTAGCGCTCGGTTTCGGCACGGAACGGCCGGATCATCTGTGAATGGCAGCCGACGCAGCCCTCGCGGATGTACACATCACGACCTTCCAGTTGCAGCGCGGTGTATGGCTTGAGGCCGGCCACTGGTTCATTGGTGACGTCCTGGAAGAACAGCGGGACGATCTGTGTCAGGCCGCCGATGCTCACGGCCAGGACCATCATCAGCGCCATCAGGCCGATGTTCTTCTCGAGTATTTCGTGTCTCATCAGTGAGCTCCCTCAAGCGAAAACTGCGCGGCGGCTTCCATTTCAGCAGCCTTGGTATGGCGCACGGTTTGCCAAACGTTCCAGGCCATCACCAGCATGCCAGCGAAGAAGATCGCACCGCCGATCACCCGGACAACAAAGCCGGGGTGGCTGGCTTCCAGTGCTTCGACGAAGGAGTAAGTGAGGGTGCCGTCTTCGTTGACAGCGCGCCACATAAGGCCCTGGGCGATGCCGTTGACCCACATCGAGGCGATGTAAAGCACGGTGCCAATGGTGGCGAACCAGAAGTGCACGTTAATCAAAGCAATGCTGTGCATTTCGTCGCGACCAAAGACTTTTGGCAGCATGTGGTACAGCGAGCCGATCGACACCATGGCGACCCATCCCAGCGCGCCGGCATGTACGTGGCCGATGGTCCAGTCGGTGTAGTGGGAGAGAGCATTTACGGTTTTGATCGCCATCATCGGACCTTCGAAGGTCGACATGCCGTAGAACGCCAGCGATACAACGAGGAAGCGCAGGATCGGGTCGGTGCGCAGCTTATGCCAGGCACCTGAGAGGGTCATCATGCCGTTGATCATACCGCCCCAGCTGGGTGCCAGCAGAATCAGCGACATCACCATGCCCAGACTCTGCGCCCAGTCCGGCAGCGCGGTGTAGTGCAGGTGATGCGGGCCGGCCCAGATATACACGGCAATCAGCGCCCAGAAGTGCACGATGGACAGCCGGTAGGAGTACACCGGGCGACCGGCCTGCTTGGGCACGAAGTAATACATCATCCCCAGAAAGCCTGCGGTAAGGAAAAAGCCCACGGCGTTGTGGCCGTACCACCACTGGATCATCGCATCGGTGGCCCCGGCATAAGCCGAGTAGGACTTGGTCAGGGTGACCGGTACTTCCAGGTTGTTGACCAGGTGCAGCAGTGCAACGGTGAGGATAAATCCGCCGAAGAACCAGTTGCCGACGTAGATATGGCTGACATTACGTTTGATCACCGTGCCGAAGAACACGATGGCGTAGCTGACCCAGACAATGGTGATCAGAATGTCGATCGGCCATTCCAGTTCGGCGTATTCCTTGGAGCTGGTCCAGCCCATGGGCAAACTGATGGCCGCCAGAACGATCACCAGTTGCCACCCCCAGAAGGTGAAGGCGGCAAGCTTGGGTGCGAACAAGGTGGCCTGCGAGGTGCGTTGCACTGCGTAATAGCTGGTGGCAAATAGCGCGCAACCGCCGAAGGCGAAGATCACCGCGTTGGTATGCAGCGGGCGCAGGCGGCCGAAGCTGGTCCACGGCAAGTTGAAGTTGAGTTCGGGCCAGGCCAGTTGCGCGGCGATAAATACGCCGAGCCCCATCCCGACAATGCCCCACACCACCGTCATGATGGCAAATTGGCGAACCACCCTGTAGTTGTAGGCGGAACTGGTTGCTGTGTTCATGTCTGGGCTTCCATCCACGGTTTATAGGCAGATCATCGAAAATCAGCGGCTGCGGGCTTGTACGATCTGCGTCGCAGTCCAACGGATTCTTTAAGCGAGGCAAGCATGAGCAAAGGGCAAGTCGCGGGTATTGACGGGGATCAATACGTGCAGGGGCAGGGTGAAAGTGCATGGCTGTGGGATCGCCCGCTTGGCGAGACGCATGCCACCCTGATTCTGGCCCACGGTGCTGGTGCGCCGATGGACAGTGAGTTCATGCAAAACATGGCGCAAAGCCTTGCTGCGAGTGGGATTGCCGTACTGCGCTTCGAGTTTGCCTACATGGCCGCGCGGCGGCTGGACGGTAAGAAGCGCCCACCCAACCCCCAGGCCAGGCTGCTCGAACAATGGCGTGAGGTGTACAGCCAGGTGCGCCAACAGGTCGCAGGGCCGCTGGCCATCGGCGGCAAGTCCATAGGCGGACGCATGGCCAGCCTGCTGGCCAATGAATTGGGCGTCGATGCGCTGGTGTGCCTGGGTTATCCCTTCTACGCCGTCGGCAAACCGGAAAAGCCACGTGTCGCGCACTTGGCAGAGCTGCGTACGCCGACGCTGATTATCCAGGGTGAGCGCGATGCCCTGGGTGACCGGCAGGCAGTGGCGGGCTATGCGCTAGCTGACTCGATCAAGATGCACTGGCTGGCAGCGGGTGATCATGACCTCAAACCGCTGAAAAGTTCAGGTTTTACTCATCAACAGCACATGCAAACGGCAGCCGATGCGATTGCGCAGTTCCTCTGCGCATAGCAGGCGAGGGCTGGCGTTTGGTGAATAAGTGCTATTCCTACTAAAACACTAGGACTTTGCCAGCGCTGGTGAGTGGCGTACACTGCGCCCATGTTTGCGAGGAGTTGCCATGAGCACCATTACCATTACCGACGCTGCCCACGATTATCTGGCTGACCTGCTGAGCAAGCAGAGCACCCCGGGCATCGGCATCCGTGTATTTATCACCCAGCCGGGCACCCAGTACGCTGAAACCTGCATCGCCTACTGCAAGCCGGGCGAGCAGAAGGCCGAAGACACCGCACTGGGTCTGGCCAGCTTCACTGCCTGGATCGATGCTGTCAGCGAGCCGTTTCTGGAAGATGCCGTGGTCGACTACGCCACCGACCGTATGGGCGGCCAGCTGACCATCAAGGCGCCAAACGCGAAAGTGCCGATGGTCAATGAAGACAGCCCGATCAACGAGCGCATCAGTTATTACCTGCAAACTGAGATCAACCCCGGCCTGGCCAGCCATGGCGGCGAAGTCAGCCTGATCGACGTCGTCGAAGATGGCATTGCCGTATTGAAGTTTGGTGGCGGCTGCCAAGGCTGCGGTCAGGTCGACTTGACGCTCAAGGAAGGCATCGAGAAAACCCTGCTTGAGCGTATTCCTGAGCTCAAAGGCGTGCGTGACGTGACCGATCACAGCATCAAGGAAAATGCCTACTACTAAGTCGGTAGCCAAATAAAAATGCCCGCGCTCTGCGGGCATTTTTTATGGCGCTTGCTGCATTGGCGTGGGCTTTAGCCGCGACGCCAATGCAGTAATCACTCAAGCACGGCTTTTGCGCCGATCAAGCACCTGGGTCGCCCTTGCGCGCAGTTGCCCGCAGCCGCCATCAATGTCCTGACCCGCCGAGTTGCGCACCTTGGTCAGCACACCACGGCTGTGCAGGTAGCGCACGATCTGCACAATACGGTCGCCATCGGGGCGCTGGAACTCGTCGGCTTCCAGGCTGTTGTAGGGGATCAGGTTCATGATCGCGTACTTGCCCTTGAGCAGGCGCAGAATGCCGTCCATTTCCTCCTGGCTGTCGTTGATGCCCTTGAGCAGCGTCCACTGATACTGGATCGGGTAATCGATCTGCCGTGCGTAGGTTTCGCCCAGCTCCACCAGTTCTTCAGGATCGATACGCGGCGCACGTGGTAGCAGCTCCTGGCGCAACTCGGCATCGGTGCTGTGCAGCGACAGCGCCAGCGCCGGTTTGATCTGCTGCTGCGGCAACCGCTCGAACACCCGTGGGTCGCCGACAGTGGAGAACACCAGGTTACGTTGACCGATGCCGCCTTCAGTGCCGAGCAAGTTGATCGCTTCGAGCACGTTGTCCAGGTTATGCGCCGGTTCGCCCATGCCCATGAAGACGACTTTCTTCACCGCTCGAAAGCGCCGTGCCAGCACCACCTGGGCGACAATTTCGGCGGTGCTCAGCTGGCGCAACAGGCCGCTCTTGCCGGTCATGCAGAACACGCAGCCCACCGCGCAACCGACCTGGCTGGACACGCACACGCCGTCGCGCGGCAGCAGCACGCTTTCCACCATCTGCTTGTCGGCCAGCTCCACCAGCAAACGCGCCGAGCCATCGCTGGCCGGGTGTTCGGAGCTCAAACGGGCCAGTCCATCGAGTTCGAGGCTTATTTCCGGCAGGGCATTACGCACCGCCAGCGGCAGGAAATTTTCGGTTTTTTGATTACGCGTGCCGGTATCCAGCGGCACGCCACGCAGCCAGGCACGGGTAATCCGTCCGATGTGCATGGGCTTGGCACCGAGATCGGTGAGGCGTTGCTGAAAGTCGTGAATATGCATGGGGCGCGCATGCTACCACCGGCCAGGTTGCGGTGGTATGTGTCGAGGCGGGCAGGCGTCGGGTGCGCAGGCAAAACTGCTTAGCCTTTGCTCAAGCCGCGTCGGGCACTCATACTAGCGACCTGATTGGCCTGACCCAGCTGTGCGGAGCGGTAGATGAAATTTATACACCAGCGCGAACACCTCAACGAAGACGACGTCGTCGTGATCGAGTGCTCGCAGACCTGCAATATTCGCCTGATGAGCGATGCCAACTTCCGCAGCTTCAAGAATGGCGGCCGGCACACCTACCACGGCGGCGCGTTCGACACCTTCCCGGCCAAGATCACCGTACCCAGCAGCGGATTCTGGAATATCACCATCGACACGGTTTCGCGCAAAGCTATCAGCGTCACGCGCAAACCGACGCTCAAACATTCGATCAAGATCGTGCGCAAATCGACTTCGCGCCTGAGCTGAGAGCTGGTTGATCTTGACTCCTCCAAAGCCCGCTTAGATAGCGGGCTTTTTGTTGCAGGCGCGAATCAGGCTGGCTTGGCCGCGGCGCTAGGGCGCACCACCAGCCACAGGGCGATGGCGATCAAAACGCCGCCGTAGAGGTAAGCCCAGGACAGTGGCTCATCCAGCAACAAGGCGCCCCAGAGCACGCCGAAAGGCGGGATGAGGAAGGTCGTGGTGCTGGCCTTGATTGGACCGATGTCGCTGATTAGGCGGAAATACAGCACGTAGGCGAAGGCGGTGCAGATAAAGCCCAGCCCTGCCAGGGACAGCCAAACGTCGAGCCCGCCCCAGCTGGCGGGTGGTTGAATGACCAAGGCGCCACCGAACAATGGCAGCAGGAACAGGCTGGCACCGCACAGACTGGCGAAAGCGGTCAGGCGGTTATCCAGGCCGCCCTGCATACCGATCCAGCGTCGGGTGAGAAAACCGGCAAAACCATAGCAAACGGTGGCCACCAGGCAGGCGGCAGCGCCCCAGAGCAGGGGCAGGTCGAATTCCACCGGGCCGGTACGGGTCAGCACTGCCACGCCAAACAGGCCGATGGCCACGCCGGCGGCTTTGCTCAGGGTCATGGCTTCGGCAAAGAACAGCATGCCGATCAGTACCCCCATCATTGGTGTGGTGGCATTCAGAATGGCCGAGTAGCCCGCCGGCAACACCAGCGCGGCCATGCAATACATGGCCGAGGGCAGGCCGGCGTTGATCACCCCGAGCATCAGGCAGTGTTTGAGTTTGCCGCGGAAGTCCCAGCGCACGCGCATCAGCAGCAGAATCGCCAGCAGGCCAAGCATGCCCAGGCTGGCGCGGAAAAAAGCAGTGGGCATGCTGCCCAGCACCGGTGCGACGATGCGCATGAATAAAAAGCTAGCACCCCATATTGCAGCAAGAGATAGCAGGCGGATCAGGTCGACAAGACGCACAACAAACTCCACGACGGCGAGGAAGGCGAGCAGTGTTGCTGGGCGCGTGAGCCAAGGCAATTCGAAATGCGCTTTCAAAGCCACTGATTAGCAATATTTCGTGGTAGATAAATCCGTATACAGGCCTCGCCGGCTTTTACTTGGCGCGGCCACTGGATAAGCTCGGTTGATTGTCAGCATTTCATCCGCAGGGGTTCGTTTATGCCACAGCAATGGCCGGCCAGCGCGATTGCCGCGCTTATCCTCGAAGGTTTCGACGATTACCGCGAGCAGTTTCGGCAGATTACTAACGGTGCGCGGGTGCGTTTCGAGCAGGCGCAGTGGCAGGAAATCCAACAGGCATCAGCGGCGCGTATCGCCCTCTATGAAGAGTGCGTCAGCGCGGTCAGCGCAAGTCTGGGCCAGGCTTATAGCGTAGAGGTGCTGCTCGATGTGGCGCAGTGGCCGCTGGTCAAGTCGGCTTATATCGCCCTGATCGACCTGCGTTACGACGATGAATTGGCGGAAACCTGGTTCAACTCGATCTTCTGTGGGCTGTTTAGCCACGATCAGATCAACGATGGCTGCATGTTTATTCACACCACGCGCCCGGCGCTGCGGGTCAATGAGCGTGCGCCGCAAACCCGCCTGTATGAACCCAAAGGTAATGTGGAGCCGGCGCTGCGCCAGGTTTTCGAGGATTTCATTTTCGAAGTCGGCTATGAAAACCTGGAGCGCGACCTGGCGCGCCTGCTCAAGCAGTTGTACGCCAACCTGCCGGATTGGGTGTGCAAGGACCCTGACTTGCGCATTGAGTTGTTCGCCTCGCGCTTGTACCGCAACAAGGGCGCGTACCTGGTAGGGCGCATCTATACCCGTGATGAGCAATGGCCGCTGGTGATCCCACTGTTGCACCGCGAAGGCCAGGGCATTCAGATTGATGCGCTGATCACCGACGAGGCGGAGGTGTCGATCATCTTCTCCTTCACCCGTTCCTATTTCATGGTGCGGGTCGGTTATCCGGCGGAGTTTGTCGGCTTCCTCAAACGCATTCTGCCGGGCAAACATATTGCCGAGCTATACACCTCTATCGGTTTCTACAAGCACGGCAAGTCGGAGTTCTACCGTTCGCTGATCAACCACCTGGCGACCACTGATGACAAGTTCGTCATGGCCCCCGGCGTGCGCGGCATGGTGATGAGCGTGTTCACCCTGCCGGGTTTCAATACCGTGTTCAAAATCATCAAGGACCGCTTCTCGCCGTCGAAGAACGTCGACCGCAATACGGTGATCGAGAAATACCGTTTGGTAAAAACCGTAGACCGGGTAGGACGTATGGCCGATACCCAGGAGTTTGCTGATTTCCGCTTCCCGTTAAGCAAGTTCGACCCGGAATGCCTGGCCGAGCTGCTGGAAGTCGCGCCTTCTACCGTCGAGGTCAAGGGCGACACCGTGCTGGTGCGCCACTGTTGGACCGAGCGACGCATGACCCCGCTCAATCTGTATGTGGAAAGTGCCAGCGCCGCGCAGGTACGCGAAGCCCTGGATGACTACGGCCTTGCCATCAAGCAGCTGGCAGCGGCGAATATCTTCCCTGGTGACATGCTGCTGAAGAACTTTGGCGTCACTCGTCACGGCCGCGTGGTGTTCTACGACTACGACGAGATCTGCTTTCTGACCGAGGCAAATTTCCGCCGTATTCCTCAGGCGCGCTATCCAGAAGATGAAATGTCGTCCGAGCCCTGGTACTCGGTGGCGCCGCTGGATGTGTTCCCGGAAGAGTTTCCGCCATTCCTGTTTGCCGATATGCAGCAGCGCAAGTTGTTCAATGAGCTGCATGGTGAGCTGTATGACGCCGATTATTGGAAAAGCCTGCAGGAGGCGATCAGGGCCGGCAAGGTCATCGATGTCTTTCCCTATCGGCGCAAGGATCAGGCCGATAGGGAGTATTGAGCGGCGTGCGCCTGGCACTTGGGGTGATTGCCACCGGTCTGTGGCTGCTGAACGACAGTGCCGTTGTGCAGGCAGCTGTGGCTGAAGACACGGCAGTCGAACTGGCGCCATTGCTGATCACCTCGCCACGCAGCACCACACGCTGGTTGAGTACGCCGGCTGCGGTGACGGTGATCGACGCAGGTGCTGCGCCGGGTGAACAGAACCTCGCGTTGGATGCCATGCTGGCGCGTGTGCCGGGCGTGTTCAGCCTGAACCGTTACAACCTGGCTCAGGGCCTGCGCCCGGCGATTCGCGGCTTTGGCGCGCGCGGCAATTTCGGTGTGCGCGGCATTCGCGTGTTGGTCGATGGCGTGCCCTTGACCATGCCCGATGGCCAGACCGAACTTGACGGCCTCGACCTGGGCCTGGTCGAACGCATGGAAGTGCTGCGCGGGCCAGCTTCGGTGCTGTATGGCAATGCCGCTGGCGGCGTGCTGGCGCTTGAAACCCGTGAACCGCCGGCGTTGCCCTCCATGCACTTGGACCTGAGTGCGGCCGGCCTGGGTTACCAGCGCATGCGCGGCGAGATCGGCGGCAGCGACGGTAATCTGGGTGGTTTGCTGGCATTTAACAGCACCGTTTTAGAAGGTTATCGCGAGCACAGCCAGGCGCAGACCAACAGCTTCACCGGCAAGCTGCGCTGGTATGCGCCGAACGGACGTCTGCGCTTGAACTTCAACGCTATCGACAATCGCGCCGAAGACCCAGGTGGCCTGACCGCCACCGAGGTGAAGGCGGATCGCCGGCAGGCAGCGCCGAATAATTTGCGCTTCAACGCCGATGAATATATCCGCCAGCAGCGTCTGGGCTTGGTGTGGGATGGCTACGCGGCGGGCGCCGACCAATATCAGTTGCGCAGTTACCTGGGGCACCGCGAGTTCGGCAATAGGTTGGGGTTTACCACGAGTGGGCAGACGACCTTTGACCGTTATTTCAGTGGGGTTGGCGGGCAATACAGCCATTACCGCGAACTGATCGGCATGCCCCATAAAATCACCACAGGCTTTGATCTTGAGGCGCAGCGTGATGATCGCCGCCGCTATGACAACCTGTTGGGCGAGCGTGGGCAGTCCCGTCAGCAGCAGGATGAGTCAGCGCTTAGCCAAGGGTTGTTTATTGAGGATCAAGTTGACCTGAGTGAGCAGTGGCAGGCCACCCTTGGGCTGCGGTATGACCAGGTGCGTATGGCGACGGATGATGCCTATCTGGCCGATAGCCGTGATGATTCAGGCTCACGCAGTCTGGAAGACTGGAACTACAGCGCCGGTCTGAGTTACCGCTTTACCCCGCAGCAATCGCTGTATGCGCGCCTGGCCAGCTCCTTTGAAACGCCAACGATTAACGAACTGGCGAACCCCCAGGGTGCTGGGTTCAATGGCGCGTTGCAACCGGCCCAGGCGTTAAGTCGCGAGCTGGGTATTAAAGGCGAATGGCCCTCACTGCGCTATGCCCTGGCGCTTTACCGGATCGACTTGGAAGATGAGCTGGTGGCGTTCAGTTTGCCGGCCCAGCCGGGACGTAACTTCTATCGCAACGCCGGTGAGTCGCGCCGCGATGGCGTGGAGTTAAGCCTGGATTGGCAGCTTACTGATGCCTGGCGTGGGTCCATGGCGTATGCCTACAACCGCTACCGGTTTATCGACTACCGAGTGGCCGCCGGCGACTTTTCCGGCAAGCATACCCCCGGCATTCCCAGGCAAACTTTTTTCAGTGAGCTGGCTTACGAGCATCAAGAGGGCTATGTGCGCCTGGGTGTGACGGCTCAGGCACGGGTGTATGCCAACGATGCCAATACGCAGTCAGCTCCAGGCTTTGCTTTGCTCAACTTACGCCTAGGCAAACGCCTGCAACTCGGTGAGCAAAGTTTGGAGCCTTACCTGGGCATCGATAACCTGCTGGGGCGTGAGTACTTCGATAACGTGCGGATCAACGATGGTAACGCGCGCTATTTTGAACCAGGGCCTGGGCGCACCCTGTATGCAGGGTTGCGTGTGCTGTTCTAGCTGTTTTGGCAACGCAGGCGGCAGCTTCAGCTGTTCTGAACTAGGCTAAATAGTGAAGTCCAAGCACGTGTTTGATGCCCTCAATTGGAGGCTGTTTATGAACACCAAGTTCTGCATTGCCCTGTTTGAGCTATTGGTTGCCCTTGGGTTGTATGAGCGGCCACAACTGCAACCCGTTCCTGTGCGCAGCCACGCGCGTAATGCCCAATCGCGTCCTGCGCGACACTGAGTTCGCAGAACTTCGGTCTATGCTCAGGTTGTAACTGGTGCTAGCCACTGCGCCTTGATGGTTGCACTTAATCCTACGTGCTCGTTTTAACGCAGCCCTTGCTGTGTGTGGGTATTGCTGTGCTGGACCTACAGCAACATTTATGTAAATAGCAAAGACAGGGATAGCCTCGATGCGCCAGAACCTTCCAGTGACTCAGCGGGAAAAAACCTTCCCGCAAAAAGAACGCCTTATTTCCACCACTGACCTCAATAGCGTGATCACCTACTGCAATGATGCCTTTGTTGAAGTCAGTGGTTTCACCCGTGAAGAGTTGATTGGCCAGCCGCACAACTTGGTCCGCCATCCCGACATGCCACCTGCGGTTTTTGCTCATATGTGGGACACCATCAAACAGGGCAAACCCTGGATGGGGATCGTCAAAAACCGTTCGAAAAATGGCGATTTCTACTGGGTTAGCGCGTACGTGACGCCGATCTATGAAAATGACCGGGTAGCGGGTTATGAATCAGTG
>JAHJXZ010000224.1 GCA_018827205.1 Gammaproteobacteria bacterium | reverse complement strand
TGCGGTCAGCGCCATCAGCTGCGATACGGTTGCCGCCAGTGCGGTCAGCGCCATCAGCTGCGATACGGTTGCCGCCAGTACGGTCAGCGCCATCGGCAGCGATACGGTTGATGCTGGTACGGTCGAAGCCATCGGCAGCGATACGGTTAGCACCAGTGCGGTCAGCGCCGTCAGCCGCGATGCGGTTACCGTCGGTACGATCTGCACCGTCTTCGGCGACACGGTTGATGCTGGTGCGGTCAAAGCCATCAGCGGCGATACGGTTGCTCAGGGTGCGTTCAGCACCGTCAGCGGCAAAAACGTTGCTGGTCAGGCTGGCGGCAAGCAGGGAAGCGATCAGGTACTTGTTCATCTGGATGTCCTCGGAAGAGTGGGGTAAGTGGCTACGGGGCTAATGTTGCGCCGCAGCCCGACTCTTGAGAAACGCAGGTGGTCAATAGCAATCATCATTGCTGTCGATGGGAAATAAAAAAGCCGGCCCCGTGATTGATGGGGCCGGCTTTTAGGCAGCTAAAGCTGAGTGCTGTTATCAGGCTCGTTCGATAGCCAGAGCAACGCCTTGACCGCCGCCAATGCACAGCGTCGCGAGGCCTTTCTTAGCGTCGCGTTTGATCATTTCGTGCAGCAGGGTGACCAGCACGCGGCAGCCGGAGCCGCCGATCGGGTGGCCGAGGGCGATGGCGCCGCCATTGACGTTGACCTTGCTGGCGTCCCAGTTGAGTTCCTTGCCGACTGCCAGGGCTTGCGCGGCGAAGGCTTCGTTGGCTTCGATCAGGTCCAGGTCACCCAGCTGCCAGCCGGCCTTGGCCAGGCAGCGCTGGGTAGCGCCGACCGGGCCGATGCCCATGATCGCCGGATCGACGCCGGCATTGGCGTAGCTGGCGATTTTTGCCAGTACCGGCAGGCCGAGGGCCTGGGCTTTGGTGGCGCTCATCAGCAGCACGGCAGAAGCACCGTCATTGAGGCTGGAGGCGTTGCCGGCGGTAACGCTGCCGTCTTTCTTGAATGCAGGCTTGAGTTTGCCCAGGCTTTCGGCCGTAGTCCCGGCGCGCGGCTGCTCGTCAGTGGCGAAGGCCAGTGGCTCACCTTTGCGCTGGGGAATCATGATCGGGGTGATTTCGTCGACAAAGCGCCCGGCTTCGATGGCGGCCACGGCTTTCTGTTGCGAGGCAGCGGCGAAGGCGTCCTGGGCTTCGCGGCTGATCTCGTATTTGTCCACCAGGTTCTCGGCGGTGATGCCCATGTGGTAGTCGTTGAAGGCATCCCACAGGCCGTCAGTGATCATGGTGTCGACCAGCTTGGCGTGGCCCATGCGCAGGCCGGTGCGCGCACCGGGCATGACATATGGGGAGAGGCTCATGTTTTCCATGCCGCCGGCGATGATTACGTCGGCATCACCGCAGCGAATGGCCTGGGCGCCCAGGTGCAGGGCCTTGAGGCCCGAGCCGCAGACCTTATTCAGAGTCAGCGCGGGCACAGCATGGGGCAGACCGGCGAGGATTGCCGCCTGGCGCGCCGGGTTCTGCCCACTGCCTGCGGTCAGCACCTGGCCGAGGATCACTTCGTCGACCTGCGCGCCGTCCAGTCCAGTTTGTTCCAGCAGGCGGCGGATCACCGCAGCGCCCAGTTCGGGGGCTGGGATATTCGCCAGTGAACCCTGGAAACTGCCGATGGCGGTGCGGGTGGCAGCAACGATGACGACGTCTTGCATAACGCGATCCTCATAAGTGACAGGCGCGGCTGGCCGCGAAAGGTCGCTATGTTGGCACAGCGGCTTTGTTCACGGCCAGCGCGCGAACCGGCCGGTCAGCGCGGCGGCAACTGCAAACGTTTGCGCGCGCGGTGAATGGCGCCGCCACGTACCGCCCAGCGCAGCACCGGGGCCAGGCTGTGTACGCCGCTGTGGATGATGCGGCTGCGGGCTGGGCTGATCTGCTGACCAAGCATCTGCTGTGCCCAATCCGGTAGCAGGTCGATACCCGCCTGCATCAACAGCTTGGCTGCCGGTGCGGCGAGAGCGCTGGGGGGCGGTGCGCCGAGCAGGATGCGCAAAATTTCCAGGGAGCGCTCATCGCAGAGCAACTCAGGGCGCACAGCTGCCAGGTAGGCCGCGACCTCGGCGCGCGAACGCGGCACCTGGGTGGCACCCAGACGCTCGGCGATCAGCGCGATTTCCGCGTAGTAGCGGTCCTGATCGGCTTCGCTCAGCTGTGGGTTGCGATAACGCAGATGGGCCTGAAGAAAGCTGTGCACCTCGGCCACATGCACCCAGGTCAGCAGCGCCGGGTCACTAGCGGCATAGGCGCGGCCATCCGGGGCGGTGCCGCTGACTTTGAGGTGAATGGTCTTGACCTTATCGATCAGCCAGTCGGCATCGGCGCGCGAGCCGTAGGTGGTGCCGGAAATAAACTGCCCGGTACGGCGTAGGCGGCCGAGCAGATCCTCACGAAAGTTCGAGTGGTCCCACACCCCGGCCAGCGCCAGTGGATGCAGGGCCTGTAAGAGCAGGGCGCTTATGCCGCCAATCAGCATGCTGGTGAAGTCGCCATGCACCTGCCAGCTCACCGAGTCCGGGCCGAACAGGCCGGGGTCGCCCTGGGGTTTTTCAAAGTCGATCTGGCCGAGGGCGATACCGCTCAGGCTCAGGACTTGGCTTTCGATACGACGGCGCAGGAATTCCATAGGAGCTCTGTAGAGCGGCCATGCCGTGAGCATGGCCGCTCTACGTATGGGTTCAGCGGTTCAGGCGTTGCTCGATCAGCCCGTCCACCATGCTGGGGTCGGCCAGGGTCGAGGTGTCGCCCATGTTTTCCAGTTCGTTGCAGGCGATCTTGCGCAGGATGCGCCGCATGATCTTGCCCGAACGGGTTTTCGGCAGGCCGGGCGCCCACTGAATCAGCTCGGGCTTGGCGAAGCTGCCGATTTCCTTGCCGACCAGGGCCAGCAGTTCCTTCTTCAATGCCTCGTTGAGCTCCACGCCGTTCATCGGGGTGACAAAGGCGTAGATACCCTGGCCCTTGATGTCATGCGGGTAGCCGACCACTGCGGCTTCAGCCACGGCGTCGTGCAGGACCAGCGCGCTTTCTACTTCGGCGGTGCCGATGCGGTGGCCGGAGACGTTGATCACGTCGTCCACGCGCCCGGTGATCCAGTAGTAGCCGTCCTCGTCACGGCGTGCGCCGTCGCCACTGAAGTAGTAACCGGGGTAGGGCTTCAGATAGGTGTCGATCATCCGCTGATGGTCACCGTAGACGCTGCGGATCTGGCTAGGCCAGCTGTCCTTGATCGCCAATACACCTGAGCCAGGGCCGTCGATTTCCTTACCCTGTTCATCCAGCAGCACCGGTTGCACGCCGAAGAACGGCCGAGTGGCGGAGCCAGGCTTGAGGTCGGTGGCGCCAGGCAGTGGGGTGATCAGGATGGCGCCGGTTTCGGTCTGCCACCAGGTGTCGACGATCGGGCAGCGGCGTTCGCCGACCACGTTGTAATACCATTCCCAGGCTTCCGGGTTGATTGGTTCGCCGACGCTACCAAGCAGGCGCAGGCTGGTGCGCTCGGTGCATTCGACCGGGGCGCTACCTTCACGCATCAGCGCTCGCAGGGCAGTGGGGGCGGTATAGAAGATGTTCACCTGGTGCTTGTCGATCACCTGCCAGAAGCGCGAAGCCGTCGGGTAGTTGGGCACGCCTTCGAAGATCAGGCTAGTGGCACCATTGGCCAGCGGGCCGTAGACGATATAGCTGTGCCCGGTGACCCAGCCAACGTCGGCGGTGCACCAGTAGATATCGCCTTCGTGGTAGTCGAACACGTACTTGTGGGTCATTGCCGCCATCAGCAGATAGCCGCCAGTGCTGTGCAGCACGCCTTTCGGCTTGCCCGTCGATCCCGAGGTATAGAGGATAAACAGCGGGTCCTCGGCGTCCATCGGCTCTGGCGGGCAGACGCTGTCGGCTTCACTCAGGGCCTTGTGGTACCAGATATCGCGGCCTTCGACCCAGTCGATCTCACCCTGGGTACGCTCGACCACCACCACCGTACTTACTGCCGGGCAGCTTTGTAGCGCCTTGTCGACGTTGGCCTTGAGCGCCACGTACTTGCCGCCACGCACGCCTTCATCGGCGGTGATCACCGTGTGGCAATCGGCATCGAGAATGCGGTCGCGCAGCGCGTCCGGGGAGAAGCCGCCAAACACCACTGAATGCACCGCGCCGATACGCGTGCAGGCGAGCATGGCGTAGGTGGCTTCGGGGATCATTGGCATATAAATGCACACCCGGTCGCCCTTTTTCACCCCACGGCTTTTCAGCACATTGGCCAGGCGGCTGACGTTGTGGTGCAGCTTGTTGTAAGTGATATGCGCAGATTCGCTGGGGTTGTCGCCTTCCCAGATCAGTGCAATCTGCTCGCCGCGTCGTTCGAGGTGGCGGTCGATGCAGTTGTAGCTGACGTTCAACTGGCCACCCTTGAACCAGGAGCCTTGACCACTGAGCAGGTCGCCCTGCTGCACGCTGGTCCAGGGTTTGCTCCAGTCGAGGAATGCCTTGGCCTGTTCGGCCCAGAAAATTTCCGGCTGTTCAATCGACTGCTGGTAAAGGCGCAGGTAGTCGTCGTTGTTCAGATGGGCGCGTTGGCGCACGGCGTCGGGCACTGGATGGAGGCTAATTTCGAACATGGCGGGTCCTTGTTGTTGTGTTCCGCGATACCCCCAAGGGTGCACCCAAGCTGGTGCTTGGTTCAAGTGCTGGCTTTGTGCTCAGTCGCAGCGGATCAGCCGCGATGCCGCTCGCGGAAGTGCTGGATCAAGCCTTGGGTCGAGGCATCGCTGGCCGGAGTGTCGAGCTGACCAGTCAGGCGCTGGTAGACGCCCTGGCCGAGTTCTTTACCCAGTTCGACGCCCCATTGGTCGAAGGCGTTGATGCCCCAGATGGCGCTTTGCACAAAGACTTTGTGCTCATACAGCGCGACCAGCGCGCCGAGGCCGAATGGGTCGACGCGGTTGAGTGCAAGAATATTGCTCGGGCGGTTGCCGGGAACCATCTTGTGCGGCGCCAGGCGCTGCACTTCAGCTTCATCCAGACCCTTGGAGCGTAACTCTGCTTCGGCTTCTGCTCGGGTTTTACCGTGCATCAGTGCCTGACTCTGTGACAGGCAGTTGGCAAACAGCCACTGATGGTGGTCGGCCAGTGGGCTGAAGCTGTTGACCGGCACGATAAAGTCCGCCGGGATTAGCTCGGTGCCTTGATGCAGCAGTTGGTGATAGGCGTGCTGGCCGTTGCAGCCGACACCGCCCCAGATTACGGGCCCGGTGCTGAAGTCTACCGGGCTGCCGTCCTGGCGCACCGATTTGCCGTTGGACTCCATATCCAGCTGCTGCAAGTGCTTGGTGAAGTTCCGCAGGTAATGGTCATAGGGCAGGATCGCCTGGCTTTTCGCACCCCAGAAGTTGCCGTACCAGATACCCAGAAGGGCCATCAGTACCGGCATGTTTTCGGCCAGTGGCGCCTGGGTAAAGTGCTGGTCCATGGCGTAAGCGCCGGCCAGCAGCTCCTTGAAGTTGGAGATGCCAATCGCCAGCGCAATAGGCAAGCCGATTGCTGACCACAGCGAATATCGCCCGCCGACCCAGTCCCACATCGGGAAGATGTTTTCGGCCTTGATGCCGAACTCGATGGCCGCCGTTGGGTTGCTGGTTACCGCAATAAAGTGTTTGTGCAGTTCGTCTTCCGGACCGCCCAGGGCCAGGTACCAGTCACGTGCAGCCAGAGCGTTCTTCAGGGTTTCCAGAGTGCTAAAGGACTTCGAAGAAACAATAAAAAGAGTGGTTTCGGGATTCAGGCGCGCAGTCAGCTCCCGGAACTCGCTGCCGTCGATATTGGCCAGGTAATGGCAGCGCACGCCGCGCTGGGTAAAGGGCCGCAGCGCCTCGGAGACCAGTTGTGGGCCGAGGAACGAGCCACCAATGCCGATATTCACCACTTCGGTGATCGGCTTGTCGCTGTATCCGCGCCACAGGCCGCTGTGCACGCGGCTGACCAGTTCGGTCATCTGATGCAGCACTCGGTGTACTTGCGGAATCAGGTCAACGCCATCGAGTTTCAGGCTGCGACCAATCGGGCTGCGCAGGGCCGTGTGCAATGCAGCGCGTCCTTCAGAGGCATTGACCTCCTCGCCCGTAAACAGCGATTGAATAGACGCTTGCAGTTGGGTCTGCTCGGCCAGTTGCACCAGCAATCCCAAGGTCTTTTCGTCGATCAGGTTCTTCGAGTAGTCCAGCAGTAAGCCGCAGCTGCTCAGGGAAAAGCGGTTAAAGCGTTGCGGATCATTGGCGAAGGCCTCGCGCATGCTGAAGTCGTTCATCTGCTCGCGCTGCGTGTGCAACGCCTGCCAGGCGGGCAGGGTGGTGACGTCATGCGGATGCTGGTAATAGGCCATTGGTGCGCGTTCCTTGTCCTGGGTGCGGCAAATAATGCAAAAAAGCCCGGAATGATCCGGGCCTTGAGTGTAACTGGCAGGTGCGGGGGGCAGGCAACAACCTGCGGTGTTGATCAGGCTGAAGTATTGAGGTCGAAGGCCAGGTTATCGATCAGGCGGGTGTTGCCAATATAGGCCGCCACCAGAATCACCAACTGCTGATCATCGGCCGTGGCCGGGCGCAGGTTATTTGACTCGCGCACTTCGAGGTAATCAGGACGAAAACCGGCGGCGTCATGTTGCTGCTGCGCTGTGGCAACCAGCTTGCTGTAGTTGCGTTCGCCAGCCCGAATCGCTGTGGCCATATCCTGCAATGAACGGTACAGCACGGGGGCGGCTTCACGTTGTTCGGCATTCAGGTACCCGTTGCGCGAGGACAGTGCCAGGCCGTCTTCGGCGCGTACGGTAGGCTCGCCGATAATCTGGATCGGCATATTCAGGTCACGCACCAGGGTACGAATCACCGCCAGTTGCTGGAAATCCTTCTGGCCGAAAATGGCCAAGTCCGGCTGCACCATATTGAACAGCTTACTGACTACGGTGGCGACGCCTTCGAAATGTCCGGGACGGCTAGCGCCACACAAACCTTCGGATACCCCTGGCACGCTGACGCGGGTCTGACCTTCCATGCCGTGCGGGTACATTTCCTCGACATCCGGGGTGAACAGCAGGTGGCAACCGGCTTCGACCAGTTTCTCCTGATCGGCGAGCAGGGTGCGCGGGTATTTGTCGAGGTCTTCGCTAGGGCCGAACTGCAACGGATTAACGAAGATGCTGGCGACCACGAAGTCGGCGCGTTGTGCGGCTTTTTCCACCAGCGCGGCGTGGCCGGCGTGCAGGTTGCCCATGGTCGGGACGAAGGCGATCTGTTTGCCTTCGGCGCGCGCCTGGGCGACAGCGGCGCGTAACTCGCGCACGCTTTTAACTGTGTTCATGCAGAAAATCCGTGTTCGGCTGCTGGGAAGCTTTGGTCTTTGACCGCTTTGACGTAGGCGCTGATGGCGTGCTGGATGCTGCTCTGGCCAGCCATGAAGTTCTTCACGAACTTTGGCATACGGCCGCTCAGGGACAGCCCGAGCATGTCATGCAGCACCAGTACCTGGCCGTCGGTGGCAGCACCGGCGCCAATGCCGATCACCGGAATCTTCACCGCTTGGCTGATTTCAGCGGCCAGTTCACTGGGCACGCATTCGAGCAGCAGCATGGCCGCGCCGGCTTGTTCCAGCGCCATGGCGTCGGCGCGCATCTGCCGCGCCTGAGCCTCCTGGCGGCCCTGCACCTTGTAACCGCCGAGGATATTCACCGCCTGTGGGGTCAAACCCAGGTGCGCGCACACCGGTACGCCGCGTTCCGCCAGTTGGCGAATCGGCTCAGCCAGCCAGGCAGCGCCTTCCAACTTGACCATATGCGCGCCGGCCTGCATCAGTGCCGCACTGTTATTCAGGGTCTGCTCAATAGTGGCGTAGGCCATAAACGGCAGGTCGGCGAGGATCAGCGCGCCCTGGTTGCCACGTTTGACGCTGGCGGTGTGGTACGCCATCTCGGCGACAGTGACGGGCAGTGTGCTGTCATGGCCTTGCAAGACCATGCCGAGGGAATCGCCCACCAGCAGCACATCGACACCGGCCTGGCAGGCCGTCTGGGCGAACGTGGCGTCATAGCAGGTCAGCATGGCGATCTTCTCGCCGCTCTGCTTGAGGCTTTGCAGGGTGGTCAGGGTTACATCAGGCATGAAAACTGTCCTCACTCAGGCGTTCAGTCAGCAGTTGTGCTGCTTCAAGTTGGCCTGCATTGGCCTCGAATTGCACCGGTGCGGGGCAACGGGACGCCTATAGTCCTGATGGGGGAGCTCGAAGTCAATTGCAGGTGTTACCGGCCTGTTACTGGCGTTACCGCCAATGAAACCTACTGCACTCGGTTATACGGCGTTAAAAGCAGGCTCGTAGCGATAAGCTGAGCACGCCTCAGCGCAGCTCCAGTGAGGGCGCAGCGAGTCAAATGCTCATGTACAGACGAGGGTTCCGTTTATTGCCTGCTTTTGCCTGGTCTAGTTTTCGCTGGTGACGGTCTCAGATGCAGGCAGGCGCTCTAGGCCTTCGAAGGGGCAGGCCGCGAGCAGCTCGCGCAAGGGGCGGCCTTCTGGCAGGTTTAGCGTGGGGGCGATTTCGGCCAGCGGGTAGAGGACAAAGGCGCGGGCATGCATGTGGTAGTGCGGCACGGTCAGGCGTGGTTCATCCAGTCGGCGTTCGCCGAACAGCAGGATATCCAGGTCGAGAGTGCGCGGCCCCCAGCGTTCTGCCTTGCGTGTACGGCCTTGCTCGAGTTCGATCGTCTGCAAGGCATCCAGCAGGGCCAATGGACTGAGCTCAGTGTCCAGTGCCGCCACCGCATTTACATAGCGCGGTTGATCCGCAGGACCCAATGGGTCGCTGCTATAGAAGGATGACTGGGCGATCAAATCTGTCTGCGGCAGAGCGGCCAGGGCGGCCAGGGCGCTGCGCAGTTGCTCGAGCGGTGCGGCCAGGTTGCTGCCCAGGCCGATATAGACGCGTTCCATTATTCGCTGGCAGGGCTGCTTGAGCTATCGCTCGCCGGGCCGCGTTTGCGCTTGCTGTTGTTGCGCTTGCGCTTGCGGGGGGCGCCGGGGCCATCGTCCTTGTTGCTGAGGTCGCGGATCATATTACGCCGCTCGCTGTCGCTGACGTCTTGATAACGGGTCCACCAGTCACCGAGACCACCGGTTTCCTCGCCGGCGCTTTCACGCAGCAGAAGGAAATCGTAACCGGCGCGGAAGCGCGGGTTTTCCAGCAGCATGTCGGCGCGTTTACCGCTGCGGCGCGGCAGGCGTTCCTGCATATCCCAGATTTCGCGGATCGGCATGGTGAATCGTTTTGGCACGGCGATACGCTGGCATTGCTCGCTGATCAGCTCGTGAGCGGCTTCCTGCATGGCCGGGATCGGCGGCATGCCGCGATCCTGCAGCTTGATCACGCGGGCCGGCAGAGCTGGCCACAGCAGTGCAGCTAGGAGGAACGCCGGAGTAACCGTCTTGCCCTGATGGATGCGCAGATCGGTGCTGTCCAAGGCATTACGGATCAACTGGTCGGTGTAGTCCGGGTTGAGCTTCAGTGCCTCAGCGCTGGCCGGGAACAGCTGGCCGAACAGACCATAGTCGACCAGCAGTTCGTAGGTATAGACCGCGTAGCCGGCGAGAAACAGCTTGAGCACTTCATCGAACAGGCGTGCGGCGGGGATGCCGCCGAGCAACGGAGCCAGTTTGTAGATTGGCGCGGCGCTGTGTTTCTCGATGTCGAAATCCAGTTTGGCGGCAAAACGCACCGCGCGCAGCATGCGCACCGGGTCTTCCTGGTATCGCTGGGTTGGGTCACCGATCAGGCGGATCAGGTGGTTGCGGATGTCGTGCACGCCGTTGGCGTAATCGAGGATGCGCTCGGTACTCGGGTCGTAATACAGCGCATTGATGGTGAAGTCGCGGCGCTGGGCATCGTCTTCCAGGCTGCCATACACGTTATCGCGCAGGATACGCCCACTCTCGTTACGTGAAGACAGATTGCTGTTTTCGTCCTCATCGCCTTCGGGGTGATTGGCGCGGAAGGTTGCCGTCTCGATGATTTCGCGACCGAAATGCACGTGAACCAGCTTGAAGCGACGGCCGATGACCCGTGCATTACGGAATTCAGCACGCACCTGCTCCGGTGTGGCGCTGGTGGCTACGTCGAAATCTTTAGGCTCGATGTCTAGCAGCAGGTCGCGTACGCAGCCTCCGACCAGGTAGGCCTGATAGCCAGCTTGCTGGAGGCGTTCGACGACGCTGATGGCATAGCGGCTGATTTCACCGCGCTCGATAGGGTGCTGGCTACTGCTCAGCACTTCAGGCGTGCTGTGCGAGTGGTTGCCGCGACGAATAGGGCTACGAAAGGACTTGAACAGCTTTTTCAGCATGGGAGGCACTGTTTGACTAAATGACTGGCCAGAGTATATGCCGGCCGCAGGAATGGCGCGGATTCTAGCATTGAGTCGGGGTTTGATGCAGGAAACGGCGGGAGACTGTTGCAGGCGGGGAGTTTGAAGCTACTGGGGGAGCCGAAGCTCCCCCCCAAATTGGTGCGTGCTCTGTTTTTATTATTATGGCGGGCTTGTTGTTTTTGTTGATTTGCCCGTTCCATCCAGTCAAGGACTTTTGGAAACTTTCCCAAGCTGGGAATCAAGAGCAAACGGATTGCTTTGGATGCTGATGCTGCCATGATCACACAGTGACCCAACCAGTTCTGGCGCTGCCTTAGGGCAGTTTTATTATTCTCAGCCAGGTTTTGGGGCGAGCCCCAAAGGCAATTCCTTTCCAAAAGAATCAGTTAGCTGCGCCTCCGCGTTGTTGTTTTTATTGTGCTGGAGTCGGTACGTCTTATTTTTATTAGGTTTGGAGCGTGCTTGTTATTGTTGTTGTACCAGTAGTAAAGCAGAACCCGTGCCAGTTTTTGCAATTCCTTTTAAAACAGGGGGTTGAGCTACGGTGAGGATGCTGGTGCGGCATAAAAAAGCCGGGTTCTCGTTACCATAAGACCCGGCTTTTGTTACTAAGTGTTGAATGGGTAACAGGCTATGGAACCTTTTTCGCACACATCTGTCACCCAGCTGCGGCGCTCTAGCCTGCGGTTGCGCCCGAGGACTTGCGCCGTGGAATGCCCAGGCGCTGGCGGCGTTCCCACAAACATTTGCGGCTGATGCCGAGTTTGCGTGCCAGTTCGGTCTCGGTCATGTGGTCCTGATGTTCCAGAACGAAGTGCTGAAAGTAATCTTCCAGTGACAGGTCTTCGGTTGGTTCGCTCGACTCATGGCCCAGGCCGCCGCTTTGCGCAGGCAGGCCGGTGAAGTCGTCTTCCAGGTCATCCAGTTCGATGTCGATGCCCAGCAGCTCGGCGGAAATGCTGCTGCCTTCACAGAGAATTACCGCGCGTTCGATGGCATTTTCCAGTTCGCGCACGTTACCTGGCCAGGGGTAATGACGAATGGCCTGTTCGGCATCATTGGCAAAGCTCAGGTCGAGACGGCCCTGGCGAGTGCTCTGGCGAATCAGGAAGGCGCGGGCAATTTCGATCACGTCCGCCCCGCGCTCACGCAGTGGTGGCAGTTTCAGGGCGATCACGTGCAGGCGGTAATACAGGTCTTCACGGAACTGGCCGATCTTCGACAGGGTTTTCAGGTCGCGGTGGGTCGCGGCGATCAGGCGCACATCGACCTTCTGTGACTGCACTGAGCCGACCCGGCGAATCTCGCCTTCCTGCAGCACGCGCAGCAGGCGTGCCTGGGCCTCCAGGGGCAACTCCCCGATTTCATCGAGGAATAAGGTGCCACCGTCGGCGGCTTCAACCAGGCCCGCACGGCCGGCGCTGGCACCGGTAAAGGCGCCTTTCTCATGGCCGAACAGTTCGGATTCGATCAACGACTCCGGGATGGCTGCGCAGTTCACCGAAATCAGCGGCGCCTTGGCGCGGCGCGAGAGGTTGTGCAGGGCGCGGGCAACCAGTTCTTTACCGGTACCGGACTCGCCTTGAATCAGCACGTTGGAATCGGTGGGCGCGACCTTGCGGATCTTGCTGTACATCTCCTGCATGGCCGGGCAGGAGCCGATGATGCCGATTTCGCCGTTGCTGTTGTCCACCACTTTGTCGGCGCTGGCTTTCGCCGTGCCGGCGGCACGAGCGGGTGCACTTTTGATTTGCTGGTGATCGCGCAGGATGCGTGCCACGGCCTGGAGCATTTCGTCGTGGTCGAAGGGTTTGGCGATGTAATCGACCGCGCCCATTTTCATCGAATCGACTGCCGAGCGCAGGCTGGCGTAGCTGGTCATGATCAGCACCGGGGTGCCTTGACCAAGCTTGATCAGCTCGGTGCCGGGCGCACCTGGCAAGCGCAGGTCACTGACAATCAGATCAAAGCTGGGGATGCTGAAGCGCTCTTGCGCTTCTTGCACCGAGCCGGCTTCGCTGACTTCGTATTGGTTACGTTCCAGCAGGCGACGCAAGGCAGAGCGGATAATGGTTTCGTCTTCGACGATCAAAATATGAGGCAT
>JAHJXZ010000223.1 GCA_018827205.1 Gammaproteobacteria bacterium | reverse complement strand
ATCATCAACAAAACCGAAGAGCTGTTCGCTGAACGTGGTTGGGGACCTTACAAAGAAGTCAGCATCGAACTGCTGGGTTCCGAGGCGACCTACGGCCCACGCGGCCAGCGTGCCGACACCCGCGAAATCGTGATCAAGATCGCCGTGCGCCACGCGAAGAAGGAAGCGTTGATTCTGTTCTCCCGCGAGATCGCTCAAGCAGCCACGGGCATGGCTCCCGGCTTGACCGGCATCGTCGGCGGCCGCCCTACGGTTTACCCGGTCATTCGCCTGTTCAGCGTCCTCACCGACAAATCTGCCTGCGCTCTAGAAGTAGAAATCGATGGCGAACGCACGGCCGTTGCCATGCCGCAGATTGCCGTGCTGGATACCACGCAGATTGCCACCGACATCCCCGCCCCGCTGCCAAACGACGAAGCTGATGCCAGCGTACCGCTGATCAAGCTGGCTGTGGCGCGCTCCGGCGACAAAGGTAACCACAGCAATATTGGAGTAATGGCCAGAAAGCCCGAGTACTTGGCCTGGATCGCCGCTGCGCTGACCGAAGGGGCCGTGGCCGAATGGATGCAGCACACGCTCGACCCGCAAACCGCCAAGGTCACCCGCTGGTATCTGCCGGGCAGCCACAGCCTGAACTTCCTGCTGGAGAACGCCCTGGGCGGCGGCGGCGTCGCCAGCCTGCGCATCGATCCGCAGGGCAAGGCCTTTGCTCAGCAGTTACTGGAATTCCCGGTGCCGGTGCCCAGCGCTCTGGCGAAGACTTTGTAGGGTGGATGACGCTTTACCCAGCCACCAGCTTCTGGTGGGAAACGCTTCGCGGTTTTCCATCCTACGACTAGGACGATAACAACAATGGCATACGACTCAGTCTTTAAACCCGGCCTGTTTAGCGGCCAGATCATCATGGTCACCGGCGGCGGCAGCGGCATCGGCCGTTGCACCGCCCATGAACTGGCGAATCTAGGTGCCCATGTGGTGCTGGTCGGACGCAAGCTGGAAAAGCTCGAAGCTACCTGCGGCGAAATCATCGAAGACGGCGGCCAAGCCAGCTTTCAAACCTGCGATATACGCGACGAAGAAGCAGTCAAGGCCATGGTCAAAACCGTGGTCGCCGAACGCGGGCAAATTCATCACTTGGTCAACAACGCCGGTGGCCAATTCCCCGCACCGCTGATCGGCATCAACCAGAAAGGCTTTGAAACCGTGGTGCGCACCAACCTGGTCGGCGGTTTTCTGATCGCCAAGGAAGTGTTCCTGCAAAGCATGAGCAAACACGGTGGCAGCATCGTCAACATGCTCGCCGATATGTGGGGCGGCATGCCGGGCATGGGCCACTCAGGTGCGGCGCGCGCCGGCATGGAGAACTTCACCAAGACTGCCGCCTACGAATGGGGCCATGCCGGCGTACGGGTCAACGCCGTGGCGCCGGGCTGGATCGCCTCCAGTGGCATGGACACCTACCCCGAGTCGATGAAAACCATGATCCGCAACCTCAAGGACCATGTACCGCTGCAACGCATCGGTAGCGAGTCGGAGGTGGCCGCCGCCATCGTCTTCCTGCTCACGCCTGGGGCCAATTTCATCAGCGGTAACACCATCCGCATCGACGGCGCCGCTAGCCAAGGCACGCGGGCCTGGACGCTGGGCAAGGCGAAAAACAGCGAATCCTACAACGGCTTTCATCGGGCCTACGTGCCCGATGTTCTGAAAGATCAGGAGTAAGCGTCTAATGCCGGTTATCCAATCCGAGATCGACGTGCATGGCGCGGACTTCGCCAAGAATCGCGAGGCCATGCTCGCGGCCGTGAGCAGCTTTCGCGAAATCGAGCAGAACTGCCTGAACAAGGCCGCCGCTGCCAAAGAAAAATTCGACAAGCGCGGACAACTGTTACCACGCGAGCGCCTCAACCTGCTGCTCGATCCGGGCGCGCCGTTTCTTGAGCTGTCCTCGCTGGCCGGCTACAAGCTGCATGACGATAAAGACGGCACCCAGGCCGGTGGCGGGATCATCTCTGGCATTGGCTATATCGCCGGCGTGCGCTGCCTGATCACCGCCAGCAATAGCGCGATCAAGGGCGGCACCATTTCCCCCACCGGGCTGAAAAAGACCCTGCGCCTGCAGCAGATCGCCTTCGAGAACAAACTGCCGGTGGTGACCCTGGCCGAAAGCGGCGGCGCCAACCTCAACTACGCTGCCGATATTTTCGTGGAAGGCGCGCGCGGCTTTGCCAATCAGGCGCGCATGTCGGCCATGGGTCTGCCGCAAATCACCGTGGTGCATGGCTCGTCTACTGCCGGCGGGGCTTACCAGCCGGGGTTATCGGATTACGTGGTGGTAGTGCGT
>JAHJXZ010000222.1 GCA_018827205.1 Gammaproteobacteria bacterium | reverse complement strand
CCCGAACTCTCAGCACGATGATGCCCAACGCCGCCGTGAGGTCCTTGGCGGCATTGACTTCCTGGACGATCTTGCGAAGCGTGCCGAGCATGCTCAGGGGCTTTCTCCCGTCAATCCCGCGCCAGAAGGCGCGGGGCGAGTTCTTTTAAGGCGCGACGGTAAACCTCGCGCTTGAAGGTGACCACCTGGCCCAGCGGGTACCAGTAACTGACCCAGCGCCAGCCGTCGAACTCGGGTTTGCCGGTCAAATCCATGCGTACGCGATCCTCGGCGCCGGTTAAACGCAACAAGAACCACTTTTGCTTCTGGCCGATACACAGCGGCTGACTGTGCGTGCGCACCAGACGCTGTGGCAGACGATAACGCAACCAGCCTCGGGTGCAGGCGAGAATTTTTACATCCTGCTGTTCCAGCCCCACTTCTTCGTTCAATTCGCGGTACAGCGCTTCTTCCGGCGACTCATGGTCATTGATCCCGCCCTGCGGGAACTGCCAAGCGTCCTGGTTTATCCGACGCGCCCACAGCACCTGGCCGACATCATTGGTCAGAATGATGCCGACATTAGGGCGAAAACCATCAGGATCGATCACGGCGCACAACCTCGTAAACGCATGTTTTGGCATTGTTCCACAAAGGCCGCGGCAGCAGCAACGCGAGCGACCCGTGTAATAGGAAAGCCTTATAAAAGCCGTTAATCTGGCCGCCTTTATTGGGTTTTAAGAAAAGGTGCCCCGTGCGTTTGGCTTTATTCGATCTCGACAACACCCTGCTCGGCGGCGACAGCGACCACGCCTGGGGCGACTACCTGTGTGAGCGCGGCATCCTCGACGGGATTGCCTACAAGGCGCGCAATGATGACTTCTATCAGGATTACCTGGCCGGCAGCCTGAACATCACCGACTACCTGAACTTCAGCCTGGAAATCCTCGGCCGCACGGAGATGGCTCAGCTGGAGCAGTGGCACCGCGAATTTATGCGTGACTGCGTCGAGCCAATCATCCTCGCCAAGGGTGAAGCGCTGTTGGCCGAACACCGCGAAGCCGGTGACAAGCTGCTGATCATCACCGCGACCAACCGCTTCGTCACCGCACCGATTGCCGCGCGCCTGGGCGTCGACACCCTGCTGGCGACTGAATGCGAAATGGCTGACGGCCGCTATACCGGACGCACCACTGATGTGCCGTGCTTCAAGGAGGGCAAGGTCACCCGCCTCAACCGCTGGCTCGGCGAAACCGGCCTGAGCCTGGCTGACAGCAGCTTCTACAGCGACTCGTTGAATGACCTGCCGCTGCTGGAGCAAGTCACCCGCCCATTCGCCGTCGACCCCGACCCGAAGCTGCGCGCCGAAGCGGAAAAACGCGGCTGGCCAGTTATTTCGCTGCGCTAAATCCGCCGCAAATAAAAACGCCGCCTGATCAGGCGGCGTTTTTATTTGAGTGCTGATCAGGCCGGTTTGGCGCCCATCAGCCCCATGATCACCAGTAGCAGCAATACGATCAGCCCGGCATACAGCGCACAGAAGCGCAGCAGCTTGATCGGGGCTGGACTGTCGCCCAATATCTGCCAGGCCGCCAGGCGACCATTGAGCAACAGACCGAACAGCAGCAGCACGCCGAACAGCACGCTACTGGCGAGCAGCCAGGTCTGCCCCAGCGGGAAACCAGCAAGATTGACCAGCCACCAACCGCTGACCGGCAGGCTCAGGGCCAACAGGCCAAATACCGGCAGGCTGATCAGGCGGGTGCGTTTGAGTTTGCGCTGCAGCACGGCGCTATCCCCAGCGCGCGCGGCCTTCAACAGCATAAATACATGAGCCAGCACGCCCAGCAGCAACAGCACGCCCGGAGCGCTGTGGAGAATTTTCAGCAGTTGGTAATGTTCCATCGATTCAGCTCCTGCCGATTAGCCTAAAAAGAGTTTGTACGCCGGATTATCGCTCTCATCCCAATAGGGGTAGCCGATGGCTTCCAGCGCTGCGGGCACAAGGTGACGCTCCGCTTGCGGCACCTGCAGCCCCGCGACTACACGACCATCGGCAGCGCCATGGTTGCGGTAGTGGAACATCGAAATATTCCAGCGCCCACCCAATTTCTGTAAGAAATTGAACAACGCACCCGGACGCTCAGGAAACTCGAAGCGGTAAACGCACTCATCTGGCACCGCCGCGGCATGACCTCCGACCATATGGCGAATATGCAACTTGGCCAGTTCGTTGTCAGTCAGGTCCAACACCGGGAAACCCTGCTCACGCAGGCCCTGCACCAGCGCGGCACGCGGGTCGCTTTCCGGGTGGGTCTGTACGCCGACAAAGATGTGCGCTTCCTTATCCTCGTGAT
>JAHJXZ010000221.1 GCA_018827205.1 Gammaproteobacteria bacterium | reverse complement strand
CGCTGACCGCACTGGCGGCAACCGTATCGCAGCTGATGGCGCTGACCGCACTGGCGGCAACCGCATCGCAGCTGATGGCGCTGACCGCACTGGCGGCAACCGCATCGCAGCTGATGGCGCTGACCGCACTGGCGGCAACCGTATCGTCTGATCGAATAACACTCGCAAATTAAAGGGCACCTTAGGGTGCCCTTGCTGTTTTCGCCGAGCCTGCGTCCCGGCAGGTGAATCTTGATAAACTGCGCGCCCTCCTTTTTCGAGTCGCCGCGCATGCCCTCTCTCGACCAGGCGCTGCGCGCCGCGTTGCATAACCGTCAAGACCTGCTGGCCGAACTGCATCAGCAAGACACCGACTGCTATCGCCTGTTCCATGGCAGCCAGGAAGGTGCCGGCGGCCTGACCATCGATCGTTACGGCCCGCAACTGTTGGTGCAAAGCTTTCACCAGAGCCTGAGTCGCGACGAGCTGCTGCAACTGGCTGAGCAATGCCAGGTCAGCCTCGGCACCCCACTGCTGCTGGTCTACAACGACCGGTCCCTGGGTAACTCACGAATCGACCGCACTGATTCGATCTATCAGGCCGAGCCTGCCGCACTGGAAGACCTGATCGGCCATGAATGGGGCCTCAACTACCGTGTCCGTGGCCGCCATGCAGGGCAAGATCCATTGCTGTTTCTCGACCTGCGCAACGCACGCGGCTGGGTCAAAACGCACAGCGCTGACAAGTCAGTGCTTAACCTGTTCGCCTACACCTGCGGTGTCGGTTTGAGCGCAGCCGCAGGGGAAGCCCGCGAAGTCGTCAATCTGGATTTTGCCGAAGGCAATCTGGCGGTAGGCCGCGAAAATGGCCAGCTCAACCCACAGCTGCAAGCCATGCAGTTTGTGCAGTCGGACTACTTTCCGGCGATTCGCCAACTGGCCGGTCTGCCGATCAACGCCCGTCGCGGGCAGAAGCTGCCGCATTACCCGCGCCTTGAACAGCGTCAGTTTGACCTCGTGCTGCTCGACCCGCCCGCGTGGGCCAAGAGCGCTTTCGGCACTGTCGATCTGCTGCGCGATTATCAGAGCCTGCTCAAACCTGCGATTCTCGCCACCGCCGATGATGGTGTGCTGATCTGCTGCAACAACCTGGCAAAAGTCGCCATGGCCGATTGGCGCGAACAGGTGTTGCGCTGCGCGGAAAAGCTCGGGCGCCCGGTACGTGACTGGCAGGTGCTGCCACCGGCCAGCGACTTCCCCTCGCAGGATGGCCAACCGCCGCTGAAAACCCTGATCCTGCAGTTCTGATGTACCCGTCTGCGTGAAGAAAATCGCCGCGCAGAGCCTCTGCGGAACTGCGCACGCGTGCCATACTCCAAGGCACTTCTCGTCGGGATAGATGACGTTTTTATGCTTAAAGGAATAAAGCGCGCAGCCAGCGCCATTGCCATCGCCGTTGCCCTCTACAGCCTGCTGGGGTTTCTGATTCTGCCCGGTATCGGCCTGCGCATCGCCAACCAGCAGCTGGCGCACTACGCCGAAGTACCCGCCACACTGCAGCGCCTGCAACTCAACCCGTTCAGCCTGGAGCTCAGCCTCTGGGGCCTGCAGATTGGTGAAGCCGAACAGCAGCAAATCGCCTTCGAACGCCTGTATGCCAACCTGCAACTCGACAGCCTGTGGAACGGCGTGCTGCACCTGGCCGATATCGAGCTGGACAAGCCGCACAGCGAAGTGCTGTTCGGCAAGGACGGTCGGCTTAACCTGACCCAACTGTTCAAAGTGCCGCCCAGCCCGCAACCTGAGGTCGAAGAACCTGCCGGCGAGCCGTTCCCGCTGCGTATTTCGCGGATCAAGCTGAGTGGCGGCAACGTGCACTTTGAGGACTTGCGCCCCAGCGAGCCGATCGAGTTTGTTTACGACGATCTCAATTTCGAACTGCACAACCTCAGCACTCTACCTGACGACAATGCCGACATGAGCCTGGTCGCCACCGGCCCCCAGGGCGGGCGCATCGACTGGACCGGGCGTATCAGCTTGGTGCCGATCAGCTCCAGCGGCAGCCTGAAGGTCACCGACGGCAAGTTGAAAGCCTTCTGGCCCTATGTACGTGATGCGGTACCACTAGTCCTGGAGGACGGCATCGTCAACCTCAGCAGCGACTACAGCCTGAACCTGGCCACAGGTACCGAACTGCTGCTGAGCAATACCCAGCTCAGCGTCAGCAGCTTTGCCATCAAGAACCCGGCGGACAAACCGCTGCTGCGCCTGGAAAGCCTGGACATCAGCGACACCAGCGTGGATCTGGCCAAGCAGCAAGTTATCGTCGGCAAGATTCGTAGCCAGAAACTGGAAACCTGGGCCGCGCGCGAAGCCGATGGCCAACTCGACTGGCAGAAGTTACTGGCCAGCCAACCCGCCAAACCGGCTCCAGCTCCAGCTCCAGCTCCAGCTCCAGCTCTGAATGAGGGTGGCGCAGGCTCAGCAGCAACAGAAGCCGAGCCGCTAAAAGAGCCAAGCGAACCGACGACTGCGGAGCAATCCGCTGACCTAGAAACCGCCACTGCAGGCCAGCCAGAAGAGGCCAGTAAACCCTGGCAAGTGATCCTGCGCGACGTGCAATTGCGCGACTATCAGGTACATCTGGCCGACCGCGCCGGTGGTGCGGAAGTCAAAATCGATCTAGCTCCACTCAACCTCGACCTGAGCAACTTCGACAGTCTGGGCACTTCACCTTTCGGCCTCAAAATCGATACGGGGGTGAACAAGACCGGGCAGATCAAGGCCGACGGTCAGGTACAACTGACTCCGACCACGGCCAAGCTGCAAGTAGCTACCCGCGATATCGACCTGCGTCTGGCGCAGACCTACCTGAGCCCCGTCGTGCGCCTGGAGCTGCGCAGCGGCAAGCTCGGTAGCGACTTGGCGGTTGACCTGCAAAGCGTCGAACCGCTGGCCTTCAGCATTGGCGGGCAAGCCGAGATCAACCAGCTGCATACCCTCGACACACTCAAGGACCGTGACTTCCTAAAATGGCAGCAAGTGCAGATTGAAGGGCTCGACTATCAGCACGGCAAGGGCCTAGCGATCGGCCAGGTCAAACTGCAGCAGCCCTACGTGCGCTTTATCATCAACGAAGACCTGACCACCAATATCAACGACCTGCTGGTGCCCCAGCCCGCCAGCAACGAGTCGAGCAAAGCACCGACCGAGAAGCCGCTGCCGATCCGCATCGGCGGCATTAACATCAAAGACGGTTCGGCCAACTTTGCCGACTTCAGTCTACGGCCCAACTTCGCCACCGCGATTGGTCAGCTCAACGGCCAGATCGGCACCCTGGACAACCAGAGTCCGAAAGCGGCCAGCGTCGACATCAAGGGGAAGGTCGACAAGTACGCCCCCGTCAGCATCAAGGGCAAGCTCACCCCGTTTGACCCGCTGAACAGCCTGGATATCGCCACCAGCTTCAAGAACGTCGAGCTGACCACACTCACGCCCTACTCTGGCAAGTTCGCCGGTTTCCGCATCCGCAAGGGCCGCCTCAACCTCGATCTGCATTACCAGATCGAGAAAGGCAACCTCAACGCCGAGAACAAGCTGCTACTGGAAGACCTGCAGCTTGGTGAGAAGGTCGACAGCAAGGACGCCATGGATCTGCCGATTCGTCTGGCTGTGGCTCTGCTCAAAGACACCAAAGGCAATATCGAAATCCAGCTACCGGTGCAGGGCAACCTCAACAGCCCGGAATTCAGCGTGATGCCGATCGTCTGGCAAACCCTGCGCAACCTGGTGCTGCGCGCAGCACAGGCACCGTTCAAATTTATCGGTGGGCTGGTCAGTGGTGGCAGCGATGTCGACCTCAGCACCGTACGTTTCTCGGCCGGCGGCAGCGAACTCGACGGCGGCGCGCAGAAGGCACTGGATACGCTGGCTAGCGCCTTGAAGGAGCGTCCAACCCTACGCCTGGAGATCGAAGGCATGAGCGCGCAGAGCAGCGACGGCGCGCCATTGGCGGCAGCGCGCCTGGAACGCGAATACCAGAACACCTGGTACAAGATGCTGCAACGCCGTGGCGATGATGTGCCCGCCGAAGCCAGTGAGCTGGTTGTGGATGATGACGACAAGGCGGTGCTGCTCGAAGGCATCTATCGCACCCGCCTCAAGCAGCAGCCACCAGCCGAGTGGACCGAACTGCCTGACGAGGAACGCAGTGCGAAGATGCGCGAAGGTGTGCTGCAATCCTGGGCACAGAGCGAGTTGCTGCAGCGTCAGCTGGCCCAGGCACGGGCGGCAGAAATAAAGAGTTATCTGGTCGAGCGCGGCGGCCTAACCGACGAACGTATTTACCTGCTGGATGTCAACATTGCGCAGGCTGATGCCGACGGCCGCGTCGCCACTACCCTGCACCTCGGCAGCGAATAAGGTCTTCGTAATATGCGTGCATTGGCTACAACGTTGTTTCTTGCCTTCACGAGTGCATCGTCTCTGGCTCAAGCTGAGACCTTGCGCTGCGGCAGCCAATTGGTAAGCCTGGATGACCGGCGTTTTGAGGTGCTGCAAAAATGCGGCGAACCGGCCTTCCGTGACTTGGTCGGCTACTCCCTCGGCCCAAACGAGCGCCGCGAGTATCAGATCGAGGAATGGGTCTATGGTCCTGATAACGGCATGCTAAGTATTCTCACCTTCGAAGGCACGCGCCTGCGCGCCATCGAACGCCGCCGTAGCCGCTAACCTATGAGAATCCTGGTTATCGCCCTGCTATTACTGGCACCCTGGTGCGCACAGGCCTCTTCGACCCTGCGCTGCGATAGCGGGCTGGTCAGCCTTGATGACACCACCAACGAAGTCAGCAGCAAATGTGGCGAACCATTAAGCCGTGACTTTCTCGGCTACCGCGAAGTACTTGATGAATATGGTTTCTACAATGAAGTCGCGGTCGAAGAATGGTCCTACGGACCACGCAACGGCATGTACCAATTTCTGCGTTTTCAAGGCAACCGACTGGTCAAGATCGAAAGCAAACGCGGTAACTAGCAACTCCCTACACTTCCCGCATCCACGATAAGGACATTGCACCATGCAACGGATAGCACTCAGCCTCACCCTGCTCGCTCTGGCAACCAGCGCGCAGGCCAGCACCCTACGCTGCGAAAAGGGCATCGCCAGCAGCGGTGACCGAACTACAGAGGTCGCCAGCAAGTGCGGCGAGCCGATTGCCCGCGATATGCTGGGTTACACCCTGGATGCCCACGGCAATAACGAGTTCCTCGTCGAGGAATGGGTCTATGGCCCGCGTAACGGTATGAACTACTACCTGCGATTCGAAGGCGGCCGACTGAAGAGCGTGGAAAGCAAACGCGGCCAATAACCCTGAATCGACACGGAAGTTCTGAATGCTGATTTTGCCCGCCGAACACCCGCTGGACTGGAAGCGCCCGCCCGTCCTGACCCTATTACTGATCGTGCTCAACTGCCTGATCTACTTTGCCTATCAGGGCGGCGATACCGCCCGCGAACAACGAGCCGTTTCCAACTACCTGCAGGGTGGGCTACTGGAACGGGAAAAAAGCGCCTTTATCGAGTCGTTCGGCAAAGAGCATGAGTTAAC
Source organism: Gammaproteobacteria bacterium (assembly GCA_018827205.1). Classification (GTDB taxonomy): domain Bacteria; phylum Pseudomonadota; class Gammaproteobacteria; order Pseudomonadales; family Pseudomonadaceae; genus Aquipseudomonas. Next base: position 4,842 of record JAHJXZ010000221.1, on the reverse strand, counting down.
AACCGACGAACAACAAAGCCTCTCCCAGGCGCCGCAAGACTATCTGGCGGAACTGGTGCTGAATGATCTGCAGTTCGAGCAACAGCTGCATGACGACGCGGCCTATCAGGCGGCTCCCGACTGGCAACGAGCGCGCCAGGCCGCCGAGGCGGCACGCGACCAGATCAGCCTGTATCGCTTTGGCTTTATTCCGGCCAAGTTCAGCGTCCAGGGTCTGTTTGGTGCCATGTTCCTGCACGCCGATGTCGATCACCTGCTGGGCAATATGCTGTTCCTGTTTATCTTCGGGTTCGCCTTGGAGATCGCCTTGGGCCGTGGCCAGTTCCTCGTTCTGTACCTGATCAGTGGCGTGGCCTCGCACTTACTCTGGTGGCTGCTGGAACCGGTCTGGGTAGTGGGCATCGGCGCCTCCGGGGCGATTTCCGGGCTGATGGGCATGTACCTGGGGGTCTATGGCCTGCGCCGGATCAACTTCTTCTACTGGTTAGGGCCGCTGTTCGGCTACTTCCGCGCACCGGCTCTGTGGATCCTGCCGCTGTGGATGGGCAAGGAGCTGCTGGGCATGCTGGAGAACGATCACGTCAACCACTACGCCCACCTCGGCGGGCTCGGTGCGGGTTTTCTGTTGGTCTGGCTACCCCACCAGTTCGGTCGCCTCAAGGTCGATCAGGAGTACCTGCACAAGGAAGACCCGGACGCCCCGTTCAAGCGCGAGCTGGCGGCGCTGGGCGAGCTAATCGGTCGTTTTGCCCTGGATGAGGCGGCGCGGCGCGGGCCGGACCTGCTGCAGCGCTATCCCGCACGTCTGCCGTTGCTCGAGCGCCTCTACCCAGTGGCCACGAGCCGCCAGGACAGGGCCCTGCTGGGCGCACTACTCAAGCAGCTGTTCGCCTTGCCAGCCTCACCTGGACAACTGGCGATGCTGGAGAAACTGGCCGACGATAGCCTGACCAGCGGACAACCGCTGTTGCAGCAGCCAAGCATTCAGTTGTACCTATTGCAGAGCCTGCTGCGCGCCAGACAAAGCGCACGGGCTCTTAACGTTTGGCGCAAGCTGAGCAACAACCCACAACCCCACGCTCAGCTGCCAGCCATGACCTTGGCGCTGGCCAAACAATTGGCTGGCGAACAGCCACGCACCCTCCGTGAGCTGCTGGTTTTCCTGCAACAAAGCTACCCGGACAGCGAACCGACCCGGCTACTCGCCCAGTTCAACGCGCATCTAGGCTGAAGCTCAAGAGTCAGACGCTCTGCGCGGTCGCCAGCTGGCCAATCACCGCCTCCAGACTGGCCACCTCGCCGAGCAAGGCCGAGTCCGGATAACGACTGCGAATAAAACCCAGCAGCTGACGTGCCGGCTCCAGCTGACCGAGCCCCTCGGCAAAGCCTCGCGCCGCTAGCAAATAGGCACGCGGGATATGCGCGTAGGCGGGAAACCGCTGATGCAAGTTGCGTAACAGGCTCAGTCCTTCGCGCACTTTATGCCGGGCCAATAGGGCCTCGGCGACCTGCTCACAGACCAGCGCGTCACCCGGTAGATAGTCCCCCTGTAACTGCCGCGCATTGAGCAGAGCGTTGACGGCCAACGCTGGATTGGCCAACGCTACCAGCGGAAGATAGTGCGCCAGATGGCGCAGGCAACGGTCGCGATTGTTCAGAGCAAACAGCAGCTGGTGGAAACGCTCGTTGAGTTTAAGGTCATTGGGGGCACGTTCCAGAGTCGCGGCAATGGCCTCCAGCGCCTGCTCTGGCTGACCTTCCTTGAGCCGTACCTCGGCGTCAGCCAAGGCCTTGCGACGGCCATATTCTTGCTCGGGATAGAACTTCAGCTGGCTATCATCGGCAATCACGTAGCCCAGCGCGCCCTGATACTGGAACACCACATAGCCCATCATGGCGCACATGACCACCGAAAAATAGGCCAGCACCGCACTGGCGACAGGCATCAGCAGGCCCAGCGACAAGCCGTGCGCCAGCATGTAAATCACATAGTCGATGGATTGCCAGATGATAAATAGAAACACCCAGAGGATTAGGTAGCGCCAGCCCATGGCCTTGATTACCCGCCCAACCAGCATGGGATTGAGGGCTGAGGTGAACTCCCGGTCCAACGCCAGGCGGATAATACTTGCGGGCATCAACAGCATCAGAGTCAGCGACACAGCCACCGTGAAGGCCTCGCTGCCCAGGCCTGCGCTCATCCCCAGCGCCACCCCTGCCAGGATAAAAATCGCCAGCTGCTTGAAGAACAGGTCGAAGCCATCGCCGACAAAGGCGCTCTGCAGGCTCGGTGCCCGGTCGAGCATTTCGGCGTTGGCGGTTATCACGCTGTACAGGTACTTGGTGGCCACACTGAGCAGGACGATCCACACCAGCAACGAGCCGGGCATAAAGGCAGTAGCCAGTGCGAGCAACGCGGCAAACGCCAGCGGCCCAGTCTGCAGGGCATAGAGAAAGAACTTCGGAATGCGTTCCCAGAAAGGTTGCGCGGTATTGGCCGCGCCGAGATAGGTCAGCGGGTTTTGACACAGCGGGCAGCGCGGTGCTTGCTCGCTGGCATCGGCATTCAGCGGCACGCAGCAATCGCCCAGCTGGCGCGGGCAACTTGGGCAGCACCAAGTGGCCGGCTGTACCGGATGATAGTGACAATGGTTTCGTTCCATGAATGACATCCTTGATGTGGCACCGGGCGCCTATTGTCCGGGCAAAAAAAGGGGGCCCACAAGGGGGGGCTCCGTTTTTATGGCGATTAACGCAGCTTAGACACCAGAGACTTCGGCGGCGGCCACGTCTTTGATCAATAATTTGATGCGCCTGCGTTTGTCCACGTCCAGCGCCAGCACTTCCACTTTCTGACCTTCTTTCATCATGTCGGTGACCTTCTCGACACGCTGATCGCTCAACATCGAGATGTGCACCAGACCGTCTTTACCCGCCAGGATGTTGACGAAAAAGCCAAAGTCGATAAAGCGTTCAACCATGCCGACGAAAATCTTGCCGATCTCAGTTCCTGCTGTGATACCCAGAACACGCTGAAGCGCCCCCTCAACCGCTTCCTTGCTTTCGCCGAAGATATTGATCGACGCATTGATTTATTCGCAAATGGCGCGGATGGTCGCGCGACCTTTACCGATAAAGTCGCGAATCTTGTTATGGTCGATCTTCATCACGATCATGGTTGGCGCGTTGGCCGACAACTCAGTACGCGACTGGCCAAGGATCTGGTGCATCTGCCCGAGAATGGCGATAAAATGGCAAATATCAGTTTCTGCGTTTCGAAGACAATCGCCTGATTAAGATTGAGAGCATACGCGGTAGCTAAGCTCTACCTAGCAAACACTAAAAAGCCCCGCAGGCTTTGCCTGCGGGGCTTTTTACGCCTGATTACAGCTTACTGCTGAAATCACGCAGCTCGTCCTGAGCCTTTTCCTTGGTCCAGCCATAGCGTTCTTGCAGCTTGCCTGCCAGATAATCGCTATGGCCTTCGGCGACATCTAGATCATCGTCGGTCAGGTTGCCCCAACGCTCTTTGATGCGGCCATTGATCTGCTTCCACTTGCCTTTGATTATGTCGGAATTCATTGGGTTTCCCTCGTCGTTGAGTAACGGCCAGAACAAGTCAACTCGTCCGGCACACATCCGTGGATTACTGAGCGGTTTTCAGTGCTTCTGCTGATACAGCGCTGACACCTTTGATCTCGCCTGCCTTGGCAATGGCCAAATCACGTTCAGCGGAGCTGGCAACAACCCCGGAGAGCGAAACAACACCTTTATTGGTTTCGACTTTGATATCGATACCACTCAAGCTGTCATCGGCAAGGAAGGTCGACTTCACTTTGCTGGTAATCCAGGTGTCGGTTACCGCATCTTCTGCTTTATCCATCGTTTCACTGGCGGCCAGCATCATTGGCTGCACAGTCGGGGTACCCGCAGCCAGAACTGGCCCGGCGAGCAACAGGCCCAGTGCGGTGGCGGTCATGGCGGTTACGGCGAAATGCTTGATTGGCTTTTTCATAGGTAATGCCTCCTGCGTGTACTGAACAATCTGCAAGCCACTACGAGCTGCAGCCTCCCCAGTACTATCGCAAGCGCTGTGCCAACCCGAATAAAGTTATTTTTATATTAAATATCAATCACTTATATAAAATTAAAATCAACCAGCGTCGTGCAATCTGCATGTTGCGGCCAACCGCACAAGGCATATTGCACGACACCTACAGCCATTCCAGACCGCTGAGTTTTTCGCAAACAAAAAAAGAGGGCCCCGAAGGGCCCTCTGTTCTGCTGTTAAGCAACCCGGCGATTAAACGCCCGAAGCCTTGGCAGCAGCAACGTCCTTGATCGACAGCTTGATACGGCCGCGGTTGTCCACGTCCAGCACCAGTACTTCAACTTCCTGACCTTCTTTGAGAATGTCAGTCACTTTCTCAACGCGAGCATCACTCAGCATGGAGATGTGCACCAGACCGTCTTTACCCGGCAGGATGTTGACGAAGGCGCCGAAGTCGACGATGCGCTCAACCTTACCGACGTAGATCTTGCCGATTTCAGCTTCTGCGGTGATACCCAGAACGCGCTGACGCGCAGCCTCGGCCGCTTCCTTGGTTTCGCCGAAGATCTTGATCGAACCGTCATCTTCGATATCGATCGACGCTTTGGTTTCTTCGCAGATGGCACGGATGGTCGCGCCACCTTTGCCGATTACGTCGCGAATCTTGTCCTGGTCGATCTTCATCGCGATCATGGTTGGGGCGTTAGCCGACAACTCGGTGCGCGAGGTCGCGATAACCTGGTTCATCTGACCGAGAATGTTCAGGCGTGCTTCCAGTGCCTGATTCAGGG
>JAHJXZ010000220.1 GCA_018827205.1 Gammaproteobacteria bacterium | reverse complement strand
TGGGACCGCAAATAGCCCGTTCGGGCTGAGTTTTTCAGTACTGCATTGATTTCCGCCGGGGTGGGCGCCGATTGGGTGTGCCACCCTGCGGGTCATTGTTGCGTAGCGTTAAAAGCATTTCAGGCGATGTCTTGCTGGCCGCTACGCTGTCTATTGCCGCTGCCTTCTACAGGTTGTTCCCGATGCATGACGCTGATGCCGATCACGCCGAGCCGGATCGTATTGCCGCGATCTTTATTCGCCATCCACTCTGGGAAGATGGCCTGGCGCTATTGCTGGGTACGGCCATGGTGGCCCTTGGCATTACCCTCTATAGCCAGGCCGGGTTGCTGACGGGTGGCACCGTTGGTTTGGCTTTTCTGATGAAGTACCTACTCGGTTGGCCGTTCGGGCTGGTGTTCTTTCTAATCAACCTGCCGTTCTATGCCTTGGCCATCTGGCGCATGGGCTGGCCGTTCACCCTGCGCACCTTCTGCGCGGTAGGCATGGTTTCTCTTCTGGCAGAGCTGACCCCGCATTGGATCGGTTTTACCCATCTGAATGTGGTCTATGCCGCGCTGTTCGGTGGTTTTGCCATGGGCCTGGGGTTGCTGATGCTGTTCCGCCACCGCGCCAGCCTCGGCGGGGTGAACATCCTCGCGCTATACCTGCAGGAGCGTTTCGGCCTGCGCGCGGGCAAGGTGCAGATGGGCATCGATGTGCTGATCGTGCTGGGGGCGGTGCTGGTCGTGCCGTTGGATAAAGTGGCACTGTCGATTCTCGGCGCGCTGGCGCTGAATATGGTGCTGGCGATCAATCATCGCGCCGGACGCTACATGGGCGTCAGCTGAAAACAAAAGCCCGGCACTAGGCCGGGCTTTTGTTTGCTGCATGTTGGCTTACGGCACCAGCTTGTCCAGCAGGGCCTTGTCACGCACTGTGCCCTTGTCGGCGCTGGTGGCGAGCAGGGCGTAAGCCTTGAGTGCTGTGGTGACTTTGCGCGGGCGCACTTCCACTGGCTTCCAGCCTTTCTTGTCCTGTTCCACGCGGCGTGCGGCCAGCTCTTCATCGCTGATCAGCAGGTTGATCGAGCGCTCGTGGATGTTGATCAGGATCTTGTCGCCTTCGCGGACCAAACCGATGGCACCGCCGGCTGCGGCTTCCGGCGAGGCGTGGCCGATGGACAGGCCCGAGGTGCCGCCGGAGAAACGGCCGTCGGTGAGTAGGGCGCAGGCTTTGCCCAGGCCTTTGGATTTCAGGTACGAGGTTGGGTAGAGCATTTCCTGCATGCCTGGGCCGCCTTTCGGGCCTTCGTAACGGATGATGACGATGTCGCCTTCCTTCACTTCGTCGGCGAGGATGCCGCGCACGGCGCTGTCCTGGCTTTCGAAGATTTTCGCGGTGCCTTCGAATACATGGATGGACTCATCCACACCAGCGGTTTTCACAACACAGCCGTCGAGCGCGATGTTGCCGTAGAGCACGGCCAGGCCGCCTTCTTGCGAATACGCATGCTCGACGCTGCGGATACAGCCGTTTTCACGGTCGTCATCCACGGTGTCCCAGCGCGTGCTCTGGCTGAACGCAGTCTGGGTCGGGATGCCGGCTGGGCCTGCACGGAAGAAGGTGTGCACGGCTTCATCATCGGTCAGGGTGATGTCCCACTTGGCGATGGCTTCGGCCATGGTGGCGCTGTGCACGGTCGGCAGGTCGGTGTGCAGTAGGCCGCCACGGGCCAGGGAGCCGAGAATGCTGAAGATACCGCCGGCGCGGTGCACGTCTTCCATGTGGTACTTCTGGATGTTCGGCGCGACTTTGCACAGCTGCGGTACTTTGCGCGACAGACGGTCGATATCGCGCAGATCGAAATCGACTTCGCCTTCCTGAGCAGCGGCCAGCAGGTGGAGGATGGTATTGGTTGAACCACCCATGGCGATGTCGAGGGTCATGGCGTTTTCGAACGCCTTGAAGTTGGCGATGTTGCGCGGCAGGGCCGACTCGTCGCCATCCTGGTAGTAGCGTTTGCACAGCTCGACGGCGGTACGCCCGGCTTGCAGGAACAGCTGTTCGCGGTCGCTGTGGGTGGCCAGGGTCGAACCGTTGCCCGGCAGGGCCAGGCCCAGGGCTTCCATCAGGCAGTTCATCGAATTAGCGGTGAACATGCCGGAGCAGCTGCCGCAGGTCGGGCAGGCGCTGCGCTCGTATTCGGCGACTTTTTCGTCACTGGCCGTGTCGTCTGCGGCGATCACCATGGCGTCGACCAGGTCCAGGCCGTGGCTGGCCAGCTTGGTTTTGCCCGCTTCCATCGGCCCGCCGGAGACGAAGATCACCGGGATGTTCAGGCGCAGCGATGCCAGCAGCATGCCGGGGGTGATCTTGTCGCAGTTACTGATGCAGACGATGGCGTCGGCGCAGTGGGCGTTGACCATGTATTCGACGGAGTCGGCGATGATCTCGCGGCTTGGCAGCGAATAGAGCATGCCGTCGTGGCCCATGGCGATGCCGTCATCGACCGCGATGGTGTTGAATTCTTTAGCCACGCCGCCGTGCTTTTCGATCTCGCGGGCAACCAGTTGACCCATGTCCTTCAGGTGTACGTGGCCAGGTACGAACTGGGTGAAGGAGTTGGCAATGGCGATGATCGGCTTTTTGAAGTCTTCATCCTTCATCCCGGTGGCACGCCACAGGGCGCGGGCGCCGGCCATATTGCGGCCGTGGGTGGAGGTCTTCGAGCGGTAATCAGGCATGGCGGTCAATCCTGCAAAGGCTAATCAGGTTACGCGTGCACAGGCACTGGTGCTGTGCGGGCAACGGGCTGTTGGTGCGTATGGTGAGCCGGGATCTGGCCCAAGGCAAACGCAAGTGTGCATTTACAGGGCTGGGGCGCTGCCTTGCGCGGGGTGGGCGCTGGCATGGCCGGGCTATAAGTCCGCCTAGGTGAGGCAGGGGAAGGCCGATTCTAATCCTTCGGCGCGCCTGCAAGGAAGGCCGGTGCGCTCAGTGGTGAACGCTCCGTGGCCGACAACTATTCGATATGTTCGATACCGCGCATGCGAGTGGCGCGTCGGCGCAGCAGTTCGATGGTGATCAGCAGGACAATCGACATCAGGATCAGCAGGGTGGCGATGGCCAGAATACTCGGGCTGATTTGCTCGCGCAGGCCCGAGAACATTTGCCGAGGGATGGTGCGTTGTTGCGGCCCAGCCATAAACAGGATCACCACCACCTCGTCGAACGAGGTGATAAAGGCGAACAGCGCGCCGGAAATTACCCCGGGGCGGATCAGCGGCATGATGATGTCGAAGAACACCCGTAGCGGCGTGGCGCCCAGGTTCAGCGCCGCGCGAGCCAGGCTGTAGTCGAAACCGGTGAGGGTGGCGGTGACGGTGATGATCACAAATGGTGTACCCAGCGCTGCGTGGGCGATGATCACGCCTAGGTAATTACCGGCCAGGCCGAGGTCGGAATAGAAGAAGAACATGCCAGCGGCGGTGATGATCAGCGGCACGATCATCGGCGACAGCAGCAGCGCGGTAATCAACCGCCGCGCCGGCATGTCATCGCGGGCCAGGCCAACGGCGGCGCAGGTGCCAAGTAAGGTGGCCAGCAGGGTGGCGAAGAAACCGATCACAAAGCTGTTCTTGATCGCCAGCAGCCACTTGTCGTCGCTGAAAATGGCGCTGTACCAGCGCAGCGAGTAGGCCTCGGGCTGAAAGGTAAGCATGCCTTCGGTAAAGCTGAAGAACGGCTCGACGTTGAACGACAGTGGGATGATTACCAGGATCGGCATGATCAAAAACAGCAACACCAGCCAGGAGCTGGTTTTCAGCAGCCAGCTGCCCAGGTGATGCCCGAAGCCGTAATAGGCGGGAATCTTCATAGTCTGTTCCTTAGCCCAGTTTGATATTGCTGGCACCGACGAAGCGGTCGTACAGCCAGTACAGCAGCAGGATCAACGCGAGCAGCAGTGAGCCCAGTGCGGCGGCGAGCTCCCAGTTGTTCGAGCGCTGCATATGGAAGGCGATGATGTTGCTGATCATCTGCCCATCGGTGCCGCCGACCAGTGCCGGGGTGATGTAGTAGCCCACGGAAATGATGAATACCAGCAGGGCGCCGGCGCTCAGTCCCGGCATTGTCATTGGGAAGTAGATGCGGGCGAATGCCGGAATCGGCCGCGCCCCCAGTGACAGCGCCGCGCGTAGGTAGCTAGGGTCGATGCCGCGCATCACGCTGTAGAGCGGCAGAATCATAAATGGCAGCAGGATGTGCGTCATCGCCACCACGGTGGCGAACGAGGTGTAGAGCATCTCGATGGGTTGATCGACGATGCCGACCCCGAGCAGAAACGAGTTGATCACCCCGTTGGTCTGCAACAGTGCGATCCAGGCCGTGGTGCGTACCAGCAGTGAGGTCCAGAACGGCAGTAGCACCAGCACCAGCAGCAGGTTGGCACGGTTCTCCGGCAGCCCGGCCAGGTAGTAGGCCAACGGGTAGCCGAGTAGGGCGCAGAAAACGGTGATGATCAGCGCCATGTTCAGGGTCTTGGTGTAGAGCTGCAGGTAGATCTGTGTGTCTTCACGTACCTGAATGCCTTGCTCGGGGTCTAGTTCAAGGTCGAGGGCGGTTAGGTAGTAGTCATAGGTGTAGGGCTTTCCCGCTCGCTGGATGGCGTACCAGGTATCTGGGTTGCTCCACTTACGATGGGCCTTGAGCAGGGTGTCCGCACCTTGTTGTGCGAGTTGCTCGTTATTCAAGCGCGAGACCTTGCGCGCGGTAGATTTGACCACGCTGGACATGCCGGCGGTAGCGCGGTTGATCTCTTCGGCTAGCTTGCCGGACTGGCGCTCTTTAGCCAGGTCATGCAGCTCCTTGGCGAAAACAGTGAGGGTCTGTTCATCGGGTATGGCTTTGCCGTCCCAGCGTTGCAGCTCGCTTAGGGTCAGCGGAATTAGGGTGGCCACCGTCGGGTGACTGACACTGCGCCAGAGCATGCTGGCGATGGGGGCAACGAAGCTGAGCATGATGAATATCAGCAGCGGCAGCACAAACATAAACGCAGTCAGACGCTTCTTGCGTCGACCACTGGCGGCTTGGTTGGCTTCGGTGCTGGTGAGAGAGGACAAGCGTTAACTCCTATACAACCTGAAAGCGACGCCCCGCGCCGTTGTGGCGCGGGGCGTCTGAGGTTTTACTTCAGCAGCCACTCGTTGAATTTCTCACCGAGAGACTCACCGTAGTCGGCCCAGAAGTCCGAACCGGCCTGGATGCCTTTGCTCAGGTGAGCGGTTGGCAGGTGCGGTGCAGCGCTTTGGTCAGCCAATGGCATGGACGATTTGCGCGTCGGACCGTAGGCCACGTCCGGCATGCCGGCCAGCGGCTTGGAGCCGGTGGCGTAGGCGATGAACTTCATAGCCAGGTCTTTTTTCTTCGAGCCTTTGACGATGGCCCAGGCATCGAGGTCGTAGACGTGACCGTCCCAAACGATGACAAAAGGCTTCTTCTCTTGGCGGATGGCGTCATAGAAGCGGCCGTTGGCCGATTGCACCAGTACCGCACCGCCGTCGTTCAGCAGTTGCGGCGCCTGGGACCAGGAATCAAACCAGACGATGTCCTGTTTGATCGTGTCCAGTTTGGCAAATGCACGGGCTTGGCCTTCTGGAGTAGCCAGCACTTCATAAACGTCAGCCGGTTTTACCCCATCAGCCAGCAGCGCCCATTCCATGTTGACCTGAGGGCGTTTGCGTAGAGCGCGCTTGCCGGCAATTTTCTTGGTATCGAAGAAATCAGTGATGCTGGCGGCCTTGGTGTCGCCGATGGTTTTCTCGTTATAGGCGAAGACCACCGACCAAACGATATTGCCAACCGCGCAGTCGCTGGACAGGGCTTCGGGGATAAAGTCTTTGTCGGCGGCTACGCCGTCGATGCCGGCGGGTAGAACGCTGTGATCAAGGGTTTCTAGCAGCCCCTCAGAGCAGGCGCGCTCAAGGTCGATTACCTCGAAGTCGACCACGTCCCATTGAATGTTGCCGGATTCAACCTGGGCTTTGATCTCGGCCACACCGCCGGTGTAGTCCTCGAACAGCACCTTGTTGCCGGTGTCTTTCATAAACGGGTCGATAACGTGTTTCTGCTGGGCTGCGCCGTAGGCACCACCCCATGACACCACCGTAAGGGTTTCCTCGGCGCTGGCGGCAAAACTTGCCGTACCCAGTGCGGCAGCTAAAGCGAATGTGGAAAAGCGGGTGGTCAGTGTTCTAGCCATGCTGTGCTCCATTGCTTTTTAGTCTTAGGGTTATTAGAGCGCCTGCGGAACATCCTGTCGGTCCAGGGCTTGGCTGTCTTGTGGCAGCCAGGCCAGGGCGACCTCATCCTTGACGCTGAGTTGCGGTGCGGAATTGTCATTCATGTTCTTCACCACCAATTCGGTGCCATCGGCGGTTTCGAAGTGGTAGCGGATGTATTCGCCGACGTAATGGCGGGTGACGAAGCGTGCCATCACCTGATTGCCGGTGCTGCCAAGGCGTTCGGTAAAGCTGAGCTTTTCTGGGCGAATAGAGACGGTGGTAGGCAAGCCAACCTCGCTGCAGTTGGCTTTTAGTGCGCTTACCAGGCCGCCATCCTCCAGGCGCACCTGCACGGTGTCCTCGCCAACACTCTCGATAACGCCCTTAAGCTTGTTGCTCTCACCAATAAAGTCGGCGACGAACAGGTTGGCCGGGCGCTCGTAGAGGACATGAGGCGGCGCACACTGCTGGACGATGCCGTTATTGAACACGGCGATACGGTCGCTCATGGTCAGGGCTTCGGTCTGATCGTGGGTCACGTAGATCACGGTGAAACCGAGTTGCTCGTGCAGGCGCTTGATCTCGAACTGCATCTGCTCGCGCAGCTTTTTGTCGAGGGCGCCGAGCGGTTCGTCCATCAGCACGATGTCAGGGGCGAAGATCAGTGCGCGTGCGAGGGCGACACGCTGGCGCTGGCCGCCGGAGAGTTGGCCGGGGAAACGGTTGCCAAAGTCCAGCAGCTCGACCAGCGACAAGTACTCATCGACCTTGGCGTTAATCACGTCTTTGGGCTGTTTGCGAATTTTTAGCGGGTAGGCGAGGTTCTCGCGCAAGGTCATGTGCGGGAACAGTGCGTACTGCTGGAACACCATGCCGATATTGCGTTGGTAAGGTGCGATGCTGGTGACCGAGCGGCCGTTGATCAGGATCTCACCGCTGGTCACGTCCTCGAACCCGGCGAGCATCATCAGGCAGGTAGTTTTACCCGAGCCGGAAGGGCCGAGCAGGGTGATAAATTCGCCCTTGGCCACATCCAGATTGAAATCCTTGACCACCAGATTCTTGTGGTCGTAAGTCTTCTTGACGTTGGTGAATTGCAGGAACGGTTTGTCCCCAGCCAGGTCAGCCATACCCCTCCCCAAATGTGCTTTGAGTAGACAGCCGCTTGTGGCCGCTATCTGAATGCTTGAATTCGCAGGCCCGCTTCTGTGGTTCGGCGGGAACTTGTTTGAATGTTCAAGTTACGCAAGCACTGTGCCAGTACGCCGCCAGTGCATCGCGATGCGCGTCGGTGCTGGGATCTAAGCCTAGCCCAGGCGTGGGGTTGCGCCAGGCGAGTGTGGGGAGTGGTAACAACGCGGGAGAGAAAGAAGCACCTGCCGAGACGCACTCGACAGGTGCGTGGTGCTCAACTGTTGGGCAGTAAGCGCACGGTCAGGCTCTTGATATAGCGGGTTTCAGCAATGGCTGGGTGTACCGGGTGATCGGGGCCCTGGGCGCCGCGTTCGAGCAGCTGGATGTTGCGGTCCAGATGGCGCGCACTGGTCAGCAAGATGTTTTGCAGGTTGTCTTCTTCCAGGTGCATGGAGCAGCTGGCGCTGATCAGGATGCCGTCCTTGTTGAGCAGGCGCATGGCCTGTTCGTTGAGGCGACGGTACGCACCTTCACCGTTTTTCTGGTCTTTTTTGCGCTTAATAAAAGCCGGCGGGTCGGCGACGATTACGTCGAAGCGCTCTTCCGAGGCTTTCAGCTGCTTGAGGGCTTCGAACACATCACCTTCGACACAAGCGACTTTATCGGTCAGGCCGTTCAACGCGGCGTTGCGCTCAACCCCATCTAGAGCGAAGCTGGAAGCGTCGACGCACATCACGTCGCTGGCACCGAACGCTGCAGCTTGCACGCCCCAACCGCCGATATAGCTAAACAGATCGAGTACGCGTTTGCCTTTGACGTAGGGCGCCAGGCGCGCGCGGTTCATGCGGTGGTCGTAGAACCAGCCGGTCTTTTGCCCTTCGATTACCGGGGCTTCGAACTTTACGCCGTTCTCTTCCAGGGCGACCCACTCTGGCACCACGCCAAACGGGGTTTCCACATACCGCGCCAGGCCTTCGGCATCGCGGGCGGCAGAATCGTTTTTGAGCAGGATGCCGCTGGGTTTGCACACCTGGATCAGCGCAGCGAGTACGTCATCCTTGTGCCGTTCCATGGTGGCGGAGGCCAGCTGCACCACCAGGATGTCGAAGAAACGATCGACCACCAGGCCGGGCAGCAGGTCGGAGTCGCCGTACACCAGGCGGTAACAGGGCTTGTCGAACAGACGCTCACGCAGCGACAGGGCGACGTTGATGCGGTGCACCAGCAGGGATTTGTCCAGCACGTGCTTGACGTCCCGCGACAGCAGGCGCGCGCAGATCAGGTTGTTAGGGCTCATCGCGACGACGCCCAACGGCTTACCGCCGGTCGCTTCGAGGATAGCCTGGTCGCCTGCTGCGAAGCCACTCAGCGGGGTGGCGGCGACATCAATTTCGTTGCTGTAGACCCACAGATGGCCGGCGCGCAGGCGTCGATCGGCGTTGGCTTTCAGGCGCAGGCTGGGCAGGGACATGCTGGGGACTCCGAAAAAAGAGCGGAATTATAGCGGGTTCGGCAGCGGCGCGGCGGTTACAAAAGTCATCTGTGGAAGTGCTAGGGGTTTGGCTAGACTGTGTCCTACCTCTCATTCCGGTTGATCCTGTTATGTCCCAAGAGCTCTCCGCCGAATATATCCAGCAAGTGCTGCAGGGCATCAGTGTGCCGCCGCAGCCGCAGATCATGGTGGATTTGCAGATGGAACAGGTGATGCCCTGCCCGGATTTACGCGCCATCGCCAAGCTGATCGGCCAGGATCCAGGTCTGTCTGGTGCGTTACTTAAACTGGTTAATTCGCCTTTTTTTGGCCTGGCTAACCGTATCGCCTCGATTCAACAGGCGGTCAACCTGCTGGGCTGCAACACGGTGATCAACCTGATCAATGCGCAGTCGATCCGGGGTGAACTGACCGATGAGGCCATCGTCACCCTCAACCGCTTCTGGGATACCGCCCAGGATGTGGCCATGACCAGCCTGACCTTAGCCAAGCGCATCGGCTATCACTCGCCGGATGAGGCATACACCCTCGGTTTGTTTCATAACTGCGGCATCCCGCTGATGATCAAGCGCTTCCCCAATTACATGACGGTACTGGAGGAGGCCTACGCCAGTGCCACCGGCGAGCGCCGTGTGGTCGATACCGAGAACCGCCTGCTCAATACCAACCATGCGGTGGTCGGCTACTTCACCGCCAAGTCGTGGAACCTGCCGCTGCATCTGTGCGAGGCGATTGCCAGTCACCACAACGCCCTGGCGATTTTCACCGAAGATTCCAGCCGCGATGCGCAGCTGAAAACCCTGCTGGCGATTCTGAAAATGGCCGAGCACATTTGCGCCAGTCACCGGGTATTGGGCAATCAGCCCGATGACTTTGAATGGCAGAGCATTGAGCAGTTGGTGTTGGAATACGTCGGGCTGTCGGAGTACGACTTCGAGAACCTGCGCGAGAGCATTCGCGACTTAGGGGCGAGTTAACAGGCCCACGAGCCTGCCTCGTCGCGCCAAGGGCATTCCTGCTAAGGTAGGCGCCCGCTCGGATTGCTCAGCTGATCACTCGCTATGCCAGAACTTCCTGAAGTAGAAACCACTCGCCGTGGCATCGCGCCATTCCTCGAAGGCCAGCGCGTCAGCCGCGTGATCGTGCGCGAGCGCCGCCTGCGCTGGCCGATTCCAGAAGACCTGGATATTCAGTTGTCTGGGCAGTGTATCGAGTGCGTCGAGCGGCGTGCCAAGTACCTGCTGATCAAGGCCGAAACCGGCAGTCTGATCAGCCACTTGGGCATGTCCGGCAGCCTGCGTCTGGTCGAGGCGGGTTTGCCTGCGGCCAAGCATGAGCATGTGGATATTGAGTTGGAATCCGGACTGGCCCTGCGCTACACCGATCCACGACGTTTCGGTGCGCTGCTGTGGAGCCGTGATCCGTTTAGCCATGTGCTGCTCAGCAAGCTGGGCCCCGAGCCGTTGACCGAGTTGTTCGACGGTGATCGGTTGTTTCAGCTGTCCCGTGGTCGGGTCATGGCGATCAAACCCTTTATCATGGACAACGCCGTGGTGGTTGGGGTGGGCAATATCTATGCGAGCGAGGCGCTGTTTGCGGCCGGTATCGATCCTCGCCGAGAGGCGGGCTCTGTTTCGCGGGGGCGCTATCTGACGCTGGCAGATGAGATCAAGCGCATCCTCGCCCATGCTATCGAGCGCGGAGGCACAACCCTGCGTGATTTTGTCGGCGGCGATGGTCAGCCTGGGTATTTCCAGCAGGAGCTGTTCGTCTACGGTCGCGGCGGTGAGTTCTGCAAGCACTGCGGCAGCACCTTGCGCGAGGTCAAGCTAGGCCAGCGTGCCAGCGTTTATTGTCCGCGCTGCCAACGCTAGGGATTTTTCGCCGAGCTAGATTTGCTCGTCATGCGCTGATGTTTGAGCTGATTACACAACAATAAGAAACACCGAGGTTTTTGATGTCCGGTAACTATCTGTCCCGTAACCCTCTGGCCGAGTGGATCGGCCGTATGGCGCTGAAATTGATGGGGTGGCGTATCGAGGGCGAGCTGCCGCAGCTCGACAAATTCGTGGTCATTGGCGCGCACCACACCTCCAATTGGGACTTTGTGATCTTTATCGCGGTGAAGTTCGTTCTGCGCCTTAATGCCCGCTGGTTCGGCAAGCACACAATCTTCCGCTGGCCCTTTGGTGCGTTGATGCGGCTGTGGGGCGGCATAGCCATCCGTCGCGATCGCCAGGGTAATACCGTCGAGCAGGCGGTGCGGGCTTTTGCCGAGCATGAGCAATTTATGCTGATCCTCTCTCCCGAAGGTACGCGCAAGAAGGTCGAACGCTGGAAAATGGGCTTCTACCATATTGCCCTCGGCGCAAACGTGCCGATTGTGCTGGGTGCACTGGACTATCAGAACAGGCGGGTATTTATCGGCCCGACCTTTATGTCGACCGGGGATGAAGCCGCCGATCTCAAGACGATTCTGGCGTTTTTCCGGCCGTTTATTCCGAAAAAACCTGAGTACGCCTTTTATGGCGATTGACGGCCGTCACGCTGACAATTACCAATGCGCTGTTATAGTTAGACTCACCGCCTCCTAATAGCTGAAGGATCGCCCCATGAAACTGTTCCGCTCAACCGCTGCTGCTCTGGCGCTGACCACTGGCCTGCTGGCGCTGCCGGCTTATGCTGACGTAGCGCAGCAGAACTCTAGCGGCGACCCGATGTATACCACTGAATATCCGGCAGCTTTTTCTATGGTTGGCGATCTACTGATTGCACGGCCGTTATTGATTGCCGCTACTGTAATTGGTGCTGGCGTGTTTGTTGTGAGCCTTCCTTTTACTGCAGCGGGCGGCAATATCAGCGAGGCTGGCAAAGCTCTGGTTGTTGAGCCGGGAGAGGCGGCATTTGTACGCTGCCTGGGTTGCACCACCAACGGTTATAAGAAAAACTGAGAACGTTATCTGCTCCAAGGCTGCTGCGGTGTTTGGTTTGGCAGCCTTGAGAAGACCTCGTCTGGCGCATCGGTAATCCGTACTACTTCGGTATGGTTGGTGTGATCACTGCAGTACCGATCCCGCGCGGATCGCTTGCTGCTGCAACCTTCCCGCTTTGTTTGTCCCAGTACAGTACCTGCTGATTGCCGTATTGCCTGCCGGTTGATTTCAATTGATGCCCAAGCGCCTCTAGAGCAGCGGTTTCTGCCGGGCTGAATGTGTTCGGCTCATGCTCGATCAGATCCGGGCGGAATTGGTGGTGGTAGCGGGCGACGCTGGGCCAGCGCTCGATTGGTTGCTGATCCAGGTACTGCAGCATCGCTAGCAGCACCATGCTGGGAATCCGGCTGCCGCCCGGCGTGCCGAAGCTGGCAAAGTCTTGACTGCTTTCGATAAAGCTCGGGCTCATGCTCGACAGTGGCCGTTTGCCGGCGGCAATGCTGTTGGCCTGGCTGCCGCTCAGGCCATAGGCATTACTGCCTTGTATGTCGGCGGCAAAATCATCCATTTCGTTGTTCAGCAATACGCCGGTGCCGGGCACGGTGAAGGCGGCGCCGAAGGGTAGATTGACTGACAGTGTGGCGGCGACTGCATTGCCCTCGGTGTCGAGCACTGTGAAATGGGTGGTGTGATCGCCTTCTTTCCACGCCTTGCTGTGCGGCAGGCTGTCACTTGAAGTGGCGCGTTGCGGGTCGATGCTGCTGGCCAACTGCTTCAGGTAAGCCGGGGCCAGCAGTTGCTGAACTGGGTTGCGGACAAAGTCCGGGTCACCCAGCAGACCACGATCCCGGTAAGCGCGGCGCAGGGTCTCCACCACAAGGTGAGTGCGCTGCACGCTATCAGCCTGTTGCCAGGGTAGCTGCTGCAGCATCAGCAGGCTTTGTCCTAAGGCGATGCCACCGGCTGACGGCGGTGGTGCACTGATCAGCTCGCGGCCCTGATCCAGGGGTACGCGCAGTGGCTGGCGTTCAACGATGCGGTAGTCGGTCAGGTCCTTGAGGGTCCAGATACCGCCTGCATCACGCACTGTTTTGACCAGCTGTGCGGCTACCGTCCCGGCGTAGAAACCCTGAATGCCCTTTGTCCCCAGTTGCTCCAGGGTGTGGGCCAGTTCAGGCTGGCGCAGCAGGCCGAACTCTTCGGGTATTTCGCCTTTGTCGAGGAAGATTCGTGCGGTTTCCGCGTCTTGGCGCATGGCTTCGAGCCGCCAGCCGGCGCGCTCACGGTAAACCCGGTCGATACCGACGCCGCTGCGTGCCAGGCGAATGGCCGGCGCCAGCGAGTCGCGCAGCGGCAGGCGGCCGAAGCGTTCGGTCAGCTCGACCAGGGCTGCCGGCAGACCAGGAATGCCAGCGGCCAGCGCGCCATTCAGCGAAAGGTATTTGTTTATCTCGCCGTCGACCCGATAGAGGTTGGCGTGGGCCGCTTGTGGCGCACGCTCACGCGCATCGAGAAAGCGGTAGGTCGGTGATTCGCCGGCTTCGCGCAGGAGAAAGAAACCGCCGCCGCCCAGGCCAGAACCGTAGGGCTCGACCACTGCCAATGCGGCGCTGATGGCCACTGCCGCCTCAAAGGCGTTGCCGCCGAGGGCCAGGGTTTCCTGGCCCGCCACGGTGGCGGCTGGGTGTGCGCTGGCAATCGCAATGCGTTCAGGCGGGGCTGCGGCATGTAGCTCAAGGGCGCAGAGAAGAGCAAGCGCACCAAGCAGGGCGCGCCAGGGGAGGTGGCCGCGGATCAGGCGGCCGGTCTTCATGCTTTACCGGTAATGATTAGGTACTTCTGCATCAACTCATCCTTGCTCTCGACATTGTTCTCATCGAGCGGGATGCAATCCACCGGGCAGACCTGTTGGCACTGCGGCTCGTCATAGTGGCCGACGCATTCCGTGCACAGGTTGGGGTCGATCTCGTAGATTTCTTCGCCCTGGGAGATTGCGGCGTTCGGGCATTCGGGTTCGCAGACGTCGCAGTTGATGCAGTCGTCGGTGATGATCAGGGACATGACAGAACCACTCCTGCTGCCGCCCTGCGGCGCAGCCTAGATGTGTGCAGAAAGACTATGGTGCAAATTGTGCCGCATCGGGGCCGCGCATGCACGCGGCCATGCGGTAATGACTCAGCGCTTGAAACGCTCGGTCAGCGCGGCGGCCACGGCCGGGTGCACAAAGTTGGAGATATCACCGCCCAGTGCGGCGATTTCGCGGACCAGGGTCGAGGAGATAAACGAATACTTTTCCGACGGGGTGAGAAACAGGCTTTCCACGTCCGGGGCCAGCTGGCGGTTCATATTGGCCAGTTGAAACTCGTATTCAAAGTCAGACACGGCGCGGAGGCCGCGCAGAAAGACATTGGCGCCCTGTTCCTTGGCGAAGTGCGCGAGCAGGGTAGAAAAGCCCACCACTTCAACGTTGGGCAGGTGTTGGGTGACTTCGCGGGCCAGTTCAACGCGCTGTTCGAGGCTGAACAGGGGGTTTTTTTTCGGGCTGGCGGCGACCGCAATGATCACGCTATCGAACAACCGTGCGGCACGCTCGACCAGGTCGCCGTGCCCCTTGGTGATGGGGTCGAAGGTGCCTGGGTATAACACTCGATTCATCGTGACGTCCTGGCGGGTCCGTTGGGGAGTCGGATGGTAGCGCAGCGCTTCCCCGCGGCCAAGTCGGACGCCGGTTATCGAGGCTATTCACGGGCGCAGAGCGGCCCGTGAATACCGTGCCATCAGGCGTGCTTGAGGCGTTTGGCGAGTTCTGTCGCGAGTTTGGCGGTCAGGCCGTAGATCGACAGCTGTGGGTTGGCGCCGATGCTGGTGGGGAACAGCGAACCATCATGGATCGACAGGTTGCTCAGCTGATGGTGACGGCCGAGGCTATCGGTGACAGCCTGTTGCGGGTCTTCACCCATCGCGCAACCGCCCATTACGTGGGCGCTGCCCAGGCGAGTGCGGTACAGCTCAAGGCTGAGGCTGTCGATCAGGTTTTTCGCCTCAGCCAGGGTTTTCACATAGCCGGCATCGGCGTGCAGCGGCAGCACTGCCTTGGCCCCGGCGGCGAACTGGATTTCGGCCATGGTATGGAAGGCGCGGCGCACGCCGTCCCAGGTGTAATCGGTCATCTGGTAATCGAGTACTGGGCTGCCATCCCCACGCAGTTCCACGCGGCCTTCGGCGCTGTCCGGGTGAAAGCCATCACGCAGCAGGGCGAGCATCACGTTGGTGTTGGGCAGCTGTTCCATGCGCATGGCGTTGTCGATTCCGAAGCGGCCGAGCAGGGTGGCGGTCAGTGCCGGCTGCAACGGCGGGACTTCGAGCTTGTAGGATAGGCGTCCGGCTGTGCCGTCATCCCACTGGAAATGGTCGGAGTAGATCGACTGCGGTGCGCCGTAGAACGGGTTGATCACCTGTTCGAATAGCGCAGCCGAGAAGTTCACCAAGTGCAGGTAGGTACGTTTACCGGTGCGCTGGTGCGGGTCAGGCGCGCCTGAACGCATGAGAATCCCAGGGGTGTTGATGCCGCCGCCGGACAGCACGTAATGCTTGGCCTTGACCATGATCTTGCGGCCATTTGGAGCGACGCTGCGCTCATCCATGCCCAGACATTCGATGCCGCTGACCTTATCGCCATCCAGCACCAGGCGCTCGGCGCGTGCCAGGTAGAGCAGTTCGCCGCCTTTTTCCAGCGTCGCCGGGATGGTAGTCACCAGCATCGACTGCTTGGCGTTGGTTGGGCAGCCCATGCCGCAATAGCCCAGGTTCCAGCAGCCGCGCACGTTGCGTGGAATGACCTTCCATTCATAGCCGAGCTTTTCACAGCCGCTGCTGATCACGGCGTTGTTGGCGTTCGGCGGCACGGCCCAGGGGGCGACGCCCAGGCGCTGTTCCATCTGCTCGAACCAGGGCGCCATTTCCTCGGGGCTGTGGCCTTTTACGCCATGCTCCTTGGCCCAGTGCTCCAGGGTTGGTGTAGGCGTGCGAAAGCTTGAGGTCCAGTTAATCAGCGTGGTGCCGCCCACCGCGCGGCCTTGCATGATGGTGATCGCACCATCCTTGCTCATGCGGCCGATACCTTCCTGGTAGAGGCTGGCGTAGGCCTTGTCTTCGAGCATCTTGAAGTCGTCGCTGGTCTTCAGCGGCCCTTCCTCGATCAGCAGCACCTTGAAGCCTGCCGCGCTGAGGATTTCTGCTGTGGTGCCGCCGCCGGCGCCGCTACCGACGATGGCCACGTCGGCCTCAAGCGTCAGGTCGTTGTCCAGGCGCGAACCGTTATAGGTTTTCCAGCCACGGGCCAGGCCTTCTTTGAAACTGTCGGGTACAGGCATTTAGGGTGCTCTCAGGCGAATTCTTATTAGAGTTCAGTGGTTCCGCTAATTGACGATCTCGCGAGCTAGAGCCAGGCAAGGCAAAAATGTCCGAGGAGGCGGAATGTACTTTTGTACATGAGCACTACTCGTTTCACTCGCCCTTGCGGGCCGCCCTTCGGGCGTTCGGTGACAAGTCACCGTCCGAGGCCATTTTTAACGCGGCATGGCCGACGCGCAGCAGATCGTGGTCAAACAGTCGGAGGGCCGGGGTAGCCGCAGTGTGCCCAGGACTCGGCTCGGCTATACCAGCTCATCATCACCAGCTGCAGCAGCGAGGCGTGGCCCATTTTCAGCAGGCCGATGGAGCTGTTCTGCCAGCGGTCGAGAAAGGCCTGCACATCGGTGGGTGATGCGTTTTCCCAGCTGCCCCAAACGCCGGTCAGTGGCCCGCGGGTGACCGGCATCGCGAGCACGTCGAACAGCTGCACAGTCAGCTTGAGCAGCTCCGGCGAGACGTGATTAAGGCTGTAGTCGAGGCTGGCGAGGGTGCCTGCCACTGCTTGCGGCATCTTCTCGGCCGTTACTGCACCGGTCAGCATCACCGGAATCAAGGCATTCAAAAAGGCCAGATCGGACTCGCGGATGACCGCAAAGCCGGCTTTCGGCGTGCTCGCCGAACAGCCGCTGAGGCTGGCGGTTAGCCCGGCGGTGGCGAGAAAGGCCGAGCCCATCAGGCTGACCTTGAGCAGGCTGCGACGTGACAGACTGGGTGCTTCAAGCGTGGTGTTGTGCATTTATTGTTATCACCGATTCAAGCCATTGCCCTGGCGGCCAGGGCAGGATGGCGTTAACGAACGAACAGTTTGTAAACCAGCTTGTGCAGGGCTTTGCCGTAAGGTGGGTAGATCATTTTCGCGGCGTTGAAGCGCTGTTTGATAAACACGCCCTTGGCCTTGCTGAAGGTGAGGAAGCCTTCATGGCCGTGGTAATGGCCCATGCCGGACGGGCCGACGCCGCCGAATGGCATGTCGTCTTGGGCTACGTGCAGCAAGGTGTCGTTGATACACACACCGCCGGAATGGGTCTCGTGTAGTACGCGTTGCTGTTCGCTCTTGTCATAGCCGAAGTAGTACAGCGCCAGCGGGCGGTCACGCTCGTTGATAAAGCGGAAGGCGTCTTCCAGCTTGTCGTAAGGAATAATCGGCAGCAGCGGGCCGAAAATCTCGTCCTGCATCACCTTCATCTCATCCGTCACATTCAGCAGCACGGCATACGGCATGCGTCGCCCCTGTGCTTCGGGGTACAACGGGATAATGTTTGCACCCTTGCTCTCGGCGTCCTGCAGGTAGCCATTAAGGCGCTGTTGCTGACGCTCATTGATGATCGCGGTGTAGTCGGGGTTGTCGGTGAGCTGCGGATAAAAACCTTGCACGGCGTTGCGATAGGCATCGACAAAACCCGCCACACGGTCTTTCGGTACCAGCACGTAATCTGGCGCCACGCAGGTCTGGCCGGCATTCATGGTTTTACCGAAGGCGATACGCTCGGCAGCATCGGCCAGTGGCACGTCGGCGCTGACGATGGCTGGTGACTTACCGCCCAGCTCCAGCGTGACCGGCGTGAGGTTGTCGGCGGCGGCGCGCATCACATGTTTGCCGATGCTGGTGGCGCCGGTGAACAGCAGGTGATCGAACGGCAGTTTGGAGAAAGCCATGCCGACTTCCGCTTCGCCCAGCACCACGGTTACCAAGTCCTCAGGGAATACCTTGGCCAGTAGCTCCTTGACCAGCAGTGAGGTAGCTGGAGTCGACTCACTCATTTTGATCATTACCCGGTTGCCGGCGGCCAGTGCGCCGACCAGCGGGCCGATGGCGAGAAATAGCGGGTAGTTCCACGGCACGATCACCCCGACCACACCCAGTGGCTGGTAGATGACCTTGGCGGCGGCTGGCATAAACTGCATGCCGACGCTGCGCCGCGAAGGCTTCATCCACTTCTTGATGCGCTTGGTCGCGTAGTGGATGCCATGCAGGCTTGGCATCAGCTCTGCGAGCAGGGTTTCGTCGGCGCTACGGTTGCTGAAGTCCTGGGAGATGGCGCTGATCAGCGCGTCACGCTCATTGCTGAGCAGGTCGCGCAACACGTTGAGCCACTGAATGCGCTGCTCGGCCGAAGGCATGGGGTTGGCCTTGAATGCCTGGCGCTGACGGGCAAAGCTGCTTTCCAGCTGGCTGAGCTGCTGTTGGCTGCGTTGCAGGCTTTGTTCTAGGTAAGCGACGTCGGCGACCATGGTGTTGCTCCTCGGCATTCCAGCAATGCAGTGCGTCAGAAGAGCTGAGGCGACTGCAGAAAAGGTGTGCTGGATTTTTAGAGCAATTGCTCTAATCTGTCAAATAGCATGGCGCTGTCAGCCGACGGACGCAGCCCAACGAAAAGTTAGCGCATGTTTCCACGGCTTTTTCCGGTAACACTTCTGACGTTTCTGCCTGTACCTTTGCCGGGCTTTTGAGCCGAGATCGAGTCGTTATGTCAGCCCCACTGAAAACCCGCGAGCGCATCATTCAGGAGAGCCTGGCGCTGTTTAACGCCCAGGGCGAGCGCAGCGTCACCACCAACCATATCGCCGCGCACCTGGGGATTTCACCGGGCAACCTGTACTACCACTTCCGCAACAAGCAGGCGATCATCGCCGAGCTGTTCGCCCTGTATGAGGGGCAGGTCAGTACCTTTCTACGGCGTCCCAGCGGGCGCGACCTGACGGTGGCAGATAAGACCTTTTATCTGGAAGCACTGCTGGCAGCCATGTGGCATTACCGTTTCTTGCACCGCGACCTCGAGCACTTGCTGGAAAGTGACACGGAACTGGCTGAGCGTTATCGGCTGTTTGCCCAACGCTGCCTGGTGCAAGCGCAGGATATTTATCAGGGGTTTGTCGAGGCGGGCATCCTGCTGATGGATGCGGCGCAAATCGAGGCATTGACCCTCAATAGCTGGATCATCATGACCTCCTGGGTGCGTTTTCTTTGCACCACTCGTGGAAACCCCGATGACCTCAGCGAAGAGATGTTGCGGCGTGGTGTCTATCAGGTGCTGGCGCTGGAAGGCGGTTACATTGCCCCGCAAGCCCGCGAAGCTCTGGAGGCTTTGTATGCCAAGCTACATGTGCCGCTTGATCAGGTGATTTGACCCGGCGCTGTCTTGCAGGTGGTCGCCCCTGGTTGCAGCCGCCGCGTACAATTAACGTCCAATTGCAGTGAGTTTGGGTGTATGCGCGATATCAGGCTTTTGCTGGTGTTGCTTGGCGGCCTCTTTAGCGCGACTGCCTGTGCCGATAGTGGGTTGCGGGTCTGCCAACATGAACCAGAGAAGTACGCCTACCGGATCGAACTTAGTCAGTTGATTCTCGATCGTACTGCTGAGCGCTACGGGCCTCGCCAAATCCTCCCCGGTGATGGGCCGGACCCATCGCAGGATCGCTGTCTTGCTTTGCTCGCTAAGGGCTTAGTGGACCTGGCCTACGTGCCGCCAACAGAGCAGCGCCAGCGCGACTTTCTGACGCTGCCGTTCGATTTGCACAACGGCATGCTCGGCTTCCGCGTGCTGTTGATTCATCGCGCCGATGCCGCGCGCTTTGCCAACGTCAAAAACATTGATGACTTACGCCAGTTGCTGGGCGGTTTTGGTAGCCAGTGGGGCGACTTCGCGTTGTTCGCGCGCAATCGTTTGCCGGTGATAGGGGTTGTTAACCCGGATAACCTTTTGCCGATGCTCGACAAGCGTCGTTTTGCTTATTACCACCGCGGCCTGCATGAGGCCTGGAAGGAGCTTGCCGCCCATGCCGAGCAATACCCGCAGCTGATGGTTGAGCCACATCTGGCGCTGGTCTACGACCTGCCGGTGTTCTTCACCTTTAATCGCGATGACCCGCAACTCGCGCAGCGCTTTGCCGAGGGGCTTGCATTGATCCGTGCGGATGGCAGCTTCGGTGCGCTGTTCCAGCGTCACTTTGGTCAATTGGCTGAGCGGGCGCAGTTGCAGCAGCGCACGATTATTCCCCTTGATTACCCTGCATCCCCTGGCTTGCCACCCCGCGACACCAGCCTCTGGCTGACACCTGTAGAGGCGCCAGCCCAGGTGCAATGATACGTCGGGTATGGCTGATCAGGCGTGGGCGCGCTCGGCTAGCCACTGCGGGATGCGCCGTTCCAAGTAATAACCCGGTTTGGTCAGGCTGCCTTCGACAAAACCGACGTGGCCGCCGTGGGCGTGTAGCTCGAACTCGATGCTGGGCGATAGCTCAGTGGCTTCGGGCAGGCTGTGGGGGAACACGAAGGGGTCGTCAGTGGCCTGGATGATCAGCGTGGGTGTCTCGATCCGGCCAAGGAAATAGCGGCTGGACGCGCGGCGGTAGTAGTCTTCGGCATCGGCGTAGCCATGCAGCGGTGCGGTGATGCGGCCGTCGAAATCCCAGAAGGTGCGCATATTGTCCAGCGGGCCGAGTTTTTCCAGGGTGGACAGACGATCACTCATGCCCTGGTGAGCGAACAGACGCTGCTTGTCCTTCACGTAGGCCACCATCTCGCGCATGAAATGGCTTTGGTAGACCCTGGAAAAGCCCATGCCGATGCGGTCAGCGCACTGCAACACGACCGAGGACGGCCTGACACTCACGCAGGCGGAGATCAAGCTGTCCAAGAACGGCCAGACGCTCACGCAAAAGAACGAC
>JAHJXZ010000001.1 GCA_018827205.1 Gammaproteobacteria bacterium | reverse complement strand
AGGAATTCTTCAGCGCGCTTGGCGATCGAGCGCGGGTCACGATCGTAGCCTTGCATGGTGCTTGGCTCGATGATGTCGCAAACGATGATCAGCGTTGGCTCTTCGGTGAACGGATCCAGAACAGCGGTTTCGTCAACCGGCAGCAGGATCATGTCGGAGGCTTCGATGCCTTTCCAGCCGTGGATGGAGGAGCCGTCGAACATTTTGCCGACTTCGAAGAACTCGTCGTCTAGCGCATCGCGTGCCGGCATGGTCACGTGGTGCTGTTTGCCCTTGGTGTCGGTGAAGCGCAGGTCAACCCACTTCACGTCGTGTTCTTTAATAAGTTGAATCGACTTCGACATGCTGTCCTCCAGGTGGATAAGGCTCGAATGCTGAGCCCTCAATAGTATGTTACGGCCGGCGGCATACTCCGCCAGGGCATCCTGCCTCACAAGGGAGCAAATTGCATGCCAGTGCACAGGAATGGGTGTAAGCCCTGAAACTCAGGGCTGGCGGGGGCTGCGCGGCGCTGCCTGATAAATATTTGCACCGTTATGGGTCGCAGTATTTGTGCTGCGCACTTTTGTGGTGCGCGATTTGTGTGGTTGAGGATTTTTGATCAAAGCGTGAGCAATTTCCGCTATAATCCGCGCCCCTGTTTTTTCGCGGCCTCGGCACCCACTGTTTTCATGAAACTGATCGTTAAAGTCTTCCCGGAAATCACCATTAAAAGTCGGCCGGTGCGTAAGCACTTTATCCGGCAGCTGGCGAAGAACATTCGTTCGGTTTTGCGTGAGTTCGATCCACAGCTGCAGGTCAGCGGTGTGTGGGACAACCTGGAAGTCGAAACCCAGATCAGTGAGCCGAAAACCCTGCAGGCGATGGTCGAGCGCCTGAGCTGCACGCCAGGTATTACGCATTTTCTGCAAGTCGATGAATACCCACTGGGCGACTTCGACGATGTGCTGGAAAAGTGCAAGTTGCACTTCGCTGATCAGCTGCCGGGCAAGATCTTCGCCGTACGCTGCAAGCGCGCCGGCAAGCATGCGTTCAGCTCCATGGATGTTGAGCGCTATGTCGGCAGCCAATTGCGCCAGCAATGCGGCGCGGCCGGCATCTCGCTGAAAGATCCGGACGTTGTCGTGCGCATGGAAATCCGCGATCAGCGCCTGTTCGTTATTCACCATCAGCACGAAGGCCTAGGCGGTTACCCGCTGGGCTCGCTGGAACAAACCCTGGTGCTGATGAGTGGCGGTTTCGATTCCACCGTCGCCGCATACCAAATGATGCGCCGCGGCCTGGTCACCCACTTCTGCTTCTTTAATCTAGGCGGCCGCGCCCACGAGTTGGGCGTGATGGAAGTGGCGCATTACCTCTGGCAGAAGTACGGCAGCTCGCAACGCGTACTGTTTATTAGTGTGCCGTTTGAAGAGGTGCTCGGCGAGATTCTCGGCAAGGTCGATAACAGCCATATGGGCGTTATCCTCAAGCGCATGATGCTGCGTGCCTCTACACGCATGGCCGAGCGTTTGCAGATCGACGCCCTGGTCACCGGCGAGGCGATTTCTCAGGTGTCGAGCCAGACGCTGCCGAACCTTGCGGTGATCGACTCGGCTACCGACATGTTGGTACTGCGCCCGCTGCTCGCCAGCCACAAGCAAGACATCATCGACACCGCCACGAAGATCGGTACTGCCGAGTTCGCCAAGCACATGCCTGAGTATTGCGGGGTGATTTCGGTAAATCCGACCACCAAGGCCAAGAAGCTGCGTGTCGAACATGAAGAAAGCCAGTTTGACATGGCCATCTTTGAGCGTGCGCTGGAGCGCGCCACCCTGCTGCCGATCGATAAAGTGATTGATGAGCTGGGGAAGGACGTGCAGATCGAGGAGGTCAGTGACGCGCTGGCCAGTCACGTGATTATTGATATTCGTCACCCCGATGCCGCCGAGGACGAGCCGCTCGCCCTGCCAGGCGTCGAGGTCATGGCGCTGCCGTTCTATGCCCTGAACAGCAAGTTCAAAGAGCTGGATGAGACGCGCCAGTACCTGTTGTATTGCGATAAAGGTGTGATGAGTCGTTTGCACGCCCACCATTTACTGAGTGAGGGGCATGCCAATGTGCGCGTTTATCGTCCGACATAAAACGCCCGGGTTGAATGGCGGCAGTATCCGCCATCGCCCTCCCGACATACAGGCGGCGTGATTAACACGCTCACGCCGCCTGGCAGAAATCGCAATTAGTTAATACTCGCCGCCTAGACTAAGTGGCACACCGAATCCTCTGATCGAGATACACACGTGATCGAAAATCTACGCAACATCGCCATCATTGCCCACGTTGACCATGGTAAGACCACCCTGGTAGACAAACTCCTGCGTCAGTCTGGCACCCTTGAGCGCGGTGAGCTCAACGATGAGCGCGTGATGGACAGCAACGACCAGGAAAAAGAGCGCGGCATTACCATTCTTGCCAAGAACACCGCGATCAACTGGAACGGCTACCACATCAACATCGTCGACACCCCCGGCCACGCCGACTTCGGCGGTGAAGTTGAGCGCGTGATGTCGATGGT
>JAHJXZ010000025.1 GCA_018827205.1 Gammaproteobacteria bacterium | reverse complement strand
CGTCAGCTGCAGCAGCAGTTGGCGGACTACCCGGAGTTAATCGCGGCTAGTTACGTGGCAGGCAAGCAGGCGTCGGCTCGGCAAAGCGCTCAGCCAGGGCATTGATCAAGCTGCGTTGATCGCGCACGAAGGCGAAAAACGCCTGCGCCACCGGTGACAGGTATTTGCTGCGTGGGTGCACTAGGCACCAGCTGCGCAGCAGCGGAAGCTCGGCCACTGGCAGCTCGCGCAGGGCGCCGCATTCCAGTTCGCGGCGCACCGCGTGACGCGGCAGCAAAGCCAGGCCAAGGCCAGCGATCACCCCTTCGCATTGGCCTTCCATGGAGCCGACTTCCAGGGTCTGGGCGAAGTGCGCACGTTTCTGATGGCAATACTCCTCGCAGGCCTGGCGTGTGCCGGAGCCGGCTTCGCGGATCAGTAGCGGAAAGGCGGTGAGGTCCTGCAGGCTTAGCGGCCCCTGCGCGCACAGCGGGTGATCGGGCGGTGCCACGGCGATGATCGGGTTATTAAGGAAGGGCAGAAACTCCAGATTCATATCCGTCGGCACGCGCGACATGATCAGCAGGTCATCGCGGTTAGCGTTCAGGCGCTTGAGCGCCTGGGTGTGATTGGTGACCACCAGCTGTAAGTTGACTTCCGGGTATTGCTGGCGAAAAGCGGCGAACAGGTGCGGAACGAAGTACTTGGCGCTGGACTCGATGGCCAGGCTCAGCTGCCCTTGTAGCGAGCCTTTGAGGTCGCCCAGCTGCATGTCGAGGCTTTCCAGGCGGCCGAAAATGTCTGCACTGGCGCGCTGCAGCGCTTCGGCGGCCTCCGTCAGGTAGAGCTTCTTGCCGACATAGTCGAACAGTGGCTGGCCGATCAGCTCTTCCAGTTGGCGAATCTGCAGGCTGACAGCGGGTTGGGTCAGGGCCATCTCCTCCGCTGCGCGGCTGTAAGAGAGGTGACTGCACACTGAGCGAAACACCTGAATTTGTCTAAATGTCATACGCAGCAATGACTTACGCACGATTAGCACCTGTGTGGCTGTGTCGATCAGGCTCAACTATAAGCTTTAGCTAATGCCTAACCCAATAATTATTGATTTTGGTTAATCACCAAGCCGGCGTAGCGTGAGCGCCTGACCGCGATTGCTGCTGCGGTCACACGTCGACCGGTTTTGTCGGTTGCCTGCTCACGTGATCGAGGATGCTGGCTCGTGATCAAGAAAATCCTGATAGCCAACCGCGGTGAGATTGCCGTACGCATCGTGCGGGCCTGTGCCGAAATGGGTATTCGTTCGGTGGCGGTGTATTCCGATGCCGACCGCCAGGCGCTGCACGTCAAGCGTGCGGACGAGGCCCACGGTATTGGTGCCGATCCGCTGGCCGGTTATCTGAACCCACGCAAGCTGGTCAACCTGGCAGTGGAAACCGGTTGCGATGCACTGCATCCCGGCTATGGCTTTCTCTCAGAAAACGCCGAACTGGCAGACATCTGCGCCGAACGTGGAATCAAATTCATCGGCCCAAGCGCGGAAGTGATCCGCCGCATGGGCGACAAAACAGAAGCACGACGCAGCATGATCAAGGCCGGCGTACCGGTCACGCCAGGCACCGAGGGCAACGTTGCCGACATCGCCGAGGCGTTGAGCGAGGGCGACCGTATTGGCTACCCGGTGATGCTCAAGGCCACCTCTGGCGGCGGCGGTCGCGGTATTCGCCGTTGCAACAGTCGTGAGGAGCTGGAGCAGGCATTCCCGCGGGTGATCTCCGAGGCGACCAAGGCCTTCGGTCGCGCCGAGGTGTTTCTCGAAAAATGCATCGTCAATCCCAAGCATATCGAGGCGCAGATCCTTGGCGACAGCTTCGGTAATGTGGTGCACCTGTTCGAGCGCGACTGCTCGATCCAGCGGCGTAACCAGAAGCTCATTGAAATCGCCCCCAGCCCGCAGCTGACCCCTGAGCAGCGCGCCTATATCGGTGACCTCGCCGTGCGCGCCGCTAAAGCGGTGGGTTACGAGAATGCCGGCACCGTGGAGTTCCTGCTCGCCGAGGGCGAGGTGTACTTCATGGAGATGAACACCCGGGTGCAGGTGGAGCACACCATCACCGAAGAAATCACCGGTATTGACATCGTCCGCGAGCAGATCCGCATCGCCTCGGGCTTGGAGCTGTCGGTCAAGCAGGAAGACATCATCCACCGCGGCTTCGCCTTGCAGTTCCGCATCAACGCCGAAGATCCGAAGAACAACTTCCTGCCGTCGTTCGGCAAGATCACCCGCTACTACGCCCCCGGTGGCCCCGGCGTGCGCACCGACACGGCGATCTACACCGGCTACACCATTCCGCCTTACTACGACTCGATGTGCCTGAAGCTGGTGGTCTGGGCGCTGACCTGGGAAGAGGCCCTGGCCCGTGGCCTGCGCGCCCTGGACGACATGCGCGTGCAGGGAGTGAAAACTACCGCCGCCTATTACCAGGAAATTCTGCGTAATCCGGAATTTCGCAGTGGCCAGTTCAACACCAGTTTCGTCGAGGCGCACCCGGAGCTGACCGAATACTCGATCAAGCGCAACCCGTCGCACCTAGCCATCGCCATCGCCACCGCCATTGCTGCCCACGCCGGCCTGTAGGGGAAGGATTCAGATCATGAATAAGAAAATCACCGTCACCGATACCATCCTGCGCGATGCCCACCAGTCGATCATCGCCACGCGCATGCGCCTGGATGACATGCTGCCGATCTGCGCCAAGCTTGACCAGGTTGGCTACTGGTCGCTGGAAGTCTGGGGCGGCGCGACCTTTGACTCCTGTGTGCGCTTCCTCAAGGAAGACCCGTGGGAGCGCCTGCGCAAACTCAAGGCCGGCTTGCCCAACACCCGTCTGCAGATGCTCCTGCGCGGGCAGAACCTGCTCGGTTATCGCCATTACAGCGATGATGTGGTGCGCGCCTTTGTGGC
The DNA here is from genome assembly GCA_018827205.1 of Gammaproteobacteria bacterium. Lineage (GTDB taxonomy): Bacteria > Pseudomonadota > Gammaproteobacteria > Pseudomonadales > Pseudomonadaceae > Aquipseudomonas. Next base: position 23,100 of record JAHJXZ010000025.1, on the reverse strand, counting down.
CAAGGCGGCGGTCAACGGCATCGACGTCTTCCGCATCTTCGATGCGATGAACGATGTGCGTAACCTGCGTGTGTCCATAGAAGCAGTGAAGGCTGCCGGCAAACATGCCCAGGGCACCATCGCCTACACCACCAGCCCGGTGCACACCGTCGAGGCTTTCGTGAAACAGGCCAAGGCCATGCAGGCCATGGGCATCGACTCCATCGCGATCAAGGACATGGCTGGCCTGCTGACGCCATACGCCACTGCTGATCTGGTGCGCGCGTTGAAGGCGGACGTCGACCTGCCGGTGTTTATCCACAGCCACGACACCGCCGGTATGGGCTCAATGTGCCAACTCAAGGCGATTGAGGCTGGGGCTGATCATATCGACACGGCGATCTCCAGCTTCGCCTGGGGCACCAGCCATCCTGGCACCGAGTCGATGGTCGCCGCGCTCAAGGGCAGTGAATACGACACCGGCCTCGACCTGGCGTTGATCCAGGAGATCGGTCTGTACTTCCATGCCGTACGCAAGAAGTACCACCAGTTCGAAAGCGAATTCACCGCCGTGGACACCCGCGTGCAGGTCAATCAGGTGCCCGGCGGGATGATGTCCAACCTGGCCAACCAGCTCAAAGAGCAGGGCGCGCTGAATCGCATCAACGAAGTATTTGCGGAAATCCCGCGGGTGCGTGAAGACCTTGGCTTCCCGCCGCTGGTCACGCCAACCTCGCAGATTGTCGGCACCCAGGCGGTGTTCAACGTGCTCGCCGGCGAGCGCTACAAGACCATCACCAACGAAGTGAAGCTCTACCTGCAAGGCCGTTATGGGCTGGCGCCGGGCAAGGTCAACGAGCAGCTGCGCAAGCAGGCGATTGGCAGCGAGGACGTCATCGAAGTGCGTCCGGCCGATCTGCTCAAGCCGGAAATGGCCAAGCTGCGCGAAGAGATCGGCAGCCTGGCGCAATCCGAAGAAGACGTACTGACCTACGCCATGTTCCCGGATATCGGGCGCAAGTTCCTCGAAGAACGTGCGGCCGGCACCCTGACCCCGGAAGTGCTGCTGCCGATCCCGGAAGCCGGCGGCGTGGCCCCTGCCGGTGGCGAAGGCGTGCCGACCGAGTTCGTCGTCGATGTGCATGGCGAAAGCTACCGCGTCGACATCACCGGGGTTGGCGTGAAGAGCGATGGCAAGCGCCACTTCTACCTGTCTATCGACGGTATGCCGGAAGAAGTGGTGTTCGAGCCGCTGAATGATTTCGTCGCAGGTGCCAGCGGCAAGCGTAAGCAGGCCAGCGCGCCGGGTGATGTCAGCACCAGCATGCCGGGCAATATCGTCGATGTGCTGGTTAAGGTCGGCGACACGGTCAAGGCCGGTCAAGCAGTTCTGATCAGCGAAGCAATGAAGATGGAAACCGAAGTGCAGGCACCGATTGCCGGCACCGTGACGGCGGTGCATGTGGCCAAGGGCGACCGGGTCAATCCGGGCGATGTGCTGGTGGAAATCGAAGGTTAACCTCGGAAGCCCCGGCTGTTTGAACAGGCATTTGAATGGTTTTTTTGGGGCTTCTTTTTACACCGCTGGCGCTGCTGTTGAGCGGCGCCAGCAAGGGTTTTGGGCCAAGTGCATAGGTACTTGTTGCCTGAGTCCCCTAGGAGCCCTACGGCTCCTTTTTTTCGGTTATGCCCCGCTGTGCAGGGTTCTGCTGTTCTCAGCAGGAGACTGGGCAAAACTACGGGTATCAGCACAACGCGTGGTGGGGGCATGACCTTTTATTCGAGCAGATGGTGACGCGGTGTGCGTCTTAATAGCAGTTCAATACAGGAGCAATGCGCGGTGAGTCTGGATCCGGTGGTGCTGTTCTTTGTGTTCGGTCTGTTGGCCGGTTTGCTGAAAAGCGAGCTGAAACTGCCGCCAGCGCTGTATGAAACGCTGTCGATCATTTTGCTGCTGGCCATCGGGCTGCACGGTGGCGTGGAGCTGGCCGAGCAAGCCAGTTGGCAGTTGCTCGGTCAGGCGGCCTGGGTGCTGGGCCTGGGCGTGACGTTGCCGCTGCTGGCCTTTGCCGTATTGCGTGGCCTGGGGTTCGATCGGGTCAACGCTGCGGCGGTGGCGGCGCACTATGGCTCGGTCAGCGCCGGTACCTTCGCCGTGGTGGTGGCTTACATGCTGGCCAAAGGCATCGAGTTTGAAAGCTATATGCCGCTGTTTGTAGCCATTCTGGAAATCCCGGCGATTCTGGTCGGCATCCTGCTGGCCAAGGGTATTGCCCGCGACACCGACTGGGGCGAACTGGGCCGGGAAATCTTTCTCGGCAAGAGCATCATGCTGCTGCTCGGCGGCCTGATAATTGGTGCGGTTGCCGGCAAGGAGGCGATCAAACCGCTGGAGCCGTTCTACACCAGCATGTTCAAGCCGGTGCTGGCGCTGTTCCTGCTGGAGATGGGCCTGATCGCCTCCGGCCAGCTTGGCGCACTCCGCCAGTTCGGCCTGCGCCTGCTGAGCTTTGCGCTGCTGATGCCGCTGTTGGGTGCGGTGATCGGCGCACTGCTGGGCCGCTTTATGGGCCTGAGCCTGGGCGGTACGGCGGTGCTGGCCACACTGGCGGCGTCGGCGTCCTATATCGCAGTGCCGGCGGCCTTGCGCCTGGCATTACCCGAGGCCAACCCGTCGCTGTCGCTGACGGCTTCATTGGGCATTACCTTTCCCTTCAATATCATCGTCGGCATCCCGTTGTATCTGATGCTGGCCGAACAGTTGCTGGCCTGGGGGCTCTGAAATGGACGCGCATATCCGCACCCTGCTCACCGTAATCTGTGAAGCCGCGCTGGAGAAAAAACTGGTGGCTGATCTGGAACAGCTTGGTGCGCCGGGCTGGACCATCTCCGACGCCCGTGGCCGAGGTGGTCGCGGCGTGCGCAGCGCCGGCTGGGACACTGAAGGCAATATTCGCGTGGAGATCATCTGCACCCGCGATGTCGCCGAACGCATCGCCGCCCATCTGCAGGCGCGCTACTACGCCAATTTCGCCATGGTCTGCTACCTGGCGCAGGTAGAAGTGCTGCGCGCAGAAAAGTTCTAGCGGCTCAGGCGGTGGGCTGTGCGTAGCTCCAGCAGATCTTGATAGGTGCAGGTCTGCGGTACTTCGCCGGTCAGGTCAAAGCAGCGCTGGCCGAAACCCATGGGCCAGTAGGCAATGCCGACCGGTGGCCAAAAGATCGAGGCCACTCGGAAGCGACTCTTCAATTTGCCAGAACGGATGGTATTGGCCTGGCTGTCTTCGATGCGGTAAGGGATACCAGCGCTGGCCCCCCAGGAGAAGGGGCGGCTGCGGACAAGTCCCTGGTTGTTCTTCGCCGGCCGTTCGTTGATCACCAGGGTGCTGTTTTCTGGCAGTTTGAACCAGGCTCCAGTGGAGCAACCTACGCTGGCTAGGGCTATGAGCAGTAAGGCGCTGAGGCGGAGTACGGGCATGTGTGTCGATCCTTGTGGTCATCCGTGAACATTCACGAGCGGGCGTCGATCTGGCCAATGGCCAGCCGCGCGGGGGCGCAAATATACCCAGTTTTTATCGGGTTTGCCTGTACCGCTGGTGCACCTGCAAAGTTTTCCGAGGCTGGCTGTGATTAGCGCCCTCCGGTAAGCGTCTAGCCACAGAGCCCGGGCGTCTGGGCGCCGCTGTGGACCTAAGCATGCAAGCGCTGTTGAATGAAATTCTGGATCAAGTCCGCCCGCTGATCGGGCAGGGCAAGGTGGCCGATTACATCCCGGCGTTGGCCGATGTGCCGGCGCAGCAAATGGGCATCGCGGTGTACAGCAACGACGGCGATCTATACTGCGCCGGTGATGCGCATACGGCGTTCTCCGTGCAGAGCATTTCTAAGGTGTTCAGCCTGGTGCAGGCGATTCAGCATTCCGGTGAGGATATCTGGCAGCGTCTGGGCCATGAGCCTTCTGGTCAGCCGTTCAATTCGCTGGTGCAGCTGGAGTTCGAGCGTGGCCGCCCGCGTAATCCGTTTATCAATGCTGGTGCGCTGGTGATCTGCGATATCAATCAGTCGCGCTTTGCTGCGCCAGTGCTGTCGATGCGCGATTTTGTTCGGCGTCTGGCCGGCAATCCTGAGGTGCTGGTCGACAGCCGGGTCGCCGACTCGGAATACCAGCACCGCGCACGCAACGCGGCGGCGGCCTACCTGATGCAGTCCTTCGGCAACTTCCATAACGACGTGGAGGCGGTGCTGCGCAGCTACTTCAGTTACTGCGCGCTGCGCATGAGTTGTGCTGATTTGGCGCGCGCCTTCTGCTTTCTGGCGAACGACGGCTTCTGCAAGCACAGCGGCGAGCAGATTCTGACAGCGCGGCAGAGCAAACAGGTCAACGCGATCATGGCCACCAGCGGCCTGTATGACGAGGCGGGCAACTTTGCCTACCGCGTCGGCCTGCCGGGCAAGAGCGGCGTTGGCGGTGGCATTGTCGCTGTGGTGCCGGGGCGGTTCAGCGTGTGCGTGTGGTCGCCGGAGCTGAATGCTGCCGGCAACTCACTGGCCGGTATCAAGGCCCTGGAACTGCTCAGCGAGCGGATCGGCTGGTCAGTATTCTGAGGCGCGCATAGCCTACTTCTACGAATGATCACTCGGCCATTGGCTCCGCTGATTCGTCAGCTGCTGGTGCCTCTTCCTCGGTCTTTTCGCAGATACCATTGGCACCTTGTTTACCGGTGTAGGAGACCGTCGGCGAGCCATCGGCATTCAGGCTGATGGACAGCGTTACACCTTCACCTTTGGCTTCGAAGAACTGCTCGCTGAGCTTGTGTAGAACGAGCGGCTTATCGTTCAAATAAACCGGGCCGCCGGCCTTGGCACGCACGCTGAGGTCGGTTGGGCACGTGACCTCGAATGCCGGCAGATTGGCGGCGTGGGCCATACCGCTGGCAGTTAAAAGGGCAATGAGGGCGGGTAGTCTGTTCATGCTGTAGCTCCAGGCAGGGCGGCGGGCAAAGGCCGTCACCGTTAGCAGCGGCCTGAATACCAACTAAGCAGCCGGCCGTGGCCTTGTCCAACTGCTGCGGCCGTTGCCCGATCGGCTGCCTAGCCAGTTATCACCCGGCTATCAGCTCCTTGGCGGCCTGACGGTGATCGGCGATCAGCTTGGCCACATCCAGGCCCTCGATCTGCCCGTCGATCACGCGCCACTGGCCGCCAATCATCATCCGGTCGGCCTTGTCAGCGCCGCAGAGTAACAGGGCGGAAATCGGGTCGTGGCTGCCGGAGAAGCGCAGTTCGTCGAGCTTGAATAAGGCCAGGTCGGCCTGCTTGCCCACCGCCAGTTCGCCAATATCGCTGCGCCCGAGCAGCTTCGCCGAACCCTTGCTAGCCCAACCCAGCACCAGTTCTGGGGTGATTTTCTCGGCGCCGTAGCGCAGGCGCTGGATATACAGGGCTTGGCGCGCTTCGAGGATCATGTTCGAGGCATCGTTGGACGCCGAGCCATCTACACCGAGGCCGATTGGCGCGCCGGCGGCTTCCAGGTCGAGGGTCGGGCAAATGCCCGAGGCCAGGCGCATGTTCGAGCTTGGGCAGTGGCAGATGCCGGTGCCGGCTGCGCCGAGGCGTTCGATTTCATCCGGGTTGAAGTGGATGCCGTGGGCCAGCCAGGTACGCGAGCTGAGCCAGCCGACACTGTCCAGATAATCCACGGTGCGCAGACCGAAGCGCTGCAGGCAGAAGTCCTCTTCGTCGAGGGTTTCCGCCAGGTGGGTGTGCAGGCGGACGTCCAGTTCCTCGGCCAGTTCGGCGCTCTGACGCATGATTTCCTGGGTCACTGAGAAAGGTGAGCAGGGCGCCAGGGCGATCTGGATCTGCGCGCCGTCGCCGCGTTGGTGGTACTGCTGAATCAGGCGTTGGCTGTCGGCCAGGATCACCTCACCTTGCTGCACGGTTTGCTGTGGCGGCAGGCCACCGTCAGCCTCGCCCAGGCTCATCGAGCCACGGGTGAGCATGGCGCGCATGCCCAGTTCGCGCACCGCTTCGACCTGCACGTCGATGGCGTTTTCCAGGCCACCGGGGAACAGGTAATGGTGGTCTGCGGCGGTGCTGCAACCGGACAGCAACAGTTCGGCCAGGGCCACCTTACTGGCCAGCGCGAGTTTCTCGGGGGTCAGGCGTGCCCATACCGGGTAGAGGGTTTTCAGCCAGGGGAACAACGGCTGATTGACCACCGGGCCCCAGGCACGGGTGAGGGTTTGATAGAAGTGGTGGTGGGTGTTGATCAGCCCCGGCAGAACCACATGCTCGCGGGCATCGAAGGTCTGATCGCTGGGCAGGGACGGCTGTTGGCCGGCCTTGAGCAGTTCGCTGATGACACCGTCTTCAATCACCAGGCCGCCGGCGGCGTCGAGGTTGTTGGCGGTAAAAATAGCGAGGGGATTCTTGATCCAGATACGTGTAGCAGCCATTGAGTTGGCTCCTCTGAAGTTGGGTTCAGGTTAGCCAGCTCAGTGTTTACCCTGTCTGCTGATCCAGGTGCGCGGGCGGCTTAGTGGCCGGGCGTGGCGCAGAAGATAGCGCCGTAATTTACCTGCGGCAAGACCACAGCCAGAATTTCTGACCAGAAGGTCAAGGGGCTTAAAAGAGTTTACGGTACTGGATAAACCCCGAGCGCTCGGCGATGCGTTCATACAACAGCATGGCCTTGCTGTTGCTCTCGTGGGTCAGCCAGTAGGTGCGCGAGCATCCCTGGGCCTTGGCCTGTTGGTAAACGTGCTCGATCAGCTTGCGACCTGCGCCGCTGCTGCGCACATCCTTGCTGATAAACAGATCCTGCAGGTAGCAGTAGTCGCCAGTGGTCCAGGTTGAACGGTGGTAAATCCAGTGCACCAGACCAATGGCCTGGCCGTCATGCCAGGCCATTGCCGCGTTCATCGGTTCGGCCGGATCGAGGAAGCGCTGCCAGGTGGTGTCGCTGGTCGCAGCGGCAATATCGGTCATATAGAAACGCTGATAGCCCTGCCACAGCGGTAGCCAGGCGGCATGATCGGCGTCGGTTATCGGGCGGATTTCGACGGGAATGCGGATGGGCATGCTGGCAACCTCGTTGGTTTAGTAAAGCCCTTACAGCCTAGCTGCAAGAGCCCAGCCTTCAATCGGCGCGTTCACCACAGACATCCAGCGCAAACCAGCGTTCCACTTCGGCTTGAGTCAGGCCCGCCCCTAGCAAGGCGAACAGCTTGCCTAGAGCCGCCTCACGGGTCATGCCGCCAGCGGAAATCAGCCCGGCGCTGGCCAGTTGACTGCCGGCGGCATACACGCCGAACTCGACATGGCCGTGCGGGCATTGACTGATCGCGGCCATTACCACGCCCCGATCATGCGCAGCCTTGAGCGTGCCGAGCAGTTCGGCATCATCCGCTGGCCCGGTGCCGCTGCCATAGCATTCCAACAGCAGGCCTTGTATGCCGCTGTCGAGCAGGGCGCGTACATGGCTGGACTGAATGCCGGGGTAAAACGGCAGTACGGCCAGGTTGACCGGCTGGCGCGGCTGGCGGTAGTCGATGCTGGCGGGGATGTTCTCGGCGCGCGGGCTCTGGCGCTGGCGCGGCAGCACGTGGAAGGCGTCGAAGGCATCGCTGCGCAGCTTGCTGACCCGTGCGCCATGCAGCAGCGCACCATTGAAATACAGGTGCACACCTGGCGTTACGCCGGCCTGCAGTGCGCGCATGGCGCCGAACAGGTTGCCCCAGGCATCGCTGCCTTCGGCTCCGGCCGGCAGCATCGAGCCGCTGAGAATGACCGGCACCGATAGACCGAGCAGAAGAAAGCTCAGAGCCGCGGCGCTGTAGGCCAAGGTGTCGGTGCCGTGCAGCAGCAATACACCGTCGCAGCCGCCCTGCTCGATACCGGCGCGAATTGCCGCGACCATCGCCAGCCAGTTGTGCTGGTTCATATTGGCACTGTCGATTGGCGGCAGCAGCTCGGCAAAAGACCATTGTGGCAGTGGTTGAGCTTCCAGCCGTTGCTGGTTGCGCAGGCGCGCTTCGAAGCCGGACGCAGGTGCCAGGCCTGTGGCGCTCATTTGCATACCGATGGTGCCACCGGTATAGAGCACCAGGAGTTTTTTGCAGCTCATCAGGGGTCTCCCTGTTTTCATTGTTCTTATAAGAAAACAGGGGGCCAAGCCCCCTGTTTTTTACAGCCTGTGCAGCGTGTTAGCGCTGATGCACGCTGTTACCGATTTCCGCATGGCTCGCCTGCGCCGGGGCGCTGTGCGACTGAGCAGCCCAGACCGCTGGGTCGAGGTCGAGGTCGGCGAAGTTCTTCGCGTCCAGTACCGGCGACTCAATGCCTGCCTTGATCTGGCTGTCGTAGTCGCGCATCAGGCGCAGACCAACCTTGAACAGCAGGGCCAGGGCAACCAGGTTAGCGATGGCCAGCAGGCCCATGGTCACGTCCGCGAAGGCGAACACAGTGCCCAAATCCTGTACCGAGCCCCAGAGTACCAGAGCAATTACCAGTACGCGGTAGACCAGCACTGGGCCACGCTTCTTGCTGAAGAAGCCCAGGGCGTTCTCACCGAGGTAGTAGTTGTAGATCAGGGTGGTGAACACGAACATCAGCAGGGCGACGGTGACGAACACCCGGCCCCATTCGCCGACCACACTGGCCACGGCGGTCTGGGTCAGGACTACACCGGCGATGTCCATGCCTGGCTGATAGACGCCCGACAGCAGGATGATCAGCGCGGTGCAGCTGCACAGGATGATGGTGTCGATAAATACGCTGAGCGACTGCACGATGCCCTGTGCGACCGGGTGCTTGACCTCGGCAACAGCAGCAACGTTCGGCGCGCTGCCCAGGCCGGCTTCGTTGGAGAACAGGCCGCGCTTCACACCCATCAGGATTGCCGCGCCGATACCACCGGCAAATGCAGGCTCAAGACCAAAGGCGCTCTTAACGATCATCACCAGGGTGGCCGGGATGGCGTCAACGTTGCTGCCAATGACGAACAGCGCCATGGCGATGTAGGCAAACGCCATGACGGGTACCAGCACGTCGGCGAACTTGGCGATACGCTTGATGCCGCCGAAGATGATCAGACCGATCACTACGGTCAGGATCAGGCCGCTGACATAAGTCGGCATGCCGAAGGTGTCATGCATCGAGCTGGCGACGGTGTAGGACTGTACCGCGTTGAAGCCGAAGCCGAAGGTCACCAGCAGCAGGATCGAAACCACGATACCCAACCAACGCTGGCCGAGGCCATGCTCAATGTAGAACGCTGGGCCGCCGCGATAGCCGCCGTCAGGTTCACGGCGCTTGTACAGCTGCGCCAGGGAGCACTCGAAGTAGCTGGTGGCCATGCCGAGCAGGGCTACGACCCACATCCAGAAGATTGCACCAGGGCCGCCGAGCATGATGGCGACGGATACACCGGCGATGTTGCCGGCACCGACGCGACCGGCTACCGAGAGCATCAGCGCCTGGAACGAACTGAGCTGGCCGGGCTGGCGCTGGAAGGCTTCAGCGAAGATGCGGAACATGCTGCCGAAGTAGCGAAACTGAACGAAACGCGAGGCGATGGTGAAGTACAGACCAAGGCCGATCAGCATCACGATCAGGAGTTTGCTCCAGATCAGGTCGTTGAGAATATCGAGCATGGCAGTGATGTCTCTCTTGTTGTTTTGTGAAGGAAATATGGCTGGGGCCGAATGGTTGAGCAGACGCGTTTGTCGTGCAATTTCGCGGGTGGCGGCGAGCTGATGCGAGTTGATGCTAGAATCGCGCCGCTCGCATCACCTGGAAATTCCTCATGTCCGACTACCTAGGGCTCAATCTCAAGCTGTTGTGCAGTCATTACCGCTCGATTGCCGAGGTATGCCGCAAGCTCGCAATCAACCGGGCCCAGTTCAATAAATACCTCAACGGACAGAGCCGGCCGACGGCCTACAACCTCAAGCGAATCTGCGATTTTTTCGGGGTCGAAGCCTACGAACTGAGCCTGCCCGCCGAGCAGTTCGCCGACCTGATCGGTGCACGCAGCGGCAGTCAGGAAGCGCGGATTAGCAGCGACCCTTTGCTGGAGTTTTTTCAGCCCTTGGGCGAGCACTCCAGCAGCCTGTCGCGCTACTGCGGTTACTACTTTGAGTACGCCAACTGCATGTCGGTGCCGGGGCAGATTCTGCTCTCGCTGGTGCAGCTGCGTGAGGAGCGCGGCAGCTTTCTGTTCGAGCGCCAGGAGCGCCAGGAACCTTCGCGGGCAGCCAGTGGCAAGGCGGAAGACTGGGTGCGCTGCCGTTACCTCGGCGCGGCGTTTTACCTGCAAGATCGGCTGTTTCTGATCGACTACGAGTCGCTGACCGGCAACGAGATGACCCAGACCATCCTGATTCCCAGCTTTAAAAGCCGCATCAGTCGCCTCAACGGTTTGAAAACCGGGGTGTCCAGCGGCGATCTGCGCACGCCAGCCTGCACTCGGGTGGTCTGGGAGTTTCTCGGCAATGACATCAATCGGGTTAATGCCTACCGTCAGGTGATGCTCTACAGTCCGGATGACCCACGCATTGATGCCGACATTCGTCAGCGCCTGGCCGGGGCGCAAATTCGCAATGGCTTGTTCGAGATCGAATAAGTCGCTCAGCCATTGTTGTGACTGTGCGTTAGCGTTGAAGTGTTCCACCCATAAAAACCATAAATCGGAGCCGCACCATGACCCCGCTACTGCAAGTCGTTGTCTGCATGACTCTGCTGACCTTCGTTGCCATCGTGCTCGGCGCCGTACTGCGCAACCGGGAATGGACGCTGCAAGGCATACAGGCCGGTCTGAGCAACCGCGATAAGCTGCCCACCGCTACGCCCATGGGTGCACGTGCCGAGCGCGCCGCAGCCAACACCAAAGAAAATTTCATCCTGTTTCTGGCCTTGGCCCTGACGGCGCACTTGGCCGGTGTAGGCGAACAAGCGCTTTTGGGCGCACAGGTGTTTATCTGGGCGCGGCTGGTGTATCTGCCCGTCTACATACTGGGCATTACCTATCTGCGCAGTGCCGTCTGGGTGGCTGGCATCGTTGGGCTGGCGATGATGGCCCTGGCGCTAGTTTAAGCAGCCTTCAATACGAGTGGACTGACTCAGGCATGGATCAATTACGCGCACTGCGAATACTGAGCAAAGTGGTTGCAGAGGGCAGCTTCGCGGCGGCGGCGCGCACGCTCGATCTGGCCCCTGCAGTGGTGACGCGGGCGGTAGCCGATTTGGAACAGCACCTGGGCGCTCGCTTGCTTAACCGCAGCACACGCAGTCTGGCGTTGACCGAGATTGGTGAGACTTACCTGCTGCGTGCCAATACCATTCTGGCGCAGCTGGATGAGGCTGATGCCCTGGCGGGAAATGCCACTCGCCAGCCCAGCGGTAACCTGCGCGTACTCTGTCCGCCGGCGTTTGCAGTGCACCAACTGGCCGCGGAACTGCCAGACTTTCACCGGCGCTACCCACACATCAGCCTGGAAATCGCCGCACCAGGGCCGGTGGATGTCGCCGATGAGAATTTTGATGTGTCGATTCTGTCCATCGGCCAGCAAGGACTGCAGGGCGATTTTGTGGTGCGGCCACTGGCCAGTTCGCGCTTTATCATCTGCGCAGCGCCAGGCTACCTGGCCGAACATGGTTGCCCGCAAACACCTGAAGACTTGCTTACGCATCACGGCTTGCTGCCGGCGGTCTCGGCTCTGCGCCGTGAGCTGACCCTGTATCGGCAGGGCTCGGCAAGCACCACTGCCGATAGCGTAACCCTGCCATTGCCTGCTGCTGTGCTCTCCACCCAGCAAATAGAGCTGATTCTGGCCGCCGCACTGGCTGGCTTGGGGGTGGCTGGCTTGCCGTCGTTCGTCGCCGCGCACGCGCTGCGCGAGGGTCGTCTGCGGCGCGTATTAGCGGATTGGCACGGCACCACACTCAACCTGTATGCCGCCATGCCAACCCGTAAACACGTACCGGCCCGTACCCGGGCATTTGTCGACTTTCTTGTGGAGCGCTTCGGCGGTGATTTGCTTGACCCCTGGTTGCCGGCAGAGTCAGCCTAGCGATAGCGGGCTGCCACGCTTTCATACTCCACCCGCGCATCCAGGTCCTGCAGGCTGCCGTCGACTTCATGCAGCGGCGGCACCCGTCCCGCGTAGCGCAATACCGTCTTGCGCTCGTTATCAAACACCACCTGTAGCGGCGCAATAAACCAGCGGATCAGCAGGTTGCTCGGGGTAATCGTGAAGCGGGTTTCGCTGGCCGAGTGTTGCTCCAGGCGTACGGTAAAGCCGTAAGTCTGCTTCTCCTTGAGCACGACGAAACGGATCGGCACCTCTTGCCCGTCTTGCAGCTGTGACCAGTGGCTCAAAATAAAGCCGTGCAAGGTGGGCCCAGTGACTGCCGGGGCATCAAGCGATTCTTCGGCACGGCTGACGTCGCCATTGTCATTCAGCAGGTAGTGCAGCGTCCGGCCATCATCGCTGACCTCAACGGCACCGCTAAAACCCGACTGGCGGTTCTGCGTCGTGAACCGCTGCAACTGGTAATCATCGCTGGCCTGCGCGGTTTCAGTGATCAGCAACTGACCTTCTGGATTACGGGTCAGGTGCGCCGCGGTCAGGCCTGTTGGCCCGGTCAGCAAGCGCCGCTCATAGCGGAACAAGGGTTGCCCATCAGGCTCCGCCAGCGCATAGGTGGTGCCGCGATAAATCAGCGCCCCGGCTAATTCGGGTTGCGTTTCCAGCGCCTGTAAACGGCTAGTGCTGGCGCTGTCCAGTGCCGCCTGGGTTTGGCCGGCAGTCAGCAGGAGCGCTGTTAGTAGGCTGTAGGTGATGCTCTGTACGTGAGTCTTCATGGCCACACTCGATTCGCTCAGTTACCGGGAGGTGGCCACTCTAGGTCTGAGGCGGCACGGCAAACAGTAGCGGGTGAGCAAGACACTGTTGCTGGAATGGCAATAACAGCGTTGCGCCTAGCTGGATCGTTACAGCTGATCCAGCCCGGTGACAGTCGCTCTGTGTGAGATCGAGGTATCGGTCAGTGACGCAGTGCGCTGAGCTGTCGGCCATTGGCGTCGAAATTATCGGGTGACAGCCAGCGCTCATAGCTGGTGGCCAGGGCCGGCCATTCGCTATCGATGATCGAATACCAGGCGGTGTCGCGGTTGCGGTCTTTGATCACCATGTGCTGACGAAACAGCCCTTCGTAGCTAAAGCCGAAGCGCTCGGCGGCACGCTTGGAGCGCGCGTTGCCGTTGTTGCACTTCCACTCCAGGCGGCGATAGCCGTTGTCGAAGGCCTGCTTGGCCAGCAGGTAGATCACTTCGGTGGCCTGTACGCTGCGCTGCATCACGCGGCCGTAGCAGATGTGGCCGATTTCGATGCTGCCATGCTGCGGGGCAATCGTCAGGTAGCTGAGTACGCCCTGCACCTTTCCGCTGCGTTGTTCGACCACCGCGAAGAACAGCGGGTCTTGGCTGGCGGCATTGCGGCTGAGCCAGGCATCGAAGTCGGCGCGTTCATTGAAGGGGCCGTAGGGCAGGTAATCCCAGAGCAGCGGGTCGGCGTCCGGTCCTTGCAGGGCTTGCCACAGGTCGTCGCCATGGCGTGCCGGGTCCAGCGCTTCGAGGCGCACAGTGCGCCCTTGCAGAGTGTCGTGGCTGGGCGCGGCAGCGGCTGTCCAGTTGAGGTGCGGCGTAAGGCTCATGGGGCGGTCCTATTAGAAGAGTTTGCGGTATTGCAGAAATCCGGAACGCTCGGCGATGCGCTCGTATAATTGCATGGCGTCTGTGTTGCTTTCGTGGGTCAGCCAGTGCACCCGTGAAGCGCCGGCGGCGCGGGCTTGAGCATAGACATGCTCGATCAACTGGCGACCGACACCGCTGCCGCGCAGGCCGCCGGTGACAAACAAATCCTGCAGGTAACAGCTGTGCTCCACCGACCAGTTGGATCGGTGGAAAATCCACTGCACCAGGCCCACAGCCTGACCGTCACACCAGGCCAGGGCTGCATGGGTGGGTTCGCTCGGATCGAGAAAGCGTTGCCAGGTTGTGGCGCTGACCTCGGCGGGCAACTCACTTTGGTAAAACTGCAGGTAGCCCTGCCACAACGGCAGCCAGACTGCGTGGTCAGCGGCGCTGATTGGGCGAATTTCAATGTTCATAAGGCCTCCTTGGCTGTGTGATCGTTGCGCATCTGTGCTGCCAGCTCGCGGTCGCGCGCGTCGCTGCTGGCGGTCAGGCCCTCACGTACGCCGACTTGATCGGCGCTGCTGCGGTTCTGCCCGAGTTTCCATTTACCTTCAATGCGCTGAATCGGCAGGGCGAAGCCGACAATCGCGCGCAGCATGCTGTCGATGTACTCACGCGGCGCATCACTCACCGCCCAGGGTTGTGGGCGGTCGGCCTCATGCAGGGCACTGAGGCGGCTGACCAGTTGCAGCAAGCGCTCGGCGTCGTCGAATACCTCAGCGCGGCCATGGGCCTGCACGCTGATGTAGTTCCAGGTCGGCACCACCTTGCCGTGCTCGGCTTTGGCGGCGTACCACGACGGGCTGATGTAGGCCTCCGGCCCCTGAAAAATCACCAGCACTTCGCTGTCTTCGGCCAGGTCGCGCCACTGTGGGTTGGCGCGAGCGAAGTGACCGTAGAGCGTGCCGTACTCACCTTCGTCAGGCACTAACAGCAGCGGTAGGTGACTGGCGAGCAAGCCCTGGCTGCCGTGGCTGACGAGTGTGGGCAGGCGGCAGGCGCGCATCTGCTCATGCAGCGTGGCAAGGTCGTCTTGGCGAAAGGCGGCGGGCGTGTACATAGGTAAGCTCCTGGCGAGATGGAGCCATGCTAGGTGGTGTATTGGTCTGTTGTAAGATCCATTTCTTGCGACTTCGTTGGAGCCAATTTCTATGCCTGCCGCGTCTGTACCGCCATTACCGGTGGACCTCTCCGGTATCCGCCTCGACCCGCAGCAGGGGCTGGCGCGTCAGCTGTATCAGGCGTTGCGTGAGCGCATCCTTGATGGTCGCCTGCAAAGCCGCACGCGGCTGCCGGCGAGTCGCGACTTGGCGCAGCTATTGGCGATTTCCCGCAACACCGTGACCCGTGCCTTCGACCAGCTCTACGCCGAGGGTTATATCGAAGGTCGCACGGGTGATGGCACGTACGTTGCTGAGCTGAGTGCGGTCAGCCGCCCCGTGCCGTTGGCGACTAAGCCGGTGGCGCAGAGTGCTGCGCTAAAGCGGCTGCAGCAACATCACCTGAGCCCACCGCTAAGCGGTCCGCCACGTGCGTTTCGCGTCGGCGTGCCGGCCTTTGATCTGTTTCCGTTCGAGACCTGGGCGCGTTTGTCGGCGCGCTTCTGGCGCAAACCCTCGGCGGCGCGGCTGGGTTATGGCGACCCGGCCGGCGACTGGCAATTACGCGAGTTGATCGCCGCCTACCTGCGCAACAGCCGTGGCTTGCACTGCGATCCGGCGCAGATTGTGGTCACCAGCGGCGCTCAGCAAGCCATCAGCCTGTGCGCACAGTTATTGGTGACGCCGGGTGATCGGGTGGCGGTGGAGAACCCCGGTTACCGCGCTGCGGGTCATGCCTTGGCGGTGGCTGGCGCGCAGTTATGCGGCGTGGCGGTGGATGCTGATGGCTTGGATACCGCCGCGTTGGCGCAGGTTGAGGGCTGTCGGCTGGTCTACCTGACGCCGTCGCATCAGTATCCCACCGGCGTCACCCTGTCGTTGGCGCGGCGCCTGGAGTTGCTGGAGTGGGCCGAGCGAAATGACGGCCTGATCATCGAGGACGATTACGACGGCGAATACCGCTACAGCGGCACGCCATTGGCACCGCTCGCCGCCCTCGACCGGCAGGGCCGGGTGCTCTACGTCGGCACCTTCTGCAAGATCGCCTTTCCGGCGCTGCGTCTCGGTTATCTGGTGCTGCCGCCGGCATTGGCGGAGGCCTTTGCCCAGCGCCGCGCGGTGGACATGCGTCATTCGGAAATCGGTACCCAGGCGGTGATGGCTGAATTTATCGCTGCCGGGCACTTCCAGCGGCATATCCGCCGCATGCGCGCGGCCGCGCGCAGTCGGCGTGATGCACTGCTGGCAGGATGGCCTGCTGACGTGCCGGGCTGCGCGCCACTGCCGGTGGTGGAGGCCGGTTTGCACCTGTGCGTGCGGGTCGACAGCCTGCCCCGCGAGCGCCAACTGATCGCCGCCGCTGAGCGCGTCGGCGTTGAGTTGAACGGGCTAAGCAGTTATTGGCTGCCGGACAGCGCCACCCCCGAGGATGCGCGCGCGGGCCTGGTGCTGGGCTTTGCTGCAGTCCCCGAGGCGAAGATTGGCCAAGCCTTACAACAACTGCGTAAGGCTTGGCATCTGGACGTGGCAGGCTCGGGGCGTGGGGTTTAGCACTGCTCCGGGTGCTGGGCGCAACGGCCGAAACCTTCTGTACGCATCTGTTCCAACGCCGCTTGCAGGCGTGTGACAACTTCGTCGGGGGTGTCTTTGTTGAGTGCCAGGTACAGCTCTGAGGTGTTGAAACTGAGCACGACTTCCAGGTCGCTGACGCCCTGCTCACGTGCATAGACGCGCCAGACCGGATCGGAGGTGGCCCACAGGTCAATCTGCCCACGTTGCAGCTTGCGGATGTTTTCCTGGTCGCGCAGGGCGTTCTGCGTGGTGAAGCCCAGACGCTCCAGGTGTTGGCTGACGGCCGCGCTCTGGTAAGCGCCGATGCGATAGGTTTTTGCCGACTCCAGGTTAGCAACGACTAGGTGTTGGCCTGTGCGTCCGACCAGCACACTCTGATACTGGGCAATCGGGCCGACCCACTTGAACAGCGGCTTGCGCGCTTCGCTCATGGAGGTGGAGAACAGGCCGTGGTTGGCTTTGGTCATGGTCTGTTGGTAGATGCGGTCCCAGGGGAAGCGCAGGGTCAGGCTGTAATCGATGCCCGCGCGCTTGAACATCTCGCGCACGATATCGGCGCTGATGCCCTTGATATTGGCGTCGCGCGCGAAGTTTTTGCCGTTCTCGGCCATGTTAAAGGGTGGGAAGTTTTCAGTTAGCAGCACCATCTTGTAGTCAGGCGGCAACTGCGCCTGACTAAGGGGGCTGAACAGCAGGCAGGACAACAGCGCGGTGCAAAGGAAATGACGCATGGTCTGGCACTCCACTTGTACGGAGAGTCCCGCGCCTGCCAACTGGCCGCGCGGGGCCTATGACATAAACAACAACGCCCAGGCCAAGGGCCTGGGCGTATTCAGATCAACGCTGTTGGTGCGCGTTGAGCGGGGGCTGGTTTGGCGTGTGCTGCCAGACAGCGGGGTCTAGATCCAGGTCGGCAAAGTTCTTCGCGTCGAGCACCGGCGACTCAACGCCGGCCTTGATCTGGCTGTCGTAATCGCGCATCAGGCGCAGACCAACCTTGAACAGCAGCACCAGGGCGACCAGGTTGCAGATGGCCAGCAGGCCCATGGTCACATCGGCGAAGGCGAACACCGTACCGAGATCCTGTACCGAGCCCCAGAGGACCAACGCCACCACCAGCACACGGTAGACCACCACCAGGCCGCGCTTCTTGCTGAAGAAGCCCAGGGCGTTTTCGCCGAGGTAGTAGTTGTAAATCAGGGTGGTGAACACAAACAGCAGCAGCGCCACGGTAACGAACACCCGGCCCCACTCACCGACGACGCTGGCGACAGCGGTCTGGGTCAGCACGACGCCGGCCATCTCGGTGCCCGGCTGATACACGCCGGACAGCAGGATGATCAGCGCGGTGCAGCTGCAGAGGATGATGGTGTCGATAAATACGCTGAGCGACTGCACGATGCCCTGTGCAACCGGGTGCTTGACCTCGGCAACAGCCGCGACGTTTGGTGCACTACCGAGACCTGCTTCGTTGGAGAACAGGCCGCGCTTCACGCCCATCAGGATTGCCGCGCCGATACCGCCGGCAAATGCTGGCTCCAGACCGAAGGCACTCTTAACGATCATCACCAAGGTGGCCGGGATGGCGTCAACATTGCTGCCGATTACGAACAGCGCCATGGCGATGTAAGAGAAGGCCATCACCGGTACCAGTACGTCAGCAAACTTGGCGATGCGCTTGATGCCACCGAAGATGATCAGGCCCATTACCACGGTCAGAATCGCGCCGCTGGCATAGGTCGGCAGGCCGAAGGTGTCGTGCATCGAGCTGGCCACGGTGAACGATTGCACGGCGTTGAAGCCGAAACCGAAGGTCACCAGCAGCAGGATCGATACGACGATGCCCAACCAGCGCTGGCCGAGGCCGTGCTGAATGTAGAAGGCCGGGCCACCACGGTAGGTGCCGTCGTCTTCACGGCGCTTGTACAGCTGCGCCAGGGAACACTCGAAGTAGCTGGTGGCCATGCCGACCAGTGCTACGACCCACATCCAGAAGATTGCGCCAGGGCCACCGAGCATGATGGCGACGGATACACCGGCGATGTTGCCGGCACCGACACGACCTGCCACCGAGAGCATCAGTGCCTGGAACGAGCTGAGTTGACCCGGCTGGCGTTCAAAGGCCTCGCCAAGGATACGGAACATGCTGCCAAAGTAACGAAACTGGACGAAACGCGAGGCGATGGTGAAGTACAAGCCAAGACCGATCAGCATCACGATCAGCAGCTTGCTCCAGATCAGGTCATTGAGAATATCGAGCATGGAGTCTCTCCCTTTTTTGTATTTATCGGGGGATTAATGATGATGACGCCGCAGCGCCGCCCGGGTAGGGCGACGCTGGCGGACGGCACGGGTGTTCCGTGTGCTGGGAGCCTGTGCAGTCGGTCGGTGGCGAGGGTTGTGCGCCGACACAGAAACCCCGCGACGGCTAATGGCATGCCATAAACCGCCGCAGGAGGATTCGCCACCGCGCCGACTGAACGGGCTATTCAGGCACTAGGGCAGCGGGGATGGCCTGCTGCCTGGCGGAGAGAGACGACTGGGGTCGAATGCGTTCATGGGGTCACCCTGTGTGGTTGTTTTTATTGGTATGCCCTGGATGCCGATAGGCATCTCGTTGGCTGCCGGGTCCTGCCGGCAGTGCCGCTGCGCCGGGTTGGCGCAAAAGCCCCGCACGTCCGTGTGCGGGTGTTGCCCGTGAGCAGCGTCGCGTTATTGCGCGTTATCGCTGTTGTAGATGTCGCGATCCAGTTCCTTCTCGCTGCTGCCCACCAGGGTGGTGGTCATCAGGTCACCGGCCACATTCACCGTGGTACGGGCCATATCGAGGATGCGGTCGATACCGGCAATCAGTGCCACGCCTTCCAGCGGCAAGCCCACCGAAGTCAGTACCAGACCAAGCATGATCAGTCCCGCGCCCGGTACGCCGGCGGTGCCGATCGAGGCCAGGGTAGCGGTGAGGATAATCATCAGGTACTGGCCGCCGTTGAGGTCGACGCCGAAGGCTTGGGCAATAAACAGCGCCAATACACCTTGATAGATAGCGGTGCCATCCATGTTGATGGTGGCACCTACCGGCAGCACGAAACCGGCCACACCTTGCGATACGCCAAGGTTCTTGCGCGCACATTCAATCGACACCGGCAGGGTGCCGGCGCTGCTTGAGGTGCTGAAGGCCACGGCCAGTGCTGGCGCTACACCTTTGAAAAAACGCAGCGGGCTGAGGCGCGCGAGCATGGCCAGCAGGCCGCCATACACCAGCAGCATATGGGCGATGCTGGCCAGGTAAATGACGCCGATTACGCTGGCCAATGGCAGCAACACTTCAATGCCGTGGGAGGCGACCACACCGGCGATCAGGGCAAACACGCCGATAGGCGCGCAGCGCATCACCAGGTCGGTGAGTTTGTAGAAGACTTCGGCCAGGCTGTCGAACAGCTTGACTGCCGGCGCGGCCTTTTCGCCAATCAGGTTCATGCTCACACCCAGGGCGATGGCGAACACGATGATCTGCAGAATATTGCCTTCGGCGAACGCTGTTACCGGATTGGTCGGCACAAGGCCAACCAGGATCTGCACCAGCGAGGGTGCCTGCTTGGTTTCCTGGATGCCGCTGGCGACCATGTTCATGCCTTCGCCTGGCGCAAACAGGGCACCGAACAGCAGGCCAATGCTTACCGCAAATGCGGTAGTGACCAGGTAGATAGCAATGGTTTTAACGCTGATGCGGCCGAGTTTGGCGCTGTCACTCATGGCGGTAATACCGGCCACCAGCGAAACAAACACCAGCGGCACGATAAGCATCTTGATCGCATTGAGAAACAGCGTGCCAATGGGCGCGAGCACCAGTGCGTCGGCCTTGAACAGCATACCGGTAAGTACGCCGAGGCCAAGGCCAATCAGGATTTGCTGCCACAGCGGCATGCGCCGCAGGAAGCCTAAGGAAAAGGTAGTGCTCTGACTCATGGTTATCACCCGGATTATCGTTATTGTGGGGCTGTCTATGCAGCCTTGAGCGGTGCCGCCCACTAGGCAGGGCGGCAAACTCTGTACCCGGCATCAAGGCCTGATACATGGCTAAAAAAACGCGCCGGTCCTTGCGGAAGCGGCGCGTTGTATTGCTCTGTTGATCAGCCTGCTAGCGGTACCAGACGTGGCGCGATCATGTTTTCGGGACGGAGGATGTCGGCCAGCTCGGCGTCGCCCAGCAGCTTCTCCTCGCGCACCAATTCCAGCACGCTGCGACCACTTTCCAGCGCGACCTTGGCGATGCGCGTGGCGTTTTCGTAGCCGATGTAAGGGTTGAGGGCGGTGATCAGGCCGATGGAGTTTTCCATCAGCTCGCGGCAGCGTTCTTCGTTGGCGGTGATGCCGTCGATGCACAGCTCGCGCAACATATCCATGGCGCGGGTCAGCAGGCGGATCGAGTCGAAGATCTTGTAGGCGATCAGCGGCTCCATCACGTTGAGCTGCAGCTGGCCGCCTTCGGCTGCCATGGTCAGGGCCAGGTCATTGCCGATCACTTCAAAGGCCACCTGATTGACCGCTTCCGGGATGACCGGGTTGACCTTGCCGGGCATGATCGAACTGCCCGGTTGGCGTGCCGGCAGATTGATCTCGTTGATCCCGGTGCGCGGGCCGCTGGACAGCAGGCGCAGGTCGTTGCACATCTTCGACAGCTTGACTGCGGTGCGCTTGAGCATGCCGGAGAACAGCACGAAGGCGCCCATGTCCGAGGTAGCTTCAATCAGGTCGGCGGCCGGCGTCAGCGGATGGCCACTGATGATCGCCAGGCGCTTGACCGCCAGCAGCTGATATTGCGGATCAGCGTTGATCCCGGTGCCAATCGCGGTGCCGCCCAGGTTCACTTCGGTGAGCAGGGTTGGGGCGAGCAGCTTGAGGTGTTGCAGGTCTTCACTCAGGGTGGTGGCGAAGGCGCGGAACTCCTGACCGAGGGTCATCGGCACGGCGTCTTGTAACTGGGTGCGGCCCATCTTCAGCACATGGCTGAACTCCAGCTGCTTTTTCGACAGCGATTGGATCAGCTTGTCCAGCGCGGTGAGCAGACTGTCGTGGCCGAGCAGCAGGCCGAGGCGGATGGCGGTTGGGTAGGCGTCGTTGGTCGACTGCGCCATGTTCACGTCGTTGTTCGGGTGCAGCTGCTTGTAGTCACCTTTCTCAAAGCCCATGGCTTCGAGGGCGATGTTGGCGATGACTTCGTTAGCGTTCATGTTGGTCGAGGTGCCGGCCCCGCCTTGAATCATGTCGACCACGAACTGATCGTGGAACTCGCCTTGAATGATGCGTGCGCAGGCAGTGCTGATCGCGGTGTGCTTGGCGGCAGACAGGTGGCCCAGCTCGCGGTTGGCGTCGGCGGCCGCCTGCTTGACCATGGCCAGGGCCACGACCAGTTTCGGGTAATGCGACAGCGTCACGCCGGACAGGCGGAAGTTCTGCACGGCGCGCAGGGTCTGAATGCCGTAATAGGCGTCAGCCGGGACGTCGAGGGTGCCGAGCAGGTCTTTTTCGAGGCGAGTGGATGCAGCAGCGGACATGATCAAGGTCATCTCAGGAAATGCGGCATATGCCGCGATGTCCCGTAGGTTATGGGGTGCGGCCTGATACTGGCCAATGCTGTTAAACGCTGGGTCATGCATAATCGGCATAACGTTGGCGTGACGCCGAATTGTCGGCGGACGTAGGGTGGAGGCGCGTTACCCCTCCACCACACCGTATGTGGTCAGGCGGGTGGATAAAAACAGCGTTATCTACCCTACATAGGCAGGAGTGACGATGAACCTCGAAAGCAAATGGCTGGAAGACTTTGTCACCCTGGCCGCCACCCGCAGTTTCTCCCAGGCGGCGCAAAAGCGCTTCGTTACCCAGCCGGCGTTCAGTCGGCGTATTCGCAGCCTGGAAAATATGCTCGGCCTGACCCTGGTGGATCGCAGCTGCACGCCGGTCGAGCTGACCGAGTCTGGCCAGCTGTTTCTGGTCACGGCAAGGAGCATGGTCGAGCAGCTGGGCGAAGTGGTGCGTCACCTGCATAACCTCGAAGGTCAGCAGGGTGAGGTGATGCAAATCGCCGCTGCGCACTCGCTGACTTTGGGCTTTTTCCCCGAGTGGATTGCCCGTTTGCGCCGTGAGGGTTTACCGCTGACCACTCGGCTGGTTGCCACTAACGTCGGTGAGGCGGTGCACTCGCTACGCGAAGGCGCTTGCGATCTGATTCTTGCCTACTACGACCCGGACGCTGCGCTACAGATGGATCCGGAGATATTTCCCTCGTTGCACCTGGGCCGTACCGAGATGTTGCCGGTCTGTGCCGTGGCTGAGGATGGCGCGCCGCTGTTTGATCTCAACAGTGGTCAGAGCGTGCCGCTGCTGGCTTATACCGCTGGCGCTTTTCTCGGGCGCTCGGTGAATTTGCTGCTGCGTCAACGCGCGCTGCGTTCGACCACGGTGTACGAAACGGCGATGGCCGACAGCCTGAAAAGCATGGCGTTACAAGGTATGGGCGTGGCGTGGGTGCCGCGCTTATCAGTGACTGCCGAGCTGGCGCGAGGCGAGTTGGTGGTGTGCGGTAATGAGCAGTGGCAGGTGCCGCTGGAAATTCGCCTGTACCGCTGCGCTTTGGTACGCAAGGCTTCGGTGCGCCTGCTCTGGCGCAAATTGGAAAGTGGGGGG